>CBJLAJ010000025.1:0-46383 GCA_966421005.1 uncultured Paraburkholderia sp.
CCACGCCGAGGATTGCCGAATCGACGTTGCGGTCTCCTCCGCCGCGCCGCGGATTGCCACTGCGATCGGCCGCGCCTTCCCCGCGATATCAGCAAGCGCACCCCTGATCGACGTTGCGCTAGCTCGCGGCGAATCGGACTTCCTCTCTTGTTTTGGGCCAGGGACGACAGGCGGCTGCCCTTGAGTACCACCCACGCGGTTCACTTCGCTCATCTGCGACCTCCATCAAGCGGACGTTATCCGCGTTCAAGTGGCCAAATTCTGCAGCGATATTGCAAACGTGTTTTTTCTGCCCTTCGGTACGCCCTACGGTCTTTCGGCTTTCATTACAAAACGAAAGCTCGACATTCAGATGTTTCGAACCACTGCCAATACAAACAATATGTTGACCACACCATGCATGACGATCGGCATCGCAAGGCCTCTCGTCTTTTTCACCAACCAACCGCCGATCAGCGCAAGGACGAAGCGTTGCCCGAAATGCGACATATCCTGGTGAAGCGCCGCAAAAAGCGCCGCCTGAAGAAAATTGGCCCACCCGAAGCTGATATGGCGCGACAATCCGCCGAGCACGCACCCCCGAAAAATCAGTTCCTCCAGAATGGGCACGGCGACGGCAAAAATCAGCAGCGGCAGCGACACACCACCGATCGAATGCGCGCCGGTAACGAACGCCAATTGCCACGCGACACCCGGGCCGCCCGTCGGCATCACGTGACGGCTGGCGAGGAATTTCAACAGGCTCCATCCCAGATACAACGCGGGCGGGACGAACCACGCCTTCTTCCATTCGCCGCTGCCGAGCCATTCGCGCCAGGAAAAACGCGCGGCGACCCATGCGAGGCCCAGCGCCATGACGGCGAGCGACCAGAGGTAAGACATCGCCACGCCCCGCTGCCAGCCCTCGCGCAGCACCATGCTCTGGGCCGGCGATAGCGACGCCGTACCCACGCGAAACCCTCCGAACAGATAAAGCGCAAAGAACATCAACGACAAAGCCCACCAGGCATGCCGCAAACCGATGCTGGCGAAAAGCGGCTCACTGATCTTTTTTGCGCGTGCCCTCACGAGACCGCGATAGTGTGCGGGAAACAGCAGCACCCCGGGCGCGGCCGCGAGCAGCACCGCGTAAAAAATCAACGCGCCGGCCAGCGGAAAGAGGTCGGCACGCATCAACATCTTCGGCGAAAGATCCAGCAGGTGCGCGTAGGCGGAAACGAGCGGCATGGCTTGATGCGTCCGATCGTATTCGTCGCGCAGCAGATCGGCCGCCGCGAGCGAGTTGCCCGCATTGAAGGCTACATCGAGGCGAAGCTGCCGGTTCTGCGGCGTCATGAATTTGAACGGCTGCTTTTCCGTTGCCAGCACCGCTTCGGCGCCTGCCACATCGCCTGCCCGAAACAGCGCACGCGCCGACGTATAGGCATCGATCTTCAAGCCGGCGTATCGCGCACGCATGAGTTCATCGCGTGCCTGCGGCCCCGGAAACAGTTCGGCTGCTGTATTGATGCGTTGCGCTTCGAACCAGATCGTCTTCGCGACAGGCGCGCCTGCCAACAACCGTTGCGCCTCGGCAGCGCGCTTCGAACGCACGAGATAACGCAGCGCCTCGACGAGGCACGGATTCGTCGGATCGAGCTCCACCGTGCGCAGCGCCTCCTCGCCTGCGCGTTTGTCGTCTTTCACCGCCGAATAGGCGCGCGAAAGCGCGGCATGAAGCCGGGTACGCTGAGCCGGGGTCCAGTCCGACGAACGCGCAAGCAGCGGCTCGCCGTAGGTCACCGCGTCCTTTCCATAGCGATGCTCGAGCACAAAAAGCGCGGCGTCAGGCTGACCCGCAAAGCGCTCGTCGAGCATATGCTGGCAGGCGGTGAGGTCCTTCACCGCCGCATCGCTCCAATCCAGGTCCTCGGACCATGCGAAGCGTTGAATGAAACCGCATTGCGCGACCGCAAGCGAGACATCGCGCGGGTGTTGCGTAAGCGCTGCCTGGTAAGCGTCGACAACGGAACGATAACTACCGCGCTGATGCTCGGAGACGATGCCCGCTGCCCGCTCGGGAGCATGCAGTACATCGATCGTCGGCGCGACAGTGTTCGACCCGTTCGCCGATGCGGCCAGTGCGTAGCAGCACGAGAGCACCGCGACCGTTTTCAATATCCCCCGAATCATTATCTTTTTTCCCGTATCCGGCCCGTCGAATCGCATTGCCGCATCGTTGCCAAACCGACGCCATATCGTCGGTTAACGGCGGCATCCGTCCGATCTTTAATGGGCCACTAAATCGTCAAAGCAGCGCAATTTACCGATTTATGCGCAGTGAGAGCACGACGTACGACAGGCGTGGTGGCGAGGATTTAACGAGACCCGGCCTACGAGGATCAGCGTCGCCGGCAAGCAAGCGGCTGTCTACCATAAGCTCCGGTCCCGCCATCGCTATCGCAACGAGGCGCTTGGCGGCATTGCACCTTGAGCCGATCCCCCAACGAGTGTCGTCGCCCATATTCAACTTTCTTTGAAAGAGGTGAAACATGATTGGAACGCCGATTCGGAAAGCCGCATCAAGCGCGGGAAAGCGCATGTCCCGCACCTCGAAACTGCTGATCGCCGCCGCATCGATCGGTCTCTCATCATTCGTTTGCGACAATGCGTTCGCACAGGTGAGCGCCGCGACCACCTGCCAACCTGTGACGGTCCCCGTTGCGCTGGCCGACGGCGGCCCCAAGGCCTATTCGGTCTCCGGCAAACTCTGCCTGCCCGCGTCGGGCCAAGCCAGTTCGGTCATCCTGACTGTCCATGGGGCCACGTACGATCACAACTACTGGGATTGGCCGTATATTTCCCCACTCTATTCGTATCGGAACTTCATGACGAATGCTGGCTATGCCGTATTCGTCTATGACCGCATCGGCGACGGGCTCAGTTCCCACCCGGTCAGCACCGATATCTCGGTCAACTCGGACGGTTATGTCGCGCACGAGCTGGTGCAAGCGCTGCGTCAAGGGCAGATCAACGGCTATGCGTTCAAGCACGTGGTCCTCGCTGGCCATTCGCTCGGGTCGTATACCTCGTGGGTCGAAGCGGGCCAGTATCGCGATGTCGATGCGGTCATCCTGACGGGCATCGGACACAAGATGAGTTCGACGATCGGAACCATCCTGTCGCAGGATATCTACCCCGCGCAGCAAGATCCCGCGTTTCAAAACTTGGGACTCGATGCCGGGTACCTCACGACGCGGCCCGGTGCTCGCAACGCGATGTTCTACTATCCGGCGACGACCGATCCGAACGTCGTTCAACTCGACGAAAAGCTGAAGCAGACGGCCACTCAGACCGAACTCAATGGCGTGTTTGCGACCGGCCCAGGTTCCGCGACCTATTACTCGGGCTTCATCAACGTACCGGTTCTCGTGGTCAACGGACAGGATGATGTGATCTTTTGCGGCAATGGGGCCGCCGACTGTTCGACCTCGGCATCGCTGCAAAGCGCCGAGCGGCCGTATTACGCCGCCAGCCCCAGCGTCACCTCGTTCGTCGTTCCTGCTTCGGGACACGACATCAATCTCGAAGTCACGGCGCCGGTCTGGTATAGCGTTTCGCTCGGGTGGCTGCTATCGACGGCAAAGATTACGCCTTGATATCCGCGCCGGATAATCGCGCTCACGCGTCGGACCCAGACCGGCTGCGAACGAAATCGATATGCGTCTGCATGGCCGTACGCGCTTGCTCTGGCTTGCGCGCGCAAATAGCCTCGCACAGCGTGCGATGCTGCATCAGCAAAAGCCGCGATGCCTCGTCGTCCTGTTGTCTGAGTCCGGTGCCGCCGACCGTGATGTGCTCGCGCAACAGACCGATCACGCTCGTATGCAGGTGCAAGAACATCGCATTGTGCGAAGCCGCCGCAATGGCCTCGTGAAAACGCGTATCGGCCATGGCCTCGCCGGCCATATCGTTGTCGCGGTGAGCCCGCTCGAGCTCGCGAAGCAGTGCGCCAATGCGCTTGCGTTCGTCGGCTGTCGCACGCAAGGCAGCGAAGTACGCGGTCGCGCCTTCCAGCACTCGGCGAAATTCCAGAATGTCGTCGCGTAACGCGGGGTGATCGGCAACCAACTGGCCCCAGGCAGATGAAGCGATTCCGGTGCGCAGCCGATCGGTCACGAACACGCCGGCACCGCGGCGGCTCGTCAGCAGCCCGCGTGCCACCAGCCGCTGGATGGCTTCGCGAATCGTGTTGCGCGCGACCCCATATTCGGCCGCCAGCGCGCGCTCGGCCGGCAAGCGGGTGCCCGCTGCCCATGTCCCATCGAGCATCGACGTCTCCAGCTTGCGCATGATCGATTCCACCCGGCCCTGCGCCGAATCGCGATTTTTCATCGTCATATCGTTCCTCGCCCCGTCGCCGCTTATGCGGCGCGCCCGCCTCGGTGGTCCAACCAATTTGAGTCGGCGCGTAAATACAGGAATTATGCGCCTGACACCGTCGCGCGCATTTGCGCGGCGCGCGGCGTTTTGGAGACCGATATGCAGCAACGGCACTACCCCGACGAGCGACCCGACCACGTTTATCTATTCGCGACCTGTCTCGTGGATCTGTTCGTTCCACAGGCCGGGCTCGATGCGGTCCGCCTGATCGAGCGCGAAGGCGTGACCGTGCATTTTCCGCGCGCCCAGAGTTGTTGCGGGCAACCGGCCTATAGCAGCGGCAATCCCGAGCAAGCCCGCATCGTCGCGCGCGCACAGCTCGGTCTCTTTGCCGAGCCTTGGCCCATCGTCGTGCCATCGGGCTCATGCGCGGGAATGATTCGCCATCATTGGCAGGAGCTTTTCGCGGGTAACGCCGCCGCGAGCCGACGCGCCGCCGATATCGCCGAGCGGACCTACGAGCTTGGCGAGTTCCTGCTGCATGTTTTGAAAGTCGATTATTCGGCGATGGTCGCGCGCGCTGCGGTCAGCCCGGAGCGCGTCGTCCTCCACACGTCGTGCGCCGCACGACGGGAAATGGGTACGCGCGCACATGGCGTAGCGCTCATCGACGCCCTGCCCGGCGTCGCACGCATCGAGCACCAGCGAGAGTCCGAGTGCTGCGGATTCGGCGGAACGTTCTCGCTCAAACACGCCGATATCTCGGGCGCCATGGTACGCGACAAGGTCGCCTCGGCTTGCGCGACAGGCTGCGACAGGCTCGTTTCGGCCGATTGCGGATGTTTGCTCAATATCGGTCACGCGGCGGCACATGAGGGCGCGCCGCTCGCGGTCGAACATCTCGCGAGTTTCCTCTGGCGCCGCACGGGTGGGGACACACTCGAACCAAAGCAGGGACAACGCCATGAGCACACTCAGCACACGTGATCGAATCCTCGGCAAGCTGCACGCGGCCAGCGCACAGGCCCCCATCGGCGTCAATGAGATCGGCACCGCTATCGATGCGCACTATTCAGCGCGGCGTCCGATGCAGCCAAGCTCGATCCCGGAACGCGTCGAGGCCATGCGCGCGGCATTGACCGCCGCGCACGCGGAAGTGATCTGCGCAAGTGCGGCGTCATGGCCCGCGCAACTTGCCGAGCGAATATCGGCCGCCGGCGTCGAGCGCTTGCTGATCGATTCCGAAACGCCGGAAGGCGCCGCGCTGACTCGGGCCCTGCCCGCATCGGTTCGAGCGTTGCAGTTCAGCGCCCCGATCGAAACCTGGAAGCGCGAGCTTTTCGAAACGGTCGATGCGGGCTTTACTATCGCCCGCTCGGGCATCGCCTCTACCGGCACGCTGATCGTGGCGCCCGATCGCGGCTCTCCGCGTACGATGTCCCTCGTTCCGCCGCTACATATCGCTCTGGTACATGCGCGCTCGTTGCATCCGGATTTGCATTGCGCGGCGAAAGCCGAACGCTGGAGCGCGGGCATGCCGACCAACCTCGTGTTGATTTCGGGGCCGTCGAAGACTTCGGATATCCAGCAGACGCTCGCCTATGGCGCTCACGGTCCGCGCTGGATGTGGGTTGTCATCGTAATGGACCGTATCGACGCTGAAGGAGCGGGCCGATGAGCAACACGCGCGTTCATTTCGTTCCGCCTGCCGACTTCAAGGCACGCGCGCGGGCTGCGCTGCAAGACGAAGCGTTGCGTACGAGCTTTCGCGGGGCAATGGACTTTCTTCAAGCCAGGCGCAGCGTTCAATTCACCGACGCCGACGAATTCGAGGCGCTGCGCGATCTGGGCGAAGCGATTCGGCAACATGCGCTGGGCCGCCTGCCCGAACTGCTCGTGGAACTCGAAGCAAGGCTCACCGCCGCAGGCGTTCAGGTGCACTGGGCGGAGACGGCCGACGAAGCGAATCGCATCATCCATCGCATTGCGACGGCCAGCGGCGCACGCAAGATCATCAAGGGAAAATCGATGGCGAGCGAGGAGATGGAGCTCAACCATTACCTCGGCGAGCGCGGCATCGAGTGCATCGAATCGGACATGGGGGAATACATCGTCCAGATCGCGGGCGAAAAGCCATCGCATATCGTCATGCCGGCGATCCACAAGACGCGCGGCCAGATCGGCAAGCTTTTCGAGGTACACATTCCCGATACGCCGTACACCGACGATGTCGATGAACTGATCCAGACCGGCCGGCGCGCATTGCGGCGCGGTTTCGCCGAAGCCGACATCGGTATTTCGGGCGTCAACTTCGCGGCGGCCGATACAGGTACGCTCTGGCTCGTCGAAAACGAAGGGAATGGACGCTTGTCGACCACCGTGCCGGCGGTCCACATCGCCGTCATGGGGATCGAGAAAGTGGTGGCGAAGCTCGAGCATATCGTGCCGCTTTCGAGCCTGTTGACGCGCTCGGCCACCGGCCAGCCGATCACCACCTATTTCAATCTGATTTCCGGTCCGCGGCGCGCGGACGAGCTCGACGGCCCGCATGAGATGCACCTCGTGTTGCTCGACAACGGACGCTCGCAGGCCTATGCCGACGAATCGCTGCGCGCCACGCTGCAATGCATACGTTGCGGCGCCTGCATGAATCATTGCCCCGTCTATACCCGCATCGGCGGCCACGCTTACGGCACGACTTACCCGGGGCCCATCGGCAAAATCATTTCGCCGCATCTGCTCGGGCTCGACGCCACGGCCGATTTACCGAACGCTTCGACGTTGTGCGGCGCGTGCGGCGACGTGTGCCCGGTACGTATCCCCATCCCCAAGCTGCTGGTCCGTCTGCGCACCGAGGCAAACCGGCCGCCGGACGAAGCCGTCGTCCACCCGCTACGCGGACAAGGGGCGCGCTACAGCCGCCGCGAACATATCGTGTGGCGCTTTTGGACAGGCGCCTTTTCGCGCCCGCGCGCTTATCGCGTGTTCCGATGGGCCGCCACGAGATTGCGCGCGCTGACACCAAAGCGGCAACTGGGATGGACGCGCCATCGCGTCCCGCTCAAACCCGCCTCGCGCAGTTTGTCGGCGTTGCTGCGCGAACGCGGCCAGCCGGAATGATAGCGGCGGCGCGTGGCCCGACAGACCACGCGTCATTTCGAGCATAAGAAAATCCCCGTTCGCCACCGTCCCCGCCTTTTCGCCGCCTATCTGAGCGGCCTCGATCAAGCATCCCGACAATAGCCGACTCGCCGAACGCTCTCTGGCGGATCGACGATTTCTCTTATTTCTCATCAAGAAAATCATGCATTTTCACCCTCTCGCGGCAAACACCGATCAAGGTATAAGGCAACGCTATGTTCAATAACATCGGCAGTTTTGTATTCGATGGGCAGTCCTCTTATCATCCCGAAGCCAACGACCCAAGTCCTACGCCATCCGAAGGATCGCAGAGCGGCAGACGTTCCGCGAGCGACCAATTCGGCGGGCTTACGTCACGCTCGCAAGCGGTGAGCGAATTCGGTTCGGTCGCGTCCGGAGCACTCATGGGCGATGTGAAATCGCGCCCGGAGCGATACTACGACCCGAGCTACTACTCGAACTGGGCTGCCGGCCGGACTCCATCCAGTAACTCGAGCGGATGGTACGGTGACGCCGATAATCGATCGTTCGGCGAACGATCGAGTACGGACAGTCAGGCGTGGGTGCCGTCTCCCGCACCCTCGCGTCAGCCATCGGATGTCGGTCAAGCGCTCTCCGAGGCCGGCAGCCGCCGCTCGTCGAGCGGGCATCTGCCGCCCTCTCCGCTCTCCACCAGTACCGTCTCCTCGCTATCGCATGACGCGCTCTCCGAAGCCGGCAGCGGCTCGGGGCGCCGGTCGGCGAACGGCAGCGGGGTCGACTGGACCGCCCACCAAAACCGCCTTCCATCCATATCGGACGGCAGCGGTAGCCGAAGCCTGACCGATTCCGAAATCGAGGCGCTCCGAGGGGCGCGTGAAAGCGGTCGCCTCCATTCCGGGAACAGCGAACTTGGCTCCGCGATCAGCGGCTGGAATTACTCCGAGGGGGGGCGCTCCGGCTACCACGGAGAACCGACGAGGTCCGGAAACCGGGCCGGCAACCCTCGCCTCTCGACGATCGCCGAAGACCTGTCGGACGCCGGAAGCCACAGCGGTAGTGTCGATCTCGAGACAATACAAGAGCGTTTGAACCGATTGCGCGAGGAGGGCATATCCGTCCCGCCAGAGATGGTCACGCCGCAAATGCGCTCGGGCCTGCGGGGACATGATAGCGAGGTCAGCGTATCCGATATATCGCTATCGACGACCGTCACGCAGGGGGGCCCTCCCATGCGCCGCCCTCCCCCGGCCCCCTCGTCGACGCGGGCATCGTCCACTGCGTCGATGCCGCGAGGCCCGGCCATCTATGGTCGGCAACCCCCACTGAGGCGGATGTTCGGTGCGGTGAGGTCGAGGCTGGGCGGATCTCGTTGAGCTCGAGGCTATAGCGCTGGCCGAAATGGCGTGAGCGTCGTCTGCCCCCGGGCACGGCGCTCAGCCCCACCACCCATCAGAGTTGCTTCCAGCCCAGCACGCTCGGCCGGAGGCCACCCCTCGCCCAATTTCTTTGCGGCACGCATATGGAAAACGCCATGGTGCGCTGGACTCCTGCGTCCGGCGTCCCTGTCTCGCGCCGCGAGGACGTATTAACGAATCGATAGAAACCTGACGAGGTCAATCAATGTATTGCAGAAAAGTCTCGCTATCGGGTGTTTCGCTCCCGCTCAATTTGTCGGGGCGAAACGAACGCAGTCGGACCGCCGAGGAAACGCGCCGGGCAGATCCGCACTATCTGGAGGCGCTCACCTGGATCAACGGGAGAAGGCGCCCCAACGAGCAACGCGAAAAGGCGGTCGAAATATTGGCCGATGTCAAACCCGGCCAGGACGTCAAGCTCAACGATCTTGCACTGACGTCCTTGCCGGAATCGCTCATGACGCGAGCAAGCACGGCGAAAAGCATCTCGTTGTCCGGCAACGGCTTGCCGGCGATTCCCCGGGCCATACTGGATTTCAGCGCGTTGCGAGGTCTGAACCTTTCGCGCAACGAACTGACGGCCCTCTCGCCGCACATCGGGCAGATGGAAAACCTGCGCTCGTTGGACGCATCGCATAACGCGATCTCGGAAGTCCCGGCAACGATCGGCAGGCTGTCGAAGCTCAAATCGTTGAACCTGGGGAACAACGCGCTCCGTACCTTGCCGGCCCAGATCGGCGATCTTGGCAAGCTCGAGCAATTGAAACTCAGCGGGAATATGCTGAACAACCTTCCGCCCGCAATCGGTGAGTGCACAGAGCTGCAGGAACTCGACATTTCGCACAACCACTTCGACATGATGCCGCGCGAGGTCGGACGGCTCTCCAAGCTGCGCACGCTGAAGGCCGATCGAAACCAGCTGACGGACCTGGAGCCGAACGAGGACGATCCGGACGGCGTGCATAACCGCGCGATTCCGGAATCGATCGGCACCCTGCGAAATCTCGAGCAGCTCGACGTCGCGGGCAACCCGCTGACTACCTTGCCGAACAGCTTCGGTCCTTTCGAATATGTGTCGCAACGTCGTTTCGAGATCACGCGCCAAGGCAAGAACACACTAGCTTCAAAGCTCTCGCCATTTTCGACCAATCTGCGGGTCCGTATCGCGAACACGCCGTTGCCGGAGACGCTCGCGAGCGACGGACGCTTGAAGGAATTGCCGGGCGGAGTGCCCGAGCCCGTATACGAGGCTCTTTACTACAAAGAGTCGCACCGGCCCGACGCTGAGGAGGCGTTCTCACCCGACGCGTCCCCGCAACGGCCCATCCCTCAGATGACGCGCGCCATGCCCGAACTGTTCGCGGCACAGACGGCAGCGGGTCCGGCGGGCGCGCGCGCGTTCGACCAGTTCGTGAGACATGCCGCTGATCAGGCCGGCGGCTTCGCGCCCCCGGGTGCCGCGGCGCAAGCAACGGCAACCGCGCAGCCTTTCGAACACGTCGCGGCGCAACAGCGCAGCGAACCCACGCCGGCCGGACAGGCGACGATGCCTGTGCCCAACCCTGTGCCCCAGGCGCACTTCGCCGCAAACAATCAAGCAGTCCCGGCGGCGGCCGCCCAGCCGTTCGCACACGCACAAATGGGCGGAACGTTGCCGCGCGGTGGGATGCCGCCCAACGGCATGGCGCCCAATGGCATGCCACTCAACGCGATGCCGTTCAACGGAACGCCGCCCGGCGGAGTTCCGCAAGCTGCGCAATCGGCCGCAGCCGCGCAAATCGCCGCGCATGGTCAGATGGGCGTGAGGTTTGCACCCGCCCCTGTTCCGCAAGCCGCGCCTGCACCCGTATCCGCTCATCCGTTCCAGCCTGTGCCGGCAGGAATGAGCTTTCCCGGCGCGAGAGGATTTACGCCAACGACACAAGACCCGCAAGCCGCCGCGTATGCCCAGGCACTGCAAATCGCGACGTCGATCATGCAGCGCTCTTCGATGCCGCAAGTGCACTCGGCGCCGATCCGGGCAACCGGCGTCAACGATTCGTGGTTCGACTATTCCAATCCGGCGATCAACCAGGCGCATCAGCACGAACTCGACAGGCTCGGGTTCGAGCAGGTTCAGCACAACACGCTCGCGGGGCTCTCCAAACACTACCGCGAGCGTCTTTACCTGCAAGGCCCGCATCTGACGCAGCGTCTCGAACAAGCGAAGCTGCGCGGCTCGATGGGGATTGCGGGAGAGACGGTAGGCATCAACGTATGGCGCGTCGGAATCATGATGTTCAGGCAGCATGTCATCTGCAACCTGGCGGAAACGGTTGCCAATATCAACAGGCAAAAGAAGTTGAACGATCCCGGCCAATCGCATCTGTCCGACGATCCACTGCAAATTGCGCTCGTCTATCAAACCATTGCATCGCGCGAGTTGCAGATTCTCGGGCTCGAGCCTCTGCGCGCCCACCTGGACACCCCGCAATTCAAAAGCATGTTCAGGCATATCGTTTCTCCCGAACTGACCGACTCCGTCAGGCAAGGCATCGTTCGCGAAGTGCATCAGGCTGAACAGCAAAACGAGGGCGCCACGCTCTCCGCGTTCATCAATGAACAGCCTTTCTGGAAGGAATACCTCGAAAGCCAGCAGTCCGCCGCGAATGCCGCGTGGCGTGGCACCTACGGGTTCTGAACACGGCATATACGACTCGTAGGCCGTTCGATGGGACGGCTTGCAACATGGAACGTCTCTCATGAAAAAGTTACTGATCGATTGCGGCTGCCTGAGTGCAGTCCGCTCCGTGCCGCCCACGCCGCGAAGAAACGATCGCGCCGCGCCCGGAGCGCATCGCGACGAAACCGGCTCACCGCGGCAATTCGATAGGGCAGGCCCGCTCGACGCGCTGAACAAACGCGAGCGTGCCGTCTTCGAGAACGGTCTCAAGAGCTGGGCGGCCGACCATGGATTGCCCACGGAAAGACGCAAGGAGGCCGTCGCCCGTCTCGTCAAAGCGGCCGATGAAGGCGCCGTCAGCATCCACGTATCCGGCCTTGGCCTGAGGCGATTGCCGATGGAAATCGGCATGCTCGAGAAAACACTAGTGCTGGATGCCCAAGACAACGAGTTGCAACGGCTGCCGAAGGAAATCGGCGATCTGCATTCGCTCCGAGAGCTCGGGCTTCAACGCAATGCACTGTCAAAGCTCCCGCCGGAAATCGGGCGGCTGTCGAAACTGACCTACTTGAATCTCGATGAAAACAAGCTCGAGAGATTGCCCGACGAAATCGAAGGCCTCACCAATCTGCGCACGCTTTCCGCGAATACCAACCTCCTTTCGCAGGTCCCGGCATCGATGAAAAAACTGTCGAACTTGCGATCGCTCAGTCTGCAGCACAATCAGCTATGGCAACTGCCTGGTGGTTGGGACGAGCTTTTCCATCGCCTTCGCAGTCTCGATCTGTCGCATAACAGGCTCACCGAACTGCCCACCACATTCGCCAGTCCGGCCAAAAAGATGGTGTTGAATTTGGCGCATAACCCGGATCTGGCGACGTTGCCAAGGAAATTCGGCGGGTTCGAATATGGCAGCTCATTCGAAAATCACACGCTCAAAAATCACACCGGGAAGATTGCGGTCAACACTGAGAACACGGGAATCCGTAGATCGCTCGTGCAAGAGGGGCGCCTGAGGCCCGGGCGCGACATCGGCCCGAGCGATCGCCCGATACGGGCAAGCGAGCGAGCGCCGGCAGTCGGCGAATACGAGCCGGATCTCGGATCGGACTATTCAGTGCGCGACTACATTCGAGAACATGGCCAATCCGCTCAGGTCGTCGGGCTCGAACGTGTCGGCCACCCGGAGCTCGCTGCGCAAGCCGACGGGCTGGGGCCTCAGCCGGCATGGACCAAGCCCGTCGATGCGTGGCTGGACGAGCGCGCGCAGAACTATGCCGATCGCTTCGGCGCTCCGCTTCCGCCGCCTCCGGCACCGGTTCCTGCGCAACCCTATGCGGCAAACTGGGGCGCATGGCCTCATGTCGACCTGCCGGGCTTGACCGCTCCCGCCGCGCCACCTCGGCAATTCAACTTCGACATGCCGGCTGTGCCACCCAACCTCGATGTCCATGCGATCGCCAACCTGTTGATGCAGTTGTCCGCTCAGCCGCAAGCCGCCTCGGCAGCACACATGGGAGCCGGCCCATCAACGCTGCACGCACCGGGACCGTCGATGCCTTGGATGCCGCTTGGCGGGCAGGCTTCGATGCCTCCCATGCCCTCGATGTCGCTTGGCGGACAGGCTTCGATGCCTCCCATGCCCTCGATGCCGCTTGGCGGACAGGCATCGATGCCTCCCATGCCCTCGATGCCGTTTGCTGGGCAGCCTCCGGTACCCGCGAACGCCGCCGCCATGTCATGGGCTCAATTCGAACAGCCATTGCACAATCCGCCGCCATGGGCTCAAGCGGTACCTCAGCAAACCGGCACCCAAGCCGTACCCCAGCAAACCGGCACCCAAGCCGTACCGCAGCAAGCAAGCACGGATGAGCCGGCGCGCGAAAAGTGGGCGCCGCCGGCCTGGGCCGCGCCGAAGCCCACGGCCGACAACGCACCTCGAGCCGCGGCCATGCCGGCTTGGCTCGCCCCCACGCCGCCGGCCGAGCCCGCGAAGGAGCCCGATCCGGAAATTTCACCGGACCTGCCCGCACCAGGGATGTACGAAATCAACGCCTACCCCGAATCGGGGGACTACGGCAGCAGTTACAGATGGCCGAGTTCGGCGCCCACCGAACCGGAAGCCGAGCCATCCGGCGCAGTGGACGTGCTCGAACGGATGATGTCCATGTTCAAGACGGACTACTGAGCGCGGTGCGCAAACCACTCAATTCATCGTCAACCGAAAAGGCCAAATCATGACAAGCCGCCTCAGCAGGGCTTCGAGCCATCACTCAGGTTATCCGGCATCCGAGAGCGGCGGTACGCGATCCGCAACTTCGGTTTCGCAGCGCAGTTCCCGAACGAGCGCCCCGTTGAGTCATCTCGCTTCGCGTTTATCCACCGCGGGGCAATCGTACCGTGCTCAAACGTACCGCGCCGACCGGCCCGCCCCAAGCGGGCAAAGTTACGCTTATCAACCTTCGGCCTACTCGGCTGCGGCACACAGTGAGTACGGCAGCATCGCCGAGAGCACCTATGAAACGGCCACCTCGCGGCCGTTGAGCGACTCCAGCAGCGATTTGTTCGAGGTCGATATCAATCGCAGTGCGCGACGCTCCGCGGCGGACAGCGATTTGTTCGAGATCGATCATCGCACCGGCCGGCCCACCGTCGCCGGAAGCGCTCGTGCTTCGAGCGTTGCCGAAGGCTTATCGCAAGCGGGCACGGCAAGCGAACGCAGCTTCCATTTGTCGGAGCGCAGCGACGTAGGCGCAGCGCTGCACAACGGGCGTCTCGGCTATACGAGCGACTCTTCGCGCCGGCTGACCTCTGAATTAAGCAGCATGCCACCAAACAGCGACGCGGGAAGCCTCCCTAGCATGACGCCTTCGGAACTTTCCGCGCTACGCGCCGCACAGGCGCTCGGGCGCTTTGCCCGCGCCGATTTGGCCGACAGCGACCTGGACAGCGACTACGGTACGTATCTGGTCGAAGGAGACGATCTCGTCGCGCCGCTTCGGTCGGACTTCCGCCAAATTCTGGGTCAGGCGACGGCGAACGACCCAGATTCCATCGTCTCTGCATCGACCTCGCGCCGCCTGAGCGATCGAACGCCGAGTATGTCCGGGCGGCTCGGCGACACCTACCGCCCAACCGTCGACAGCGGTTGGTCAATCGGCGAGAGCAGCGGCCGATTGAGCCAGTTCGGCGGCGCCGACGTCGAATCGCTGTCCGCAGCCGGCGCAAGACCGTCTACCTCGCGACCAGGACACATGACGATGGCGGACTACCTCCGGGAACCCCTCTAAAGCCGGCAAAAGGGGCCGCGACTGAGCGGCCCCGCCTAGGCGGCCCCGCAAAAATTTCACTTTTGGAGCCACTTTTTCGCCGGCTTGCGCTGCGTCAGCGAGCCCTGGTCTGTAGTCTCGGCTTGAGTCGGGAATCGCCCGGACTCGCGCTTGCGCGTGTCGCGCCATCCCGCCCGTGATTGGGGCTTTGCACCTGCGGAACGAGTCAATGAGTCTTTCGAGAATTGCCGGTGCACCGGTCAGCCAGACCGGCAATTCGCCGCCCGAGCCCGAATCGCGGAAAAATCCGCAACCCGAATCGCCGAGCACCCGCATCGCGCGGCCGACCGGGCTGCTCACTGTACTGAAGGATGATCAGGCTGGGCCGAATCGGGGTGTGCAAGGCGGGCAGAGAATGCGCGCCGGCGTGCCTTCCTCCAGCCCTCGAAGCCCGGCTGGACAAGGCAACACAGCGCCGACCCGTCAGCAGTCGGACGGCAGTCGCCTTGCGGAGCTAACACCAGGCTCAGCGGGCGATATCAAGGCTCGTCTGTCTGACGGCGCCCCAAGCCGAGGCACGCTCCGGTTGCGAGCCAAATCGCAATCGCCCGATACGGGTGCCTCTGGCCGGCTCGAATCGCACCCCTCGCGAGTCGATGTTCGATCGGATGCGCCGCTCGCGTCGCGTCCGTCGCACCCCGCCTCGATCGACACCCGCGCACGTGATGCGAACGACGAGCGTCTCGACGCAACCGATACGCGCTCCAACAAGGCCATCATCGACGCCTACCGCAACGGCAAACGGTCCGAACTGGAGGTGCAGAAAGTCACGGCATCGCTGCTCAAGCGCGGCGGCAGCTTCGCAACGACAATGCGGCTGTTCACCGCCGTCAAGGACGCCGGAATACGTCCAAGCCTCATCACCTACAACGCGGTGATATCGGCCTGCACCAAGGCAGGCAGGTCCGAGGAAGCGCTCGCGCTGATCGCCGAGCTGAGCGAGCTCGGCAAGCGGGACCCGTCCATGCGGATGGACCTCTTTACCTATAACGCGGCGATTTCCGCATCCGGCAACGCTGGGCAGCCCGACCAGGCGCTCGCTCTACTGCGAGAATTGAAGCGGCAGGCCACGACCGAGCCGGCGCTGCGTCCGAGCATCGTCAGCTACGGTGCCGCGATTTCCGCTTGCGCGAAAGCGGGCCGTGCACCCGAAGCGCTGGCGTTGCTCGATGAACTGAGAACCCTCGGCGAGAAAGACCCGGCGATGCGCCCCAACGAGATCGTCTATAACGCGACCATCTCCGCGTGCGCCAATGCCGGACTGGCGGACGAAGCGCTCGCTTTGCTGCACGAAGTCAAAAGCCGCGCGGCCCGCGGCGAGGGGGTGCGACTGAACGCAATCACCTACAACTCCGCCATCTGCGCATGCGGCAACGCCGGGCGCGCGGACGACGCGCTGCGCCTGCTCGACGAGCTCGAGCGTCTCTCACGCGTGAATCCGTCGATTACGGTCGATCCCATTACTTACAATTCTGCTATCTCGGCATGCGGAAACGGCGCGCGGCCGCGGGAAGCGCTCGCGCTGCTCGACAAGCTAAAACGTCTTGGCGAGCGCGATTCGTCGATGCGCCCGACTGTCACGAGCTACAACGCAGCGATCGCCGCCTGCGAAAACGCGGGCTTGGCCGATCAAGCACTCGCGCTGCTCGCCGAGATGAAACAACGATCGGTCGAGCCCAATGTCGTCAGTTTCAGCGCCGCGATTTCCGCGTGCGAAAAGGCAGGCCGCACCGACGATGCACTCGCGCTATTGAACGAGCTCAAGACACTGGCACAGCGTGACGCGTCGATGCGCCCATCCGTCGTCACATTCAGCGCCGCCATCGCGGCCTGCGCGAAGGCCGGACGTGCCGACGAAGCACTGGCGTTGCTCGACGAACTCAAGGCCCTTGCGCGACACGATGTGTCCATGCGTCCGAACGCCGTCACGTTCAGCGCAGCGATCGCCGCCTGCGGCAAAGCCGGCCTCGTGGAACGGGCGCTGGCCTTGTTGGCCGAATTGAACGATATCGCCGCGCGCGACCCCTCGATTCAGCCAGACATTGCCGCCTATAACGCGGCGATCGTGGCTTGTGCCAAAGGGGGCCAGCCCGAGCGAGCACACGAGCTATTGCAAGAGGCACTGCAGCTGGGCAAGAGCGGCGCGCCGACGCGGCCCAATGCGACGACTTATAGCGCCGTTATCTCGGCCTATGCGAGCGCCGGCCGGATGGCAGCCTCTCATCGTCTCATCGACGAAGCGATCGCGCATGGCGTATTCGCACAGGATGCCGGATACGACATGTCCGCCAACACGCTCGATTTCCACGAGGATCGGGTCTGCGCGAATCCGCCGAAATCGGATCGGCCGCGCGGAGTCGCATCGGCAGTCGCCATTGCGCTCCTCAGCTACCACGCCGTTGCCGGCAACCTCAATCGACGTACGACGTACATCGTCGGTCAGCATGGAGACAATGCGGTGAAGCATGCCGTGCTCTCCGAATTGAACCGGAACCGGCCTGGAAGCTACATCGTATCGGCTCGCAATCCCGGCGTGTTGATGCCCGCGCCGATCGATTTCGCGAGCAGCACCGGCAATTCGCCGCGCAGCTTGGGAAGCGCGGTTCACGCCTCGTAGCATGGACTCATCGGCGTCACACACGACAACCCTATCGTGTGCGCGGTCCATCAACATGCGTAGCGAGGAAGAACCATCATGTCGGTTATCAATGGTCGTGTCGAGGGCGCCACGACGGCGACGTTCAGCCATGAAGGCTCGGTCAACGAGAGTTCGCTGAAGAAGACGGAGGCACTGCTTGCCACGGTGGAAGCACAACTGCTGAACATCCTGAAGCAGATGATGGGCACCGAAGCAGGTGGCGGCGCGGGACACCATGGCGCGCATCATCTGCATCGTGCGCATGGCAACGATCATGCGGAGCGCAACAACGAAGCGCGTCACAAACCGGACACCATGCGTAGCCTCGGCACGTACGACGCGAACCCGAACCCCCAAGCTCCGAGCAACCCCGCGGTGAATTTCAGTCACGCCGCGAACCCCGCGTCGACGAACAACACCGCACCCACCGGTGTTCAAGCGAGCGCGAAGACAACACAAAGTACCGGCACTGGCAGCGCCTATGCCGCCAGCGTGGAGCAAGCACAGGCTACGGTTCACCCCAAGTTCATGCCCGTGCTGCGCGGCGACGAACAGCAAAAGGACGCGCAGATCAGGAACCAGGACGATTTCGCCCGCGCAGTCGACCAGACGGCGAAGGAATACGGTTTGAATCCGAACGTATTTCGCGCTCAGTTGGAGGTGGAATCCTGCGCGTTCAGCCAGGGTTACAAGCAGGCGATGCACCACGAAGGCGACCTCGACCGTGCCGCCGACAACAACACGTCGGTCGGCATGGGCCAAATCTCGCGGAAATTTCTTGATGGCCGCGAATGGGCCAACGGTGGACCCGGTAACGCTCGCGTCGGCGGCCAGGTGGTGACCTTCGACCAGTACAAGGACAGCCCCACGATCCAGTTGCGCATGGCCGCATCCAACCTCGCGCAGCGCATAGCCGACGGCGGCGGGCTGAAGCAGGGCCTCTCGTACTACGTGTCTGGCAACAGCAACCCCAACAACCCGAGCGGGGCAAGCTATATCGCGAAGATCGACGCAGCGTTGAAAAACCCTGCCGTTCTCGATCCAGGCAGATAAGCGCCGTTCGCCGCCCACGCCGTAAGGATCGAACCGAACAAAATCGCGATGCACGCTCCGGACGACGCGAGGCACTCCCCGCAATTCGTGGTCCATCGGACAGTCTGAGCCCTTGAGATTGGTCGCGAGGAGCGTGATTTTTGCACCTACCTTTGCCCGCCTCGTTAACGAGGCGGCCCCCGTCCTCAGCCAGGGCAACATTGTCCTACCCTTCTCGCAAGTCGCGACTACCCCCGCCCACGATCTTGCGTACAACGAACCCCAACAACTCGCGGCGACTGATACAAGGATCCCCACGGCTTGCGGGAGAATTCGGTGGATCGCCAAAAAGCTCGCTCAGCGCGGCCGGCGTGATACCGGTCGCGATCGCCTCCTTCCATAGTGCGAGATCATGATTGACGCCAAGATTGAGCCTGTCCGTCACACCGTCGTAGTGCGATCGAATATGCACGTTCGCGCTTCGGTGAACGGTGTGCCGATCCCGTTGACTGGATGCCCAGTCCGGATGCTCCATAAAAAACGGTAGCGACTGAATCGGATCCAGTTCGCGTGTGAACTGCAGCAACGTAAAGCCCAGCGTCCCCTTCTCTAACCGCTCACCCTCCAGGATGCGGCGATACGCCTGCGCCGTGCCCTTCGGCCCAAGACGCGGGGGATTGAACGAGTAGACGCTAACGCACCCCTGCGTCCCCCTGTGGCGCAGGAACATCGCGATATCGAAACCCGCCAGCGCGGCGACCACCGCGCCCAGACTGTGCCCGACGACTGACAGCGATAGCGTCTTGCCATCGCGGTTGGCGGCATCCGAATAATCGGCGAGAATGCGCGCGAGTTGCTGTCCCCCGCGAAGCTTCGTGGCTTCGTCATACCAGCGTTCCTTCCACCCGGCCCCGACCTGTCCCAACGGAGGCAGGCTGTCGTGCAGTGGATTGCCATGTAGTTCGGGAATCTGCCCTCTGAGATCGCACAACAGGTCCGCGCCATCTGTCATCCGCGTGCCCGCAAAGCCAAGAACCACCATCGATGTGCTCCCGCCAGGCCGCCCTTCCCAGATTTTGAGAGCGGGCGTGCATCGATCCGCGCATAACTTCAGCTGACCGATCGGTGCAACACTCCGGAAATCTTCCGTATACGCCTCACCCGCAATCGCCCGCATACATTCGAGCAACTCACGCCGTCTGCCGTCGAGCAAGGCGGGCGACAAGCCATCCGGCCGCTCGATTTGTTCGATGAGCTCGACCAGATCGATCTCGCCGGCATTGATCGTCTTTCGGGCAGCGATGCTCGGCTCGATGTCTTCGGCTTTAGCCTCGGGCGGCTGCGACGCATTGAAGAACGCGCGAAGTGCAACCAGCGATCTTTCTCTTCGCGAATGAGGCCATGGCGTCGATACAACCGATGAGCCTCCCGCGAGGGCATGTCCGTCGCTCCGCCCGTTCGCGCAGAACCGCATCGCCGAGTTCTTCGCCGGCAACGAAAAACCCATCGGGAATTTTCGTGAATGCGACAGGTGCATCTTTTTATGCCGGGGTTGCACGACCACTTCGCCGCACTCGGGCATGCTCGAGACGCGGGCCACGGTTGTTTCGGTGATCCTCATGTGATAACTCGCGAGAAGCGCCGCGCGCGATGGCTGAGTCGCCGAATGCGCGCCGATTTTCGAATGGGAGAAAGCGAGCCGGGCAGGAGCGCCCAACGACTCTAGTGACGAGAGGCTTCGAACGACCTGATTCGATCACTACGCTGCGTTGGCGCATCGCTGCCCACATCACACGACGGCTACAGCGATGCCCATTTTGTTGTTCGACTGCGAGGAATTGTATGACACAGTAAGACTAGGAGGCGAATTCCTCCGAGGGCCGGAACGGCAGCCCCAGTGCTTTGGCGACCGCCTTGTGCGTGACATGGCCCTGGCAGACATTGAGCCCCGCCCGTAGATGCGGGTTGTCCGCCAATGCCCGCTTCCATCCTTTGTCCGCCAAGGCGATAGCATGGGCGATGGTCGCGTTGTTCAGTGCGAAAGTCGACGTTCGGGCGACGGCGCCGGGCATGTTGGCAACGCAGTAGTGCACGACGCCATCGACAACATAAGTGGGCTGAGCATGCGTGGTCGCATGAGACGTCTCGAAGCATCCGCCCTGGTCGATGGCCACGTCCACGACAACGGCACCTTTGCGCATCTTAGAGATCATCTCTCGCGTGACGAGTCGCGGGGCCGCCGCACCGGGAATCAGCACGGCGCCGATCACGGCATCCGCCGCCATGACCGAAGCCTCGATCGCATAGGCGCTCGAATGCAGTGTGGTGATGCGATTGCCGAATATGAGATCGAGGTGACGCAACCGGTCCACGTCGCGATCGATGACCGTCACGCGCGCGCCCATGCCTATCGCCATTTGCAGCGCATTGGTGCCCACTACCCCGCCACCGAGGATGACGACATGCGCCGCGGCCACGCCCGGCACGCCGGCCATCAGCAACCCCATCCCGCCGCGCGGTATCTCCAGATGCGCGGCGGCCACCTGAATCGACATGCGCCCCGCCACTTCGCTCATCGGCGCGAGCAATGGCAAGCCGCCGCCGGGGCCGGTGATGGTCTCATAGGCGATACAAACGGCTCCCGATTCGATGAGACCGGCGGCCTGCCGCGGATCGGGGGCGAGATGGAGGTAGGTATACAGAATCTGCCCGTGCCGCAGCATGGCGATCTCGGCGGGCTGCGGCTCCTTCACTTTGACGATCATGTCGGCTTGGGCAAAGATTTCTTTTGCACTGCCGCATATCGTTGCGCCCGCAGCGGTATAGTCTTCGTCCGGTAGCCCGATCGCGGAGCCCGCCCCCGCTTCCACGCATACTTGGTGACCGCGGCTCGACAGTTCCCGCACGCTCGCGGGCGTCAATCCAACGCGGGATTCCTGGCTTTTGATTTCCTTCGGAACGCCGATCAACATGGTTTGCCTCCGCCCATTCACGATAGTGATTCAGGAGTCATGTGCCATCCCGCTGGATAAGAAGGACGACATGAGCGCCATCCTCTCACGAGCCGAGCAATCCCGCAGCAATATTCACCGATAGTCCCAGCACAGCGGCGTTGAAGAAAAACGAGAGAATCGATTGTGCCAGCGCCGTACGCCTGGCCTCGCGCGAACAGACGGTCACGTCGGAGGTCTGCGATGCGACCGCTATCGTGAACGAGAAATAGAGGAAGTCCCAGTAATCGTGCTCCGCATCGTTGTCGGGGAACGTGAGCGATGTCTTATTCTGCGAACGATGGTAGTAACGCGCATATTGCAGCGTGAACATGGTGGGAATCAGCATCCAGGCACCGAACATCGTCGCGGCCGTCAACGCGTAGTTGACACTGGCTGCCCGCGGACCGAGCCCCTTGGCGGCGGACAGCTCGACGACAATGGCGGCGAGACTCGCGACCGCCGCGCACGTGATGACGATGAGCACCGCCGTGGCGCCCTCGTCCTCGCGTTCGGCGACGCGCTGGACGTCCTTCGGACTGGCTTGCGCCATTCTCGTCCAGATCAGGATCAGATAAAGCCAGACGCCGCAGTCCCATCCGAACAATGCGCGCTGAATCGGGCGAAGGTGCCACGGCACGAGCAGATAGGCTGCAAGGCCGAAAAAGATGGCGACGAAGATGCGGGGCCGGTTGGCGAAAAATCGAGGCATCGTGGTTCTCTGTCTTGGTAAGCCGCATGGAAATTCGTGGAATGCGGCACAGTTAACCATAGACAGTTCATGGATGCGATCGGAATTCAGCGAACTCCCTTCCCCGCCCATGCGCGCTCGATCAGCTCGGTCAATGACGTCGCGTCC
The DNA here is from genome assembly GCA_966421005.1 of uncultured Paraburkholderia sp. Taxonomy (GTDB): domain Bacteria; phylum Pseudomonadota; class Gammaproteobacteria; order Burkholderiales; family Burkholderiaceae; genus Trinickia. The sequence goes on from CBJLAJ010000025.1 coordinate 22,411, forward strand.
ACCGGCCGCGGGTTGGCGTAGGGGTTGGCCATGGCCTGCGCGACCGCGCGGGCGACACCATCCTCCGGCATCCCCACCTCGCGCAGCGTCATGGGGACTTGCAAGCTCCGTTCAAGTTCGGCGAGCGCGAGGACCGGATCGTCGCTCTTCATCGCCCGGCCGAGCCTTGCCACGGCGTCGGGCACGGCTGGCGCGTTGAACTCGAGCACATAGGGCAACACGATGGTGTGCGTTTCAGCATGCGGCAGATCGAACAGTCCGCCCAGCGTATGGCAGAGCTTGTGGTGCAGCCCCATCGTCGTCGCCCCGAGGCAGCAGGAACAGAGCCAGGCGCCATACAGCAAGTCAGTCCGTACCTCGATGTCGTCGGGGGTTCCCGATAGCCGTGCGAGCGCCCGCACGATCGCCCGCACACCTTCTTCGGCCATCAGTGAAACGATCGGGTTGGTATCCGGCGCATAAAGCGCCTCGACCGCATGCGCAATTGCGTTGAACGCCGAAAGCGCCGATAAGCGCACCGGCAACGAACGCGTCAATTCGACGTCGTAAATAACGGCCTCCGGCAACACCTTGGCACTGCGCTGCGTGGTCTTCACACCGTCCCGGGTCTCGCCGAGAATCGGCGTCATTTCGGAGCCGGCGTACGTGGTCGGCAGGACGATTTGCGGAAGATCGGTACGCAATGCGATTGCCTTTCCGAGCCCTGTGGTCGATCCGCCGCCAATGGCGACGATGCCATCCGCGCCGAGCGCTTTCGCCGCCTCGAGTGCGCGCTCGGTCACGGCGACGGGCGTGTGCATGGTCGCGCCGTCGAACACACCGACGGCGCGGCCGCCGAGCCATTGCTTCGCCCGCCCGGCAAGCTCGGTCCGCCCCGGTGTGCAGAGCACGAGCACGCGCGTGAGGCCGAGGCGTTCCGCCTCCTCGCCGAGCCTCGCCCCTGTGCCCACACCGAAGATGACGCGCGCCGCTTGGGCCTGATAAACGAATGAATCCATTTTTCTGCTTGGAAGTTGAATGGCGTTACCGCGGCTCGCCATCGAGCCGGTTCAATACGAACGTGAAATCGAGCGTGCTGAATGGCACGTCCATGGCAGTGCCGTCCGGCGCGACGCCCGGCTCATGCTGCTGCCAGTCCGCGATCAGCGAAGAGCGCACACCGAACACAGCGTCGGAGTCGAGATACTGATCGCCCGATCGGAACACATGTGTGATCAGTCGCTCGTAGCCCTCGGCTTCGATCATGAAATGCAGATGCGCGGGGCGCCACGGATGGCGTCCAAGCGCTTTGAGCATGCGCCCGACCGGACCGTCGTAGGGGATGGGGTAGGACTCCGCGGTGACGGACCTGAAATGAAACGAGCCGTCAGGCAGACTTCTGAGACGGCCGCGCCCATGCGCCGTCTCCTGGCCTTGATACTGCACATCGTAAAAACCATCGGAATCCGCTTGCCAGACATCGATGAGCGCATCGCCGATCGGCGTGCCGTCCAGCGAGGTGACACGGCCCGATACGAAGCACGGCTCGCCTTTGGCGCCATTGGCCACGTCGTCGCCGTTCCGGTACTCGGGTGCGTTCTCGACGAAGAATGGACCAAAGACGGTGGCTTCGGTACACCCCCGAGGCTTGCGATTGTTCATCGCGGTAACGAGCATGGAAAGCCCGAGCGTGTCGGAGAGAAGGATGAACTCCTGGCGCTTTTCGTCAGTGATTTCGCCAACCTCCGTGAGGAACCGGATGCCCTCGAACCATTCCTCTTCAGTGAGACCCACCTCTCGAGCGAACCCGTGCAGATGTCGCACGAGGCCGGTCATGATCTGCTTCAGGCGGGGGTTGTCGGCCTCGGCATGACGGGCCAGCACGATTTCCGTCAGGGTGTTTTCATCGACATTCAACATCTCTGTCTCCGTGGTTCTCGCAAGGCGCTTGGCCGCTCACCAATATAGTCTTTCAATACTCGTGGTGGATGCCGATTGGCATTCCCTTAGTGCCGAAATCGTCGGCACCGGACCCCGTGGCCGGCCTTGCAAGCAGTACGCTGACCGCGGCTCCAGCCGCCGCTATCCCGATCGACGCCAGCACGGCGCTCGAGCCGCCGAATATCTGTTGCAACGCACCACCAACGAAGGGCCCCAGGATGGCACCCAGTCTCCCGACCGCGAGCTCCATTCCTACCGCCGTCGCGCGCATGCGCGTCTCATAGGATGCGGCCGTGAAGTTATTGAGCACGAATTGCCCGCCGATAATGCAAAACCCCGCCGACGCACTGCAGAATAGATTGACCCAGTGCGAGTGAAAAAGGATCAGCATGAGCACCGACAGGGCGCCGCCCAGCGACCATGCGCAAAGCCAATATCGCGGATGCTGAAAGCGGTCGACAAGATGACCGCAAATCAGCGCGCCGATAAACGACGTGATCTGCATCGATGCACCGAACGTAAAGCTTGCACCAAAGCTTTCACCGCGCGCCTGCATCAGTGTTGGGATCCATCCGGACAGTCCAAAGATACAAAAAAGACTCAGAAAGCTCGTCGCCCAGATGGCAATCGACAATTTTCGAAAAGGCTTGTCCAGCAGTGCCAGCACGGGCGTTCTCGGATCCGTCGCTGGCCGGCCGACGGCAAGTTCGCGGTAGATATGCGCACGCTGCGGCCTGAGCTTGGCGAGAATCGCTTTGACCTCGGTTTCGTCGCCGCGCAACAGCGCGAACTTCGGCGATTCGGGGAGATATCGATGTATGAATGGAATGAGCAGCAGCGAAAGGGAGCCGACCCAATAGAGCCCCTGCCAACCGGTATGCGGCGTCACGAGCACGCCGACGATACCCGCAGCCGCCCCGCCGCTCGCCCAGCCCAGCGCGACGCCCCACAGCGCGAACGTATTGGCGACGCGTCGCGGTGCGAGTTCATTGATATAGGTCGTGGAGAGCGGCAGCAGGACGCCAAGCCCCAGGCCGGTCAGGATGCGCAATGTGCAGAAGCCGGCGAAGGATTCGGCGAAGAGCGCCGTCAGAAGCGAAAAGACCGTCGTCATCCATAGCCCGGCGATCAGCGTGATGCGACGCCCGAAGCGATCGGCCACCGCGCCATGCACGGCAGCGCCGATCAGAAACCCGACGAGCCCGCTCGAAACGAGCATGCCCGCTTGCTGCAGCGAAAGTCCCCAAGGACCGCGGACGTAGTGGATTACGTAGGCCGGATTGAAGGTGTCGTACCCGTCGAACAACGTCAGCATGGCAAGCAGAACGCCGAGCTTCACGTGCATCCGGCCAACGGGAGCATTGGCCAACTCCTCGTGTACATCGATGGTCGTCTGTTGCATGATGTCTCACTCCATGTAGTCTAATTTTTTGATCCGCGGGACGCCCGCTGCATGAACGAAGCGCCTACGTGTCCAATTTGAACAACCTCGCCGCGTTGGTTCGGCCGATCTTGATCCGATCGTTTTCGCTGATCGACGCCGCATCGAACCACTGCGCGGCATGGTCGATGTTTTCGAATGGCCAATCGGCCGAGAACAGGATGCGGTCGCAACCGATCTCCAACATCGCATCCACCAGTGTTTGCGTGCGGAAATTGCCCGATGTCGTCAGCCAGAAATTCGCATGGAAGTAATCGGCAATCCGCTTTTTGGCCGGATAGGCGGGTGCTGTCTTCACCCAGGCGTTGCGGTTGTCGACACGCCACATGCTGTAGGGCAGCCCTTCGCCCATATGACCGAGGATGATCTTGAGATCGGGACAGTCGTCGAAGAGTCCCGAGCCCATGAGCCGCAACGCATGAACGGCCGTCTCCTGGCCGAACGCCCAGGTCGGTCCCAGCAACCACGAGTGGCCTTCGTAGATCGACGCATGCGCCGGCAAGGGATTACGCGGGTGCAAATAGAACGGCACGTCGAGCGCTTGCACTGTCGCCCAGAACGGCCGGAACTGCGGCAGATCGTAATAAAGAACCTTGTCGCCGCCTTCCACTTGGGAAAAGCCGTTCACGAGTGCGCCGACAAACCCGAAATCCTTGACGCAACGCTCGAGCTCGCGCGAGGCCAGCTCGGGCGATTGCATCGGCAGCGCCGCAAATCCTCGGAACCGATCGGGCCGCTTGGCAATCTGCTCCGCCAGAAAATCGTTCGCTCGACACGACAGGTCATAGGCGGCCTGCGTATCCGGGACGGCCTGCACGGCTGGCGCATTGAGCGACAAGATCATGGTCTCGATTCCGTTGCGATCCATTTCCTCGATGCGCCGATCCTGAATGTCGAGCAATCGCCGCTTGAGCTCGACCCAATACGATGGCGGGACGAAGCCCGCCGAATCCTGCAGCGTCTCTTCGATCGCGAAGTGCTCCTCCAACGCGATCTTTCTCGTGGCTTTGAATGACATCGTTCGTTCCTTTGACTTGATCAGTACTGTCCTTTGGGTTCGAGGCCAAGCGCCATCTGTCCGTACATGGTGCCCACCGTGTCCCAATTCATGCTGATGTGCCGCCCCACGGCATTGGCGTCGCGCCACGCGCGCTGCACCGGATGCGAGAGATCGAGGCCCTGCCCACCCGTCGACGCATTCAACGCTTCGGTGGCGCGAATCGCCAGCGATACGGCAAACGCTTGTCCGAGACGGCTGCGAATCCGTTCCTCGACGGAAACACGCTCGCCGCGCGCGACCGTCAGTTCCCGCGCGTGCAAATCGGCCAGCAGCCCTCGTCGCGCGGCTTCGGCACTGGCTGTCGCCTCGGCCACGCGCAACTGGATCGTCGGAAATTCCGCCATGCGATTTTGCGCACCCGCGACGGCTCCGCGCGTAATGCGCCGAGCCGTGCGTTCCAGGTAATCTTCGAGCGCACCCAGTGCCGCTCCGACGGCAACCGATGCAAGGCACGAAGGAATCGTGCTCAACATCGGAATCGAGAACCCGGGGTGATGGCGGTAGAGCGCCGCGCCGGGCGTCTGCCCGCTCGTCGTCTCGGAGAAGAGCAGCGCGCGGTGAGCGGGTACGAATACGTCCTCGAGCACGAGCGTCTTGCTTCCGGTTCCCGCAAGCCCCACGACATGCCAGGTATCGTCGATCGCGTAGTCCGATGCGGGAACCAGCAAAAAGGCGGGGGCGGGTTTGTCGCGATCGCCGTCCGCGGGCAACACCGCGGCGCATACCGACCATTGGGCGCAATCGCACCCGCTCGCGAAGCTCCACCGTCCGCTGATCCGGTATCCGCCTTCGGCCAACTGTGCCTGGCATGCAGGCGCATAAGAACCGCATACCAACGCATTGGGATCCGCGTCCCAGACGTCTCGTTGCGCCTGCAACGGAAATGAACCGACGAGCCATTGATGCGCCGCGAGCAGACCCGCCACCCATGCTGTCGATGCGCAATATTTGGCGAGGTCGATGTTCAAATCCACCAGCACGGAAAAATCCTGCTCCAGGCCGTCGAACGCCCTCGGCTTCACGAGATCGAAATAGCCTGCTTCGCGTAGCGCCTCGATGCTCGACATCGGCACGCGGCGATCGCTCTCCACATTCGAGGCGAGCGATTTCAGCGTGGCGCTCAACGACGTAATGCGTTCGCGCAGCGTTGCGATCGAGGGCTCGCTCGCTTCGGCTTCGCACAACGCTGCCGCTGCCGGCTCGTTCTCAATGGCAAACATGACGTTTCCTCCGATGGTCGAATACTGAATTGGGGATCTGCAAGAAAAGGCGATGGACGAGGGACTCAGCAGTAGGCTGCGTTTCGGTACAGCAGCGGACGCTCGTCGTCATGGAGCACGACTTGATCGGCCGTGCCTATAAAGATCGTGTGCGTGCCGTAGGGCACCGCCGCGACCTTTTTGCAAAAGATGTTGGCCTGCGCGTTCTCGAGGTAATCGATACCTGCCGCCGCGTGCCGAAGCCACTTGCCGACGAAAAAACGTTCATCCGGCGAGATGGCTCCGCTGAAGGCCGCCGATACCTCCGCCTGATCGTGCTTGAGCACGTTGACGCAGAATTGACGGCCAGTCATGAGGATGTCATGCAGGAACGTTGACTGGTTCACGCACACGATCATCGAAGGCGGATCCATCGAGAGCGAGCTGACGGCCGTCATCGTCATGCCATGACGGCGCTGACCATCGGACGCGGTCACGATCGTGACCGTCGACGCAATTCGGCGCATGGCCGCTCGAAACGAAAGGCCGATCTGCTCCGGCGAGGCGGCTAGGGTTTCCATCATGTCTCCTGTCCCATGCAAGGCTGAGTTCCGGACTTCTGCGCATCCTGTGGAACTCACTATATTTGCATTTGCAATTGTTGGCAATGAAAATGATGCGGATGGAACTGTTGCTTTGATAGAATCGGCCAATCACTACCGAGGTGCCGACCGTGTATAAATTGACGGATTCCTTTCCCTATCTGCTCAACAGAGTGGGCGTACGCATGGGAGATCTGTTCTCCCGTCGCATTGCGTCATACGGCATCACCCTGCCGATGTACCGGGTCATGGCCGCGCTGTGGGAGACGCCGGGCCAGCGGCTCAACGATCTTGCCGACATGACGACCGTCGAGTTGTCGACGCTTTCGCGACTGGTCGGCACGATGGAGAAGATGAAGCTCGTTTCGCGCAGCCGGCTCGAAAACAATGCGCGCACGGTGGCGATCGCACTGACCGATTCGGGCCGGGCGATGGTGGAGGAGCTCATGCCGGTCGCTCAGCACTTCGAACAGGTCGCTGTCAGCAAACTGTCACCTTCGGCGCTCAAGACGCTGAAAAAGACGTTGACCGACATTTACGTGCTGCTCGATACGCTCGAAGAAGAACTGACTGAATCGCTCCAGTAAGCGCGTCTCGGCAATAGGCGCGATCTGGCACATGATTTGCGCGGTACGGGCGTTCATCGCTGCAAGGTGCCGCTATGCAAACCGAAGTCCGTTCGACGTCGCGCGACTGCAGACTCGGCCGCTGGATCACCGCGATCGTCCTGCTCGTGCTTGGCATTCCGCTCGGGGCCGGTGGCGTGAGGCTGCTCACGCTCGGCGGCTCGGCGTATTACCTGATTGGCGGCATTGCACTCATCGTCGTGGCCGTGCTGTTGCTCGCTCGGCTCGGGCTGATCGCTGCGTGGCTCTACGCGCTGTTTTTACTTGGTTCGACAATCTGGGCGATCGCTGAAGTCGGTTTTGACTGGTGGCCGCTCGTACCGAGACTCTGGATCTGGTGGCTGCTCGGTTTGTGGATGCTGACGCCGCTGAGCGGCGCCACTGTCACGCTATGCCCCGGGGTGCGCCGCCGCATTGTGCCCGTCCCGCCCGATAGGGCTGCCGCAGCCGCAACAACGGTGATCGAGGATCCGCGCCGAGCGGGTCTGCGTCGCTCGGCATGCCTGGCACTTGCCGTCGTAGCGGCACTCACCGCGATCGCCGGCATCGTATCGGTGTCCAGGGATCGCTATGACCTCGATGGGAGGCTCGCGCTCGATCGCAATGTGCCGCAAACCCCTGCGATACCGCCCGTTGCGCCCGGCGATTGGCCTAGCTATGGCCGTAGCCAGTATGGCGACCGCTTTTCTCCGCTGACGCAAATCACGCCGAACAATGTCGGACAGCTTAAGCAAGCATGGCTGCTGCATACCGGCGACCAGCGCGGCCCGAATGATCCTACCGAGACCACCGACGAAAATACGCCACTCAAAGTGGGCGATACGATTTTTATCTGCACGCCGCACAGCAAGGTGCTCGCCGTCGAAGCGGCAACGGGCGGTGTGCGTTGGCGCTACGATCCGCAAATTCAGAGCCCTGTCGGGTTTGCGCACTTCGAGCATATGACGTGCCGAGGCGTTTCTTACTATGACGAGGCTTCGTATTCGTCTTTGCCCGCTACCGCTGCGGAATCCGCTGCGGCTGCGAGTGCGTTCGCGGAGGCTAATGCGCCGGCGCAGACGAGTGCCTCTGAAGCGGCAAGCGCTCCCACTGAAGGCAGTGCTCCGGCCGAAGCAAGTAACTCCGCTGCCGCAAGTACTTCCGCCGCAGCGAGCGCTTCGTCCGAAACAAGCGCAACCGCCGCAGGGAGTGCTCCGATCGAAGCGAGCGCCCCGTCGAACGAGAGCGCTTCCGCCGCTTCGGCCGCCTCTGCGGCCAGCGCTCCGCCTGCCGGTGCTACGGCGGCCCGTGACTGTTCCCGCCGCATCTTTCTGCCAACCGCCGACGCCCGCCTGATCGCACTCGATGCGGGCACCGGCAAACCCTGCGAGGACTTCGGTAACCACGGCACCGTCGACTTGCGGACCAACATCGGGACATTTACGCCGGGCGGATACTACTCCACCTCACCGCCGATAGTGACGCGCAACCTCGTTATCATCGGGGGACACGTGACCGATAACGAATCGACCAACGAGCCGAGCGGCGTGATGCGCGCATACGACGTCCACGACGGCCATCTCGTCTGGAACTGGGACGCGGGCCGTCCCGACGACACAGCTCCGCTCCCGACGGGACAGCTTTACACACGCAATTCGCCGAATATGTGGACGGTGGCGAGCGTGGACGAACACCTCGGCATGATCTACCTGCCGATGGGCAATCAGACGCCGGATCAATGGGGCGGTAACCGCACGCCGCAAGCCGAGCGTTTTGGTGCAGGCGTCACCGCGCTCGATCTCGCCACGGGACGCGTGAAGTGGGTTTATCAATTCACGCATCACGATCTGTGGGATATGGATGTCGGCGGTCAACCGACGCTGATGGACCTGCAAACGAAGGATGGCGTCAAGCCCGCGCTCATCGCTTCAACGAAGCAAGGCAGCATCTATGTGCTCGATCGTCGAACGGGTACGCCGCTGCTCCCGATCACCGAAACGCCCGTTCCGCAGGGCGCGGCCTCGGGGGACCGCGCATCGCCGACGCAGCCCGTCTCCGCGCTGAACTTCAATCCGCCCCGCGTTCGGGAAAGCGACATGTGGGGCGCCACACCCTACGACCAGCTCTGGTGCCGTATCGATTTTCGTTCGCTGCGCTACGACGGCGCATTCACGCCGCCCTCCGAGAATGGGACGCTTGTATTCCCCGGCAACTTCGGCGCGTTCGACTGGGGCGGAATTTCCGTCGATCCAGGAAAGCAGATATTGTTTGCGAATCCTAACTATATGGCCTTCATTTCCAAGCTGATTCCGCGCGATAAGGTGCCTTCGCTCGAACATCAGCATGGCAGCGAAACGAGCGGGATCAAGCTCGCCACTGGAGCACCGTTCGCAATCGAGCTCAAGCCGTTCCTCTCGCCGCTCGGTATCCCATGCCAGGCGCCACCCTGGGGCTACGTTGCCGGGGGCGATCTCACGACCGGCAAGATCGTCTGGAAGCACAAAAACGGCACGATTCGCGACAGTGCCCCGGTGCCGGTGCCGTTCAAGCTCGGCGTGCCAAGTCTCGGCGGAACGATCGTCACGGCCGGTGGCGTGGGATTCCTCTCCGGTACGCTCGACTACTATCTGCGCGCCTACGATCTCGCCAGCGGCAAGAAACTCTGGCAGGCGCGCCTGCCAGCTGGCGGGCAAGCCACGCCGATGACTTATACCGATTCGAAAGGCAAGCAATACGTGCTGGTGACGGCGGGCGGCCATGGCTCGCTCGGCACGCGCACCGGGGATGCGGTGGTCGCTTACAGCTTGCCGTGATGGCGTCGGTACCGATCCAGGAAAACAGAGTCCGCGGCCCCATCTCATGCGAGCGAGGGGCCGCCGCTCCCAGGCTTACTGAAATTTCGCTATCGTCGTCCAATTTTCCCCTGTCGCGATTCTTGCGCGCGATCGTGCGAGTAGCATCGATCCCATTAGCTTACGCCGCGCTGTCCGTTAGCTGTGTAATAGGACGTTGAAACCGCCTTGATGCATTGCCGGGTGCCCCGCGTAGACCCCACTGATTCCAGACTTGGCGGCACGAATATGGCAGGCATTCCTCCAGTACATCATCGTTCCCCTCAATCCTTTGACGCTTCCTCGAGCTCGGCACCATCCTCTCACGGGTCCACCGAAGGCCGCGACGCCCCCCGGCGGGCATTGACGCCGCAACTCAGCGCTCTCCAGGAACTCTCCCCTCGTCAGCCGTCCAGTCCCCGACAGCCGCACAGCCCTGCCGGCAGCAGCAGTCCTGTTCCGTCGTCGCCGGCCGATAGTGTGTCCACGACCGACGAATTGTTCGATTCGATGGATGATGAGCAATGGGCTCGCATACAGCAAAGCTACGCAACGAAACTGGATTATTTGCAAAGCAAATCGAACCGGAATGCGATGACATTCCTGTCGCCATCTGCATTCGCCCTCATGAAAATATCTGCTTGTCGCTCAAATTCATTTACAGCAGCAAAGATGTATGAGGGCCCCGCCTGCAACAAGAACGCACGGGTAACTTTCAGTGAGGGCGCGGCGCCATGCGTGATGGCCTTTGTCAGGGGAACGGCGCCCGATGGCTCTCACACGCTCGCATCGATTCATGTTTCCATAGAGAATGGGGAGCATGCGTTCGATCCTATCGAGGCCAATGATCAAATTCTCCGACCGCTTGATGCGGCCATCGAGGCCGAAGCAGGCGCCAGCGCCCGGAAAGACTATTATCTCGTTGGTGGCAACCCCTCCAGCATCGATTCATGTGTTTCGCTGGTCTATGCTGCAGAACGACGCGGTCTGAACATAGCGGCATGCTGGCTTCCTGCCAATAGCGAACACACCTATGTTGACGCCATGCTGACGAAGCCTCATGGCAACGATGTCAACGGCAAATTCTATGTCACGCAGGGCCGGGCAGATTGAGTAGTCGGCGGGCACGCAGCCCGTCGATCCGTTCCGCCATCCGGCGTATGCTTGGTTTTTCGTCATTCCGAACGGGGCCATCATGCGCATCGAAACATCGTTCTTATTCGATCTTGACGGAACGCTCGTCGACAGCGTGTATCAGCACGTACTTGCCTGGAAGGAAGCGCTCGACACCGAGGGCATCGATCTGTCGGTATGGCGCATCCATCGCAAGATCGGCATGAGCGGCGGATTGTTCGTCAATCAGTTGCTGCGCGAAACGCACGACGAATTCACCGCCGATCGCGTCGAACGGCTGCGCCAGGCACATGCCGCGGCCTATCAGCGGCTGCACGCGCAGGTCAAACCGCTGCCCGGTGCGATCGAGCTGCTGGACGCATTGACGCGCGCCAACATCCGCTGGGCGATCGCCACGAGCGGTCGGATGGAAACGGCCGCGCTCAATCTCCAATCGCTTGGTGTCGATCCGGGCAGGAGCGTGGTCGTCACGCGCGATCAAGTCAAGCATGCCAAGCCCGATCCCGATCTCTTCATCGCCGCAGCCGAACGCCTCGGTGTTTCGATCGAGACGGCGGTGGTGGTGGGCGATAGTGTCTGGGACATGCTGGCGGCGCGCCGCTGCCGCGCGCTCGGCGTCGGGTTGCTGTCGGGTGGATACGGGACAGACGAGCTCGAAAAAGCAGGAGCGCTGCGCGTCTACGAAGACCCGGCGGATTTGCTCGCGCATCTTGACGAAGTCGCCGCGCGTCCTTAGACGCTTTTCGCCATAGAAGGCGCATTGAACATCGGCACGCCGAGCTCGCCGATTCGCTTGCGCCCGCCCTGCTTCGCACCGCCCGCCCCCGTCGGGTCGGCCGCGGCTACACTCGCCCCAGTGCATTCCAGGGGGCGCCGATGGCTAGCGTTGGACCAGTGAACAGCCAGGGCGGCGCCCGCGAGGCTGACGATGGTGACGAGCCGACCATCAAATTGAGGCGACGCGGCAACTCGCCTGCTGCCGCCCAACAAGAAACGTTTGCGCCCGGCGGGCGCCCTCCGCCCGCGCGACAAGCGGGGGAACATACCCGGAGTACGTTCCGCCATCCTCGTCACGCTCGCCCGGCGCCAGCCTCAGCGCGACCCGGTAGTCCGTCCTACGAGGACCTCGAAAAGCCCACGTATTCCGCGGCTACGCTCGATTACCTCGTCTCTCTCGCGGACGATGCGAACCGCTCGGCAGCGAGCCAGGTTCTGCACGGCAATCGCGGCTGGTTGGAACAACGGGATTACCGGGCAATCGATATTCAATTGCTGATGGCGCGGGCCGATCTTCCCGAAATCATGAGCGCTCTACGCACGCACGACAAAACACTTCGCGATGCGGGCTTCACCAGCACCACCATTGTGGAAGCGGCTCGACACGAAGCCGGCGCGCGATCGATCGACGCGCTTGCGGCGCGCCATCGAATGCTCATCGAGCAACTGGGATATACGCCGGCACAACTTTCCAGACACGCGTTCTTCTTTGGCCCCGAACTGATCGAGCTGCTCGCTGACTGTCCGCAATTGACCCGGGAAATGGACGGCCCCTTGGGCATCGGTCTCCTGATCTCCCAGTTGGACGACGGCTCGCCCGAGCGAATGTTGGGGAAACTGCGTGAAAGGGCATCGCTACTCGCCGGCAAACCTGCAGCCGACTCATGAACGTAGGCGTGCTGCGCTAACGCTTCTTGCCTTTCGCCACCGCACCGCGAACTTCGAAGCGAACGCTATCGGCACTCGATCCGTCCGCGTTGACGAGGTCGAGCACATGGCGGCCCGGCCAGGGCAGCCATGTCAAGCGATCCCCGTGGCCCAGCGCCTTGCCGTCCAGCCGCCACACGCTCGCGTCGGAAGAACCGCTCGCACGTTCGAAAACGATGCGCTGCCGCGCGGGAGGGATATCGGGATCGAGCGCGAACAGCGTTCCATCCGTGGGCGAGCCGATGCGTGCCGCCCCGTTCGCGCCACGAGATTCACGCGGCACGCCATCGCGCCGCACATCCGCGGATACCCCCGGCGTAACCGCTGACATCGCGTTCGCCGCCAACGCTACATCCGGTGTTTGCGTTCCGCTCACAAACCATTCGTTGCGGGCGGGCTCGACATTACGTTCGAACGTCACACGCGCTTGAACGACACCTTTTGGCGGACGGGGCGCCGTGCTGGCAGTCTGACGATGCAGATAACCGGCGATCGCGGCCCAGACGGGCGCCGCGCCCGTGACACCCGATACATCCCACATCGGCTGCCCATCGGCATTGCCCACCCAGACGCCCACGGTATAGCGCGAAGTAAATCCGATCGTCCAGTTGTCGCGCATGTCCTTGCTCGTGCCGGTCTTCACAGCCGAAAAGAAACGCGTATGCAGCGGACTATCGAAACCGAACGTGCGCGTGCGGGCGTTGTTATCGGAAAGCACGGTCGTCACGATATAGGCCGCCTCGGCGCCGAGAACTCGCTTTGACGGGCGCGTCGGGCGCGGCTCCGCCTGCCGCGCGCAAGCCGGCAGATCGCAGGTCGGCGCGACGATTCCGCCATTGGCAAGCGCGCGATAAGCGTTCGTGAGCGAAAGCAGCGTGACATCCGCGCTGCCGAGCGCGAGCGAATATCCGTAATAATCCCCGCTTTCCGTGAGCGGCAAACCGAGCGCGGTCAGCGTCGTTGCGAACCGGTGCGGCGTCACCATCACGAGCGTGCGCACGGCCGGCACGTTCAACGAGGAACCGAGCGCGGTACGCACGCTGACCCAACCTTTGAAGTCCTTGTCGTAGTTTTGCGGAATGTAGAGACCACCGCCCGCTGCCAGATCGAGCGGTGCATCGTCCAGCAGCGAGGCTGTCGTCAACCGCCGCTCCTCGATTGCCTGCGCATAGAGAAACGGCTTCAGCGTCGAGCCGGCCTGACGCTTCGCGAGCACCGCATCGACATCGCGCGCTCCCGAAAACGCACCCGACGAACCGACCCAGGCCAGCACCTCGCCGGTCGCGTTATCGAGTACGACTGCCGCGGCGTCATGCACGTTGCGCGGATGAGCGGGTGCATTGAGCTCGACGATCGTCCGGGTCAATATCTCGCTCGCGAAGCGCTGAAGCTTCGCGTCGAGCGTCGTAACGACTCGGGCACCTGCCTCCGGGTGCACTTCATTCGCGACGCGACGCGCAAAATGCGGCGCCAGCATCTGCGTTTCTGGCGAGACCGATAGCACGGCTGGCGCCGGCCGCGCAAACGCAAGCTGTACGAAGCCGCCAAGATTCGCGCAACCCGAGGGCGTTTTCATGTCGCGCAGAATGCGGCACGCGCGCGTAGCCACTTTTGTGTACGAAGCATTCGGGGAGCGAATCAACGCCGCCGCAACGGCAGCCTCGCGTTCGTCCAGACCCGAGGGCGCCTTGCCGAAGAGCGTGATCGAGAGGGCCGACAGGCCGATCGTCTCGCCACGAAACGGCACGAGGTTCAGGTATGCCTCGAGGATCTGATCCTTGCGCCAGCTGCGTTCGAGCCAGAGCGCCGTGACTGCCTGCTTTGCTTTTTCCGTGACGTTTCGGTGTCCTGAACGTTGTCTCTCGTCATCGAGCAGTCCCGTCAGCTGCATCGTGACCGTCGAGGCGCCGCGCGTGCGCGTGTTCCAAAGGTTCCCCCACGCGGCGGCAGCCGCACCGCGCCAATCGACGCCGCTATGCTCGTAAAAGCGCTTGTCCTCCGATACGACGATCGCCTCGCGCAACGCGGGCGAAACATCGGCGAGCGCCACCCACTCGCCACGCCGCTCGGCATCGTCGATGCGCACACGTTGCAGCGGCACGCCATCGCGCGACAGCAGTATCCAGTCCGAACTGCGCCACTGGCTATGTACGGCCTCGAACGAAGGCAGCGCATGGGCCGCGACAGGCATTGCGAAGGCGAGCCCGATCAGCGAGCGAATCATCGCGATACGCGTTGCCTTCATCGCGAACGCCTCGTCCTCGCCTTCGATCCTGTATCGGCCCATCGTTCAACGCTCTCCATCGTTTCCCGTCATTTCGCCGGCGCGGACGGTTGAACCGGTTGAACGACAACGGACGCATTCGGCAAGACGCCAAAAGTCGACGGCGCGTAAAGCGCTTCGACGCGTGTCGGCGGCAGCCCAAACGTACCGACATTGTTGAGCCTGACCGTGTATTCGATGGAGAACTTGCCCTTGGGCACATAGCTGTAGTACGCACGATAGCCCTCGAAGCCGCGTTCGACGAAATCAGGCCATGCGCCGCCTTGCGACTTTTCTCCCGCGGTGGCGACCTCGGAGTCGCGGCCGAGGCCGGAGCCGAGAATCGTCGCGCCGGCCGGAACCGGGTCATCGACGACGACCCATGTCATATCGGTCTGCGCATCGATATCCAGATGCACGCGCACGATATCGCCACGTGTGTTGACGCCCTTGACGGCAGGATCGACGGGCGTCACGGTCTTCGCGATTCGATAGCCGGCGGCGAACGGCGCCTTGAGCTCGACCGCGGCCAGGCTTTCGATCGTCGCCCATGGCTTGCCCGTCCCCTCCTGCGTGAGCGTCAACGGCACCGGTGCAGTGCGCGCCTGCGGCGGCCAGGCCAACAGCTGCGCGCGCGTATCGGCCGTTTTCGTGGCAGCGGTAGCGGCTGGGCGAGCTGCCGAAGCCGACGAGGACGCTGAAGCTGCTGACGCCGCTGAGGCCGCCGTTGACGCGGCAGCAGGCTGATTCCATGCGACCGTACTCGTGCTCGGCCCAAACTCGAGCTTCGTTTTCCCCGTCACCGGAACGCTTTCGAACGTGCGCGAAAAACGCTCGACGGCAAACGAGCCGAGCAGGTTCGATGTCGTTGTCTGCCACGCGCCGTGCTGTTGCAATGCGAGCAGGCCGGCCAGCAGGCGTGGCATCTCGTCTTTCCAGTCCGGTTTATCGACAAAGGTCAGCACCGTGCGCGCCGCGTTGCTCTCCGGGCCCTCCATCAGCCACCAGAGATCGTCGCTGTCGGCCGTGGAAAACGTCAGGCGCGTGCCCTGATACGTGAGGCGCGAGCGAACGATCTGCTCGAGTTGCGCGAGCTTTGCGTCGCGCTGCGCTACACCCTTCACCCGTGAGAGGATCGCGTAGTAATCGAGCACCGCGGAAGTCGGCCATTGATTCGGCGCAATTTCGATCGAATCGAGCATGTTTGCCCGCGCAAACCCATAGCGCGAGAGCGCTTCGATCGCTGCCAGTTTCCGCAGGTCCAGGTCCTTGCGCGGCGCCCACGTGTTGCGCTCGATCCGCCCTTCCACGAAGTTGACGAGACCGCCTTGGAGCTTTGCGCGCACATCGTCGGGCAGCGCGAAGCGCATCGAGCTTCGCCGCTTCGTCGCTCGCGTCGAGCAGATAGGCCGTCAGCGTCGTACTGCCGGTATTGCCGCTGTCGTCGCTCGGCGGGAAATAGTTGGCAAGGCCGTCGCGATCCAGATACACCGGCATCTTTGCGACGACAGCCTGCCATTGCGCCGCATCGCGCAAGCCCAACGCGCGCGAGGTTTGCTGCTCCAGACAGCTGTAGGGATAACGTTCGAACCAGCGGCGCACGCCTGGCATGCCGTCGGAAAGCTTCGATTGCAGCGCCACGGCAATACCGCCGCGCAAGGCTCCCGCCTGCGTGGCGGTCGCGTTCGGCGGCGCCGCAACGGGCAGCGAATAGCTCCCGTCGACTTGAACGAGCGTCGCTTGCTGCACCGTCACCGGTATCGCCGCGTCCACGCGCTGCGTCACTTTCAACGCATCCGAGGCGTGCGGGCCGCCCTGCTCGGCAGCCCCGATGTTCCAGGTCAGCGCGGCGGGCGTGGCCTCGGCCGTACCGTCCGGCGGTGTCACGAGCCAGGCGACCTCGCGAGCCGAATCCGGCCCAACCTGCACCGTCTGCGCCTGCAGATCGAGGCCGGGAACGCTCGGCGTGACAACCACGCTCATTGGGCGCGTAGTCGTATTGCGCACGGTGAATTGCGCGCGAAAACGGTCGCCCTCGCGCACGAGCGGCGGCAAACCCGAGATCAACTGCAAGTCCTGAGTACTCCTGATCGACGCGGCGCCTGTGCCGAACGTGCCGTCGCCCACCGCCGCGATCGCGACAATGCGAAAGCTCGTGAGCGAATCGTTGAGCGGCACGTCGACGAATGCCTCGCCGTTTGCATCGAGCGTCACGCGCGGGTTCCACAGCAGCAGCGTATCGAAGAGCTCGCGCGTCGCGCCATGCCCCCCTCCTCCGCCCGCGGGTACCGCCTTGCGCCCGAAATGGCGGCGCCCGACGATCTCCATCTGCGCCGTGGCGGTCTCCACGCCGTACGCGCGCCGCTGCAGCATGGCATCGAGCACATCCCAGCTCTGATTGGGCATCAACTCGAGCAGCGCCTCGTCGACGGCCGCAACCGCGATCTGCGTGCCCGCGGGCGCTGCTTTGCCGCCCGGCAACTGAACGCGCAGCTTCACATGCGCCTTGCCACGCACCGTATAGGACTTCGCGTCGGGCGTCACGGTCACCGCGAGCTTGTGAGCGGCCGTGCCGACCTTGATCTCGGCCAGGCCGTAACGGAATGCCGGTTTCGACAAATCGACGAGCGGCGTCGGCGCCTCATAGCGCCTGCCTTCGTACCAGAACGCCCTCGCCCATTCGACTGGCGCTTTCCAGCCCCACGTGAAAAACGAGTACCAGGGCACTTCGTGAATCCGCCCGCGCAGCGCCAACACCGAGACATAGACGTTCGGCCCCCATCCCTCGTTCACTTTGAGTGTGACGGTCGGGTCCTTGCCGTCGAGCTTGACGACATGCGTTTCGATAACGCCTTCACGCTCGACGGCGACGAGCGCCGTGGCAAAGCGGAACGGCATGCGCACCTGAAAGCGGGCGGTCTCGCCCGGCTCGTAAGCGGTCTTTTCCGGCAAAACATCGATGCGATCGGTGTTTTCTCCGCCGAACCAGAGCTCGTCTTCGCGCGTGACCCAGATCGACGTCGATGCCGTCGACGCATTGCCGTCGCCATCTTTCGCCGTCACGACGAGATCGACGTTGCCCGCTTCCTTGATCTTCGCGTCGCAGTTCATGAGGCCGTGGTCGTCGCTCTTGCCGCTGCACAATGTGCCCAGGTCTTTCGTCTCGGTGCGATTGTCGTAGGCATAAAAACCGCCGACCATGCGTTTGCGCGACGTGATCGTGATACGCGCGATACCGTGCACCTGGAGCGGGACGCCAGCGCGGGGCTTACCTTGCAGGTCGACAGCGAGGGCCTTGATGGGCACCGCGTTGCCCACGGATACCCATTGCCCTGACTTCACACCCGCCACGACGGCCGCGGGCCAGAGCGTCGCGTTGCCGCCGATCGTTTGCACTTCGCCGTTCGGGTCCGCGAACGTGGCTTCCATCACAAGGCTCTTCGGCCCATCGACAGGCGGCAGGTTCTTGAGTGTGAGACTGCCGGCGCCGCTGCGATCGAGCGTCACCGGTTCCTTGTCGGCAACCAGTTTCGAGGCGTCGTCGCCTGAATCCTGGGCGCTCGCTTCGTCGTCGGACGCCCCCGACGTGCCGCCGTCGTTGCGGCGCACGTAGGGCTCGAAACTGAACTCGGGGTAGCTATCGGCAAATGCCGGCGAAGTTCGCCGCGTCAGCGCGGAGACCTGCACGGGCAGCCCCGATGCCCCGCCACCCGACGTGTATTCGATCTGCAAGGCAAGCGGCGCCGATTTTGCCGCCACGAGCGGATGAGCTTTCTCATCGCGTACGGCGATCGTACCTTTGAATACCGGCAGGCGAAATTCCTCTACGCGGAAGCTGCCCGATGCGTAGCTCTCTCGCGCGCTCGCGCCCGAATCGTCGTCGCCATCTTCGCTATCGGCGGCTTCGTCGCTGTTGTCGGCGTTGCCGGTGTTGCCGGTGTTGCCAGCGTTGTCGCCCTGGTCCTTCTTCTTGCCGGCAGCGGCCGGATCGACATCGTCGAGCGAGACGCTGTATTCGCCGAGTTTCGCCGATACCGGAATAGCGAAGGTGGAGTCCGCCGTATGATCGGCTGCCCATTTGAGCGGCATGTGCCACGTCTGCCCGCTGCCGAGATGACGAATCGTCACGCGCGACGGGTAGCGCTTGGGGAACGCGAGACCCTGCATGGTCTCCAGGCGGATCATATGCTTCATCGAAACCGTCTGGCCCGCGCGCAGCAGCGTGCGATCGAAGACAGTGTGAGCGCGTACCGTCTCTTGCGCGCTCGTATCGGTGGGCACGTTGAAGCGCCATGCCTCGATGCCGCGATTCCAATCCGATTGAACGAACGCCATATCGTGGCCCGTTTTTGGATCGTCGACACGGGCCGATATGAAGAGGCCGCTAAAGCTATCGCCCTTGCATCTCGCGCGGGCGTCGAGCTGACCATCGATCTTCAGCACGCCGTGGGCGTCGGTCTTGCCTGACGCCAGTTCGTCCCCGTTGCAATCGCTCACGTGAACGTCGGCGTTGGGCACCGGTTGGCCCCGGTCGAGCGTGGTCACCCATACGACGCCGTTTTCGCGCCCGCGCTTGAAATGCACGCCGAGGTTCGTCACGAGGACCGCCGTTCGCACGTACATCGGCGCCTTCTTGCCGAGCAGCGACGCGCCGAGCGCGGGCGAGGCCAGTTCGATGACATAAAAGCCGGGCTTCGTCACGGGAATGCCGACGACTTCGAACGGTCGCAACGTCTTCGGATCCGCTTTGGGCAACGTCAACGTTTCGACTTTTGGTTGGCCGGCTAGAAGAGAAAGCGAGCGCAGATCGATTTGCGGGTTCTTGCGATCCCGCTCGGCATCGTCGCTGCTGCCCGCGCGCGGGACGATGACTGGGTGCGGATTGTGCGCCAGCAGCTCCGGCATTTGATCGTCGATCCACTTGCGGTCTTCCGTAAAGCCGTCGAACCGATCGACATTGCGCATCCAGCGACGAATGTCGCGATCGGCCTCGACGCGCATCTTCGTGAACTGCGCATTGCCGGCATTGAGCCCGGCAACGTGCAGGTCCGCCTCGACATTGCGCAGCGTGACGGGCACGAGCGCGGGCATGTCCGGCTCCGCATAGCGCTCGATGATGCCGAACATGCCCGACGAAAATTTCGCGAGCGGCGGCATGGCCGCCATCGTCGTTTTGAGCGGGAAAAGATCGGCGTTGGCCAGCGGCCGCCCGCTCACGTCCTTCAGATTGGCGGGAAGCGCGATGGTCAGCTCCGCACGCTCGGGCAGCGGCGCAGCAAACTCCACCGTGCTCGTTTGCGGGTCGTTGTCATCAGGAGAGAACGACGGCTTGATGTCGCCGTTCGGGCCTTTCATACGGAACGCTTCGGCATCCGCACGCGAGATCGGCGCATTGAACAGCAACCTGAGCGGCCGCAAAGGCGTACACGGCGCTTTCGCGTTTTCGCGTTCGCAACTGAAGCTGACCGAGAAAGGCTCGCGCACCGTGTAGTCGAAGCGGCGTTCGACATCGTTGGCGATGCCGCTCGGGCTCGCCACCCCTTTTCCGTAGATGAGTTGCGCTTTGGTGCCCGACGGCAGCACTTGCTGACATTGCAACGTCAAGACCTGCGCCGCTTCCTTTTGCAGCCCGAACCGCTTGAGAAGCGCCGCGCGCGTTGCCGCATCGAGATTCTTGATCGGAATGCGATTGCCGAGCCCGCCGGATTCGCACCAGACGTTCCTTTGCACCGATTCCGGATTCGCCGGACCGTTGAGCCGCAACACGAACGCCTGTTCTTCCTCGATCTGGCCGCCCATCGGCTCGATCGTTTTCACGAAAGGTCCGCCGGTCTCGAACGTAAAGTGTTTGGGGCCTTTCGACGCATTACCCGCCGGCGATTTCAATCCGTCGTTCAAATCGACGGTACATGACACGCCCGGTGGTAAATCGGCATTGAAGTCCCAGGCCCAGGTTTTTTCGTCGATCCAGCGACCATGGCCCGCGCTAGCTGAGGCGTCATTGCATTTGACGCGTGCCGGCGCGGGCAAATCGGGCGAACCGAACGCCACCATCGCTTCGTCGAACTTGACGACGACCTGCCGGACTTGCGCCACCTTGCCCTGTGGCGTGACGCGCGTTACGCGGGCCGCTTCGGCCCGCCACCCCGCCGCGCCCATGAGGGCCAATGCCGCGGCTGTCGCGGCGACCCAACGGCACGCCTTCCCGATCTTGTTGTTGTGCATCGACTGCGCTCCGTTTCACTTCGTCAATTTATCGATTGAGCCGCAAGACGAGCGCTGCCGCCATCCACTATTTGATTGGGAGCGCTACGATGCACCGCATTCTAAAAGACTACGGGGGAGACAGGGCTGTCCAGTTACGGGTACGGGACGAATTCGCGGGGGTAGCGAGGAGGAGGAGGTAGCCGCCGATTTTTCGGGCCGCGTGGCGATCGGCGGAAAGCTGCGTCGGCCGCCCCTGCCGGGGCAGCCTTCACTTGGGTGACATCAGTCGTGACGATGGTGCTTGCGATGGCGCCAGCTGCGGTGAGCGGCGTAGTCGTTCGAATAGGAGTTCGCGCGCGAGATATGTCCGCCGAGTGCCGAGCCCGCTCCGCCGCCGGCGGCCGCCCCGATGATGCCACCCGTGCGCCCGCCCATTGCATTGCCGGCCGCCGCGCCTGCGCCGCCACCCAGCGCGCCGCCGACGATTGCACCCGTGCGCTCACGGCGATTCGAGGTAATGGCGCCGCCCGCGCCACCGCCCACCGCACCGCCGATGACCGAGCCGGTGCTGCCGCCGACCGCGCCGCCAACGGCAGCACCAGCCGCGCCACCCAGGGCACCGCCCAGCGCATTGTTCAAATCGCTGGCGAAAGCCGGCAGCGAGCTCAATGCAGCCAACGCCGCAAAGGCGGCAATCCGAACGTTCTTCTTCAACATATGAGGCCTTTCGTCTTCGTTTGAGTAATGGCGCGCAGTATAGCGAGCCACCGAAAGGCAAATGTTGCTTGGCGGTGCGGAGTCCGTAAGAGATGTAACGAAATTCGGCTGCGGGTGAAGTTATCCAAAATTATACTTATTGGGTATAATTACCTTGACTCGGGATAATTCTGGATAACCGCATGGAATTGACGGAACTATGGCACTTCCCCCGGCCGGAGCTTGCGAGCGCCTATCTCGCCACGCTGGACGCCGGGCTCGTCACGTCGACGACCATTTTCGCGCCGCGGCGCACCGGCAAGACGGCATTCCTTTTGCGGGACCTCAAACCGTTGGCCGAAAGCGCAGGCTACACGGTAGTGTACGCCGACCTCTGGCAAACGCGGCAAACGCCGGGGGCCGCACTTGCGCGTGCGCTCGAAGAAGCGCTGGAGCCGCACTCCCTGTTCGAGAAAGTCATGGCGCGGCTTCAGGCGCCCGTCAAAGCGCTCAAGGGTAAAGCCGAGTTCGCCGGCGCCACGCTCGAAGGCCATATCGAGCTCGAAAACGATCAGAAGCGGGAGATCGGGGATACGGCGCTTCTGATCGATGCGCTCGTTGCCGAGCTGACGAAGCGCCGGCCGGTGCTCTTTCTGATCGATGAGGCACAATCGCTCGGCCGCAGCAAGGAAGGCGAGGAAATGGCCCGCGCACTGCGTACCACGCTGACGAAGCACCAGCGGCGGCTTCGCATGTTGTTTACGGGCTCTTCGCGCACGAAGCTCGGGCACGTCTTCACCAATGCGAATGCGCCGCTTTACTCGGCCGCCAGTACGGTGCAGGACTTTCCGCTGCTCGGTGACGATTTCGTCGATTACATCGCGCGCCGGTTCAGGGAATCGACGAAACGCAAGCTCGATACGGCGGCGGCGCGCGAAGCGTTCGAACTCTTTGGACGGCGCCCCGAGCCGTTGATGGAGACCGTGCTTGCATTGATGATGAGTCCCGCGCTGACGTTTCCCGAAGCCATTGCGATGCAGCAGGAGAAGCTGGCCCGTACCGAGAATCATGAAGGGACCTGGAATTCGCTCGACGCGACCGAGCGCGTGCTTGTGCGGATGTTCGCTGACGATCCGTCGATGAAGCCCTTTGCGAAAGCGACGCTGATCAAGATCCGCAAGCGCGTGGGTATCGAAGACTTGCAGGCGACCCACATTCAAAAGGCGTTGGGCCGGCTCGCGGAAAAGACCGTCGTGGCGAAGAGCCCGCGCGATGTCTATGAGTTCGAAAACGAGAGCTTCGCGGACTGGGTTCGCAATATCGTCGACTAAACGGCAAATTACACCATTGAGCTATCGAGCATGAGCACTTTTTCGTCTATCGCCACGGGGCGTGTGGGCACGTTGATCCGCGATGCCTACCCGGGCCACTTCGCCATGGTGATGGCCACGGGTATCGTCTCGAACAGCGCGGCAGCACTCGGGTTCCCTCGCTTGTCCGATGCGCTTTTTGCCGTCAATCTCGTTGTGTTTCCGGTGCTCTTCGTCGTGCTCGTTATGCGCGCCTTGCAATATCGGGCGGCGTTGTGGCGCGATCTGATCGATCCTAAGCTCGTGTTTTCGTTTTTCACGCTCGTCGCCGGCACGAACGTGTTTGGTATCCAGTGCTTGCAACGCGGGGCGATCGGATGGGCGTTGGGGTTGTGGCTGTTCGCGTTGGCTGCATGGATTTGTCTCAGCTACTTCAGCTTCAGCGTGCTGGTGTTCATGAATACGCGCCTGGGCGCAGACATCGTGCACGGGGGATGGCTCATCGCCATCGTGGGTACCGAATCGTTGACCGTGCTCGGCGCGATGCTGGCGCCTCGATTCAATCCGGCATGGTCGGCCATGACGTTCGTTGCCGTGCATATGTTTTGGGGAATCGGCGTCGTTCTGTACGGCATATTCATCACGTTGTTCAGCCATCGGCTTTTCTTCCTGCGCGTGGAGACAGAGGACGTCACGCCGCTTTTTTGGGTGGTGATGGGCGCTTCGGCGATCGGTGCAAATGCGGGGTCGATGCTGATTCTGTCGAAGCCGTCGATGCCGTTTTTGCTTGCCATGCGGCCGTTTGTCGATGGAGGCACGCTGATTCTGTGGGCATGGGCCACCTGGTGGATTCCGCTTTTGATCGTGCTCGGGTTTTGGAAGCATGTGATACGGCGGGTGCCGTTCAGGTATCACCCGATGTACTGGAGTCTCGTGTTTCCGCTTGGGATGTATACGCTCACCACATACCGGCTTTCGCTCGCGACGGATTTTCCGCCGCT
>CBJLAJ010000026.1:0-42618 GCA_966421005.1 uncultured Paraburkholderia sp.
GACGTGCGCGATCTGCAACTGTCGGGCGTACCCATAGAAGGCGAAGCAGGCATCGGCTACCGGCTGTCGCGCACGGCGAGTCTACCGCCCCTCACGTTCACGGCCGACGAACTCGCGGCACTCGCAGCCGGCGCGCGCATGATCGAAACATGGGGCGGCGCGGGCCTCGCGGCCGGCGCCCGCAGTGCGCTCGCCAAGGTCGCGTCGGCCATGCCGGCCGACAAACGCGCCACGCTGGAACGCCTGGCCGTGTTCGCCCCCTCGTATCACATCGATCGTCAATTCTCGGAAAACGTCGATGCGCTGCATCGCGCAGTCGATACGCGCCATGTCGTGAGCTTCTCGTACCGGGACAAGAAAGGCGCCGAGACCGAACGGCGCATCTGGCCGCTCAGCCTCGTCTATTGGGGTGGCCAATGGACGGTCGGTGCGTGGTGCGAATTGCGCGAAGACTTCCGCAATTTCGATATCTCGCGCATGGTCGACGTCACACCGCACGAGCCGTTTCCCGACATGGCCGGCCGGCGCCTCGCCGATTATCTGCGGCACGTCGAAGCGCCTTCATCTGCATGACGCCAAAGGGCCGGCGCGCCGACATGCCGCAACGAGCCTCTGTCCGCCGCAGCGCCGACGCGCATGCGGTCGCGGGCCCTCACTCCACCGACTTCACCATATCCTCGATGACCTTCTTCGCATCGCCGAATACCATCATCGTCTTGTCCATATAAAAGAGCTCGTTGTCGAGCCCGGCATAACCAGCGGCCATCGATCGCTTGTTGACGATAATGGTCCGCGCCTTGTACGCCTCGATGATCGGCATGCCCGCAATCGGCGATTTCGGATCGTTCTTCGCCGCCGGATTGACCACGTCATTCGCCCCCAGCACAAGTACGACGTCCGTCTGGCCGAATTCGTTGTTGATGTCTTCCATCTCGTAGACGAGGTCGTACGGCACCTCGGCTTCGGCCAGCAGCACGTTCATATGCCCCGGCATCCGCCCGGCCACCGGGTGAATCGCATAACGCACGTCCACGCCCTTCTCGATGAGCTTATCCGTCAACTCCTTGAGCGCATGTTGCGCGCGCGCCACCGCCAACCCGTAACCCGGCACGATCACCACCGATTCCGCGTTGCCGAGCATGAACGAGGCATCGTCGGCCGAACCCGACTTCACGGGCCGCTGCTCCGCCGCTCCGCCTGCGGCCGCAGCGCCCGGTTCCGCACCGAAGCCGCCAAGCAGCACGTTGAAGAACGAGCGGTTCATCGCATGGCACATGATGTACGAGAGAATCGCACCGGAGGAACCGACGAGCGAGCCCGCGATAATCAGCATCGCGTTGTTCAGCGAGAAGCCGATGCCGGCGGCCGCCCAGCCCGAATACGAGTTCAGCATCGAGACGACGACGGGCATGTCGGCGCCGCCGATCGGAATGATGATCAGCACGCCGAGCGCGAACGCGATGACCGTCATGATGATGAACGGCAGCCACGACTGCGTCAGAAAGAAGATGATGCCGAAGCCGAGCATGCCGAGCGCGAGCATCAGATTGATCAGATGCTGGCCCGCGTAGACGACGGGCGCGCCCTGAAAGAGGCAGAACTTATACTTGCCCGAGAGCTTGCCGAACGCGATCACCGAGCCCGAGAACGTGATTGCGCCGACGAACGTCCCAATGAAAAGCTCGATCCGGTTACCGAACGGCAGATAGCCCGCATAAGGCGCATCGGGCGGCACGAGCCCGAACGCGGACGGCTCCGACACAACGGCATAGGCGATCGCGACGGCCGCCAGACCGATCAGCGAATGCATCGCGGCGACGAGTTCGGGCATCTTCGTCATTTCGACGCGGGCCGCCACGAATGCTCCCACGGCCCCGCCGACGACAAGCGCCGCGAACAGCAGCCCAAGCCCGAGCGCGAGGTTCGAGCCCAGCAGCGCAGCCTCCTTGACGATCAATGCGACCGTCGTGAGGATCGCGATAGCCATCCCCACCATGCCGAACACATTGCCCGCTCGTGCGCTCTTCGGATTCGAGAGACCCTTGAGCGCTTGAATGAAGCAGACCGAGGCGACGAGATATAACAGCGTAACGACGTTCATGCTCATTTACGCGCCCTCCTTCGCTGCTTTTTTCGGTTCCTTCTTCTTGAACATTTCGAGCATGCGTCGTGTCACGAGAAAACCGCCGAACACGTTCACCGCCGCGAGCAATACGGCCAGCGTGCCGAAGAACTTGCCGGGGATGCCGACAGTGAGCCCTGTCGCGAGCATCGCGCCGACGATCACGATCGCCGAAATGGCGTTGGTCACGGCCATGAGCGGCGTGTGCAGCGCGGGCGTCACGTTCCAGACCACGTGGTAGCCGACATAGACGGCCAGCACGAAGATGATGAGATTGATGACGGTGTGATTGATGATTTCCATCGTCTCGCTCCTGTTCCTTATGCCGCCTTGCGGGCGATGGCGCCGTCGCGGGCAATCAGCGTTGCCGCGACGATGTCGTCGGTCATGTCGATGTTCAGCGCGCCTTCCTTCGTGATGATCAGCTTCAGGAAGTCGAACAGGTTGCGCGCGTAGAGCGACGATGCGTCGGTCGCGACCATGGCCGGCAGGTTCGTATGGCCGACGATCGTCACGCCGTGCTTCGTCACGACGCGGTCGGCCTCGGTGAGCGGGCAGTTGCCGCCGCGCTGGCCCGGATGACCCGCCAATTCGGCACCGCGCCCCGCTGCCAGATCGACGACGACCGAGCCCGGGCGCATGGCCTTGACCGTCTCCTCCGAAAGGAGCGTCGGCGCATCGCGTCCCGGAATCAGGGCAGTCGTGATGACGATGTCGGCAAGTTTGGCGCGTTCATGTACCTGCTGCGCCTGGCGTGCGAGCCAGCTGGCCGGCATCGGCCGCGCATAGCCGCCGACGCCCTCGGCCGCATCGCGCTCTTCCTGCGTCTCGTACGGCACCTCGACGAACTTCGCGCCGAGCGATTCGATCTGCTCCTTCACCGCCGGACGCACGTCGGATGCCTCGATGACGGCCCCCAGACGCTTCGCGGTGGCGATCGCCTGCAAGCCGGCCACGCCGGCGCCCAGGATCAACACGCGCGCGGCTTTGACGGTGCCGGCGGCCGTCATCAGCATCGGCATGAAGCGAGGATAGAGGTCCGCCGCGATCAGGATGGCCTTGTAGCCCGCGATATTGGCCTGCGAGGACAACACATCGAGGCTTTGCGCACGCGTCGTGCGTGGCGCGGCCTCGAGCGCGAAAGCCGTGACGCCCGCGGCGGCGAGGCGCGCGGCGTTGTCGGCGTTGAACGGTTCGAGCATGCCCACTACGACGGCGCCACGCTTCATCATGGCGAGTTCCGCCGCCTCGGGCGATTGGACTTTGAGGACAAGCTCCGCGCCGAACGCCGTCGCGGCATCGACGAGCTCCGCCCCGGCGGCGGCGAACGCGTCGTCGGTCAAGCTCGCGGCGCTTCCCGCTCCGCGCTCGATCGTGACACGATGTCCGGCCGCGACGTACTTTTTGACCGTCTCGGGCGTCGCGGCCACGCGCGCCTCATGCGCGCGTGTCTCGGCTGGCACTCCGATGTGCATCGTTCAATCCTCCTCACCTTCTCGTTCATTCATCAAGCAAAGCGAAGACAGGCCGACGACGCACGCCGGCTCCATCTCTCGAGATACACGGCTAATACGGCTCATTCGGGTGCGGCCGCGGCAAAAACGCATCGCTCGCGGCGCTCGAGCGTCACTTTAACCGACTTTTTGCGGCGCGGCGAAAATCGGTGCGGAACAAATGCGGCATCGATAGGGAACAAACGCGGCATGCGCGGTCCTTTACGCCTCGAAGCCGAGCGCGCATGGGCAGCGCGACGCGACGTCCGGCGGCAATCATCGACAGACGGTAAAATGCGCCCCTATGGAAAAGAAACGCTGGACGCCGCATGTCACGGTCGCCGCGGTCGTCGAGCGCGACGGCCGTTTTCTCGTCGTGGAAGAGCATACGCGGGACGGCTTGCGGCTCAATCAGCCGGCCGGCCATCTCGAGGCCGGCGAGACGCTCGTCGAGGCAGTCATGCGCGAAACGCTCGAGGAAACGGCGCACGCCTTTGCGCCTTGCGCACTGGTCGGGGCGTACATGACCTACCTCGGCAAACCGGGCGAAGGCGCGACCTATCTGCGGTTCACGTTTTGCGGCACGACCGACGCCGAACCGAAGCCGCGCGCGCTCGATTCGGGCATCGTGCGCGCACTCTGGTTGACGGCCGACGAATTACGCGCGGCGCATGCGCGGCACCGCACACCGCTCGTGCTGCGCTCGCTCGAAGACTACCTGGCGGGCCGCCGTTTTCCGCTCGATTTCGTGCATACGCACGCCGTCGGGCCGCCGGGCGCATGAGCGCCCCAATAAAGCAGTCAAAACCGATGAGCAAGCAAAAAGTCGTGGTGGGTATGTCGGGCGGTGTCGATTCGTCGGTGACGGCCTGGCTGCTCAAAGAAGCCGGTTACGACGTCGTCGGCCTGTTCATGAAGAACTGGGAGGACGACGACGACAGCGAGTACTGCTCGACGCGGCAGGACTGGATCGACGTCGTCTCCGTCGCGGATTTGATCGGCATCGATGTCGAAGCCGTCAATTTCGCGGCCGAATACAAGGACCGCGTGTTCGCCGAGTTCCTGCGCGAATACTCGGCCGGCCGCACGCCGAACCCCGACGTGCTCTGCAACGCGGAGATCAAGTTCAAGGCGTTTCTCGACCATGCGATGTCGCTCGGCGCCGAGACGATCGCAACGGGCCACTACGCGCGCGTGCGCGAAGTCGACGGCCGCTTCGAGCTGCTGAAAGCGAAAGATCACACGAAAGACCAGTCGTATTTTCTGCACCGCCTCAATCAGGCCCAGTTGTCGAAGACGCTCTTTCCGCTTGGCGACATCCCGAAAACGCAGGTACGCGCGATCGCCGAGCAGATCGGGCTGCCCAACGCGAAGAAAAAGGATTCGACCGGAATCTGTTTCATCGGCGAGCGGCCGTTCCGCGAGTTTCTGAACCGCTATTTGCCGACGCGGCCGGGACCGATGATGACGCCCGAGCGCGCCGTCGTCGGCGAGCATATCGGGCTTGCGTTCTATACGTTCGGACAGCGCAAGGGAATCGGCCTCGGCGGCAGCAAGACCGGCAGCGGCGAGCCCTGGTTCGTCGCGGGCAAGGACATGGCGACGAACACGCTTTACGTCGCGCAGGGCCACGACCATCCATGGCTGCTGTCGGAGACGCTCATCGCCGGCAATACGAGCTGGGTGGCAGGCGCCGCGCCCGATCCCGGCACGCGGCTCGGCGCCAAGACGCGCTATCGGCAGGCCGACGCACCGTGCATCTTCGGCGCGCAAGCCGACGCGCAGCATTTCGCGCTTCGATTCGATGCCCCACAATGGGCTGTGACACCGGGCCAGTCAGCCGTGCTCTACGACGGCGATATCTGCCTGGGCGGCGGGATCATCGAGCAGGCCGCGGCCACGACATCGATGGCCACCGACATTGCAACGAGCACGACGAGCGCCGCATAAACGCCGGCAGCATTGAACTGTTGCAGCGAACGCGCAATGAGGAAGCCGACGCCGCCGCTCGGCGCAATGCATTCGGCCACCACCGCCGCGGCGAGGGCAAGCTGGCAAAGTAGCCGCAGCCGCATGCCCCGCCGCAACGGCGTCGACACTTGACGCGACCCGCGCGCATCGGACGCGGCCGCGAACGATACGACCAGCGCGGCGAACACCGCCTTCGGCACCCATCCGCTTGCACTGCCCAACCCCATCGCGAGCACGGCGGCAATGCCGACGCCGACGGCCGGCTGCAGGACGCGGGTGGCCGCCCGGAGCGCGCGACCGCGCACGGAGCCTGCCGGACAAGCGGCAACCGCAAGTGCCGCGATCAACGAGCCGCCGGCCACGCCCGCTACGGTCTCGGCGAGCGTCAAGCCGACATGCACGAGCAACGGCCCGCGCGATGTCGCGCCATGCCACCAGTCGAAGAGCTGATAGGCGATGGCGGACGGCTGCGAAACGAAGAACGGATCGACGAGACCATGGCGCGCGGCGAACTCCCAGGCAAGCGCGAGCGAGCCAAGAAGTATGAGGATAACGAGCACCGTGCCGGCCGTCTCCCGCGCACTCGGCGCATGGGCATGCCGGGCCCCCGCCGGATCGACCCGCTCAGGCGCGAGTTCATCGTCAGGGGGCGCGCCAGGGGGCTTCAAGCGGGAATCGTGTCGAGAAACGACTGCCGCTGCGAAAGCTTCGCGAAGTGCTTATCGAGATTCGTATGCTTTTCGCGCCAGCCGAGCTCGGGCATCCGGAAGTCGAGATAACCGAGCGCGCAACCGACAGCAACATCGGCAAGCGAAAAGTGGTTGTTAGCGCACCACGGCTTGCCGGCGAGGCCCTGCGACATGGCGCCGAGCGCTTCGTCGATCTTGCGCCGCTGGCGCGCGACCCAGCCCTCGCTGCGCCGCGCCTCGTCGCGCTGGGTGCTTTCCAGGCGAATCAGTACGCCAGCATCGAGCACACCGTCGGCCAACGCCTCCCAGCACCGGACTTCGACGCGCTCTCGGCCCGATTGCGGAATGAGCCGGCCGACCGGCGACAGCGTATCGACATACTCGCAAATGACGCGGGAGTCGAACACGGCCTCACCGTCCTCCATGACAAGGCACGGAACCTTGCCGAGCGGATTGAACGTATGAATGGTCGTCTCGGGTGCCCAGACGTCTTCGAGCACCAATTGGTAGTCGATCTTCTTTTCGGCCAGCACGATGCGCGCTTTGCGCACGTATGGGCTGGCCAACGAACCGATTAGTTTCATCATCTGCGTTTCTCAGGTGTGCGACGGAGAGTATAACGTTGCCAACGATCATAACGGCGGACAGCGTTACGGGGGTATCGGCCCGATCGGCCAGGTTAGCGCCTGTAGGCGGAATGCAACAGACTGGCAGACGCGCACTCCCCGCCTTAAGCCTCGCCATGGAGCCCCCGTTTGAGCGCTACAATCTCACGATGAATCAGCCGACCGAATCCCCCATCGCCGTCGCCGTCTATCGCGAGCGCCGCGAACGCCTCCTCGCTGCGCTGCGCGCGGCCGGCGGCGGTGTCGCCATCGTGCAGACCGCCCCCGAACTCGCGCGCAACCGCGACACCGATTACCCGTATCGGCACGACAGCTACTTCTACTATCTGAGCGGCTTTACCGAACCGCAGGCGTTCATCGTGCTCGACGCCGAAGCGCGCGACGACGAGCCCGCGGCTTTCCTGTTCTGCCGCCCCAAAAACGCCGAACGCGAAACGTGGGAAGGTTTTCATTTCGGGCCGGAAGCGGCGCGGGAGGCATTCGGCTTCGATGCAGCATTTTCCGTCGACGAGATCGATACCGAAATGCCGCGTCTTCTGGCCGACGCGCCGGCCGTGCATTACCTCTTCGCGCGATCGGCCGAATTCGACGGCAAGCTGCGCGGATGGCTCGATGCCGTGCGCGCGCAAAGCCGCAGCGGCGTCGTCGCGCCCGTGGCGCTTTGCGATCTGACGCCGAGGCTCGACGATATGCGCCTCTTCAAGGATTCGCACGAGCTTGCGATCATGCGCCGCGCCGCGCGGATATCGGCCGAAGCGCATCGGCGCGCAATGTCGGCGTGCCGGCCTGGCATGCGCGAATACGAACTCGAGGCGGAACTGCTCTATACGTTCCGGCGGCATGGCGCGCAAAGCCCGGCCTATGGCTCGATCGTCGCGGCGGGCGCGAATGCCTGCGTGCTTCACTATCCAGCCGGCAACGCGGCGCTGCGCGACGGCGAGCTCGTGTTGATCGACGCCGCATGCGAGCTCGACGGTTACGCATCGGACATCACACGCACGTTCCCCGCGAACGGGCGGTTCTCTTCGCCACAGCGGGAGCTCTATGACATCGTGCTCGCCGCGCAACAAGCCGCCATCGACGCGACGCGCCCCGGCGTGAGCTTCGAGGCGCCGCATGAAGCCGCCGTCCGCGTGCTTGCGCAGGGTCTGCTCGATACCGGCATCATTGCGCGCGAGCGATTCTCGTCGGTCGACGACGTCGTTGCCGAGCGCGCCTATGCGCGCTTTTACATGCATCGCACCGGGCACTGGATCGGCATGGACGTGCACGACTGCGGCGACTACCGCGAACGCGGGGGAACGCGCGACGAGCAAGGCGCCTTGCCGTGGCGCACACTGGCGGCGTCGATGGCGCTCACGATCGAGCCGGGTCTCTATATCCGCGCGGCCGAGGACGTGCCCGAACGCTACTGGGACATCGGCATCCGGATCGAGGACGATGCTGTCGTGACCGCGACCGGCTGCGAGCTGCTGACGCGAGACGTGCCGGTGCAAGCCGACGAAATCGAAGCACTCATGCATGCCGCGCGAGCCGGAGCGCCATGACATCGCCATCGACGAACGAACCCGCGCAATCCGCGGGGCCGGATGACTCGGCCATGACGGCGGCCGATGCAGGCGGCCATGACTTCGACGTAGCCATCGTCGGCGCAGGCCCCGTCGGTCTCGCGCTCGCGGCCTGGCTTGCCCGGCGCAGCGCGAGTGCAGGCCTTGCCGTCGCACTCGTCGATGCCCGCGAACCGGAGGATTCGACGGGCGATCCGCGCGCCATCGCGGTCTCCGAGGGCTCACGAATGCTTCTCGAGCCGCTCGGCGCGTGGCCCGCCGACGTCCACCCGATAGAACGCATCCATGTTTCAGAGCGCGGGCGCTTCGGCCGCACGTTGATCGAGCGCGACGAGCATGGTCTTGCGGCGCTCGGCTATGTCGTCCGATACGGCTCGATCGTGCAGACGCTCGCACGGACCGTCCGGCGCACGGCGGTGCACTGGTTCACGTCCACGTGCGCACTTCCGCCGCACGGCGAGCCGGGACACGACGCGCTCACGCTGCCGCTCGAAACGGGAACCATGCGACGCACGTTGCGCGCGCGCATCGTCGTCAACGCCGAAGGCGGACTCTTCGGCGAAGCGCATGCAAGCGGGGGCGAGGCCGACGGCACGCAAAGGGCGGCCGCGACGACCGAGCGCGCCCACCGCACGGTGCGCGATTATGGGCAAACGGCGCTCGTCGGCGTCGTGAGCGTCGGCACACCGCAGCCGGACACGGCCTGGGAGCGCTTCACCGACGAAGGGCCGATCGCCCTGTTGCCGATGGGCGGGGTAGGCCGCGCCGACTACGCGCTCGTCTGGTGTATGTCGCCCGATGAGGCCGCGCGCCGCGCGCAGCTTGCCGACGCCGAGCTGTTGGAAGAACTCGGGCACGCGTTCGGCTCGCGCATGGGCCGGTTCGAATCGATACGAGGCCGCGCCGCTTTTCCGCTGGGCCTCGCCGCGGCAAAGACCCTCGTCGACGGCCGCATGGCGGCGATCGGCAACGCCGCGCAGACGCTCCACCCTGTCGCCGGCCAAGGCCTCAATCTCGGGCTGCGCGACGCGCACGCGCTCGCCGATGCGCTCGCGCGGCTCGGGCCGACGCCGGAGGCGCTCGCCGCGTTCGCCAAAGCGCGCCGGCTCGACAGACGGCTCACGATCGGCGCCACCGATACGCTCGCGCGCCTTTTTACGGCCGATCTCGGGCCGCTCTCGCCGCTGCGCGGCCTCGCGCTGACGGCGCTCGAATTCCTGCCCGCCGCGAAGACCGCGCTCGCCAGACAGATGATGTTCGGTCAGCGCTAGGGCACTGACAGTTCGTGAAAGGAAGGCGGCACGTTAACGCGGTAAAATGCGCGTTTCCCTTGTCGCCACTCTGCGCCCGCGCCGCCTCACGAGCGCGGGCAGCCGCTTCATCATGCCAACGCTCGGCCCCCACACTTTGCGCAACAACCTGTTCGTCGCTCCCATGGCGGGCGTGACCGACCGGCCGTTTCGCCAGCTCTGCAAGCGCCTCGGCGCCGGATATGCGGTGTCGGAGATGGTGGCGTCCAACGCGCAGCTCTGGAAAAGCGAAAAGACGATGCGCCGTGCGAATCACGCGGGCGAGGTCGAGCCGATCGCGGTGCAGATCGCGGGCGCCGACCCGTCGATGATGGCCGAGGCGGCGCGCTACAACGTCGCTAACGGCGCGCAGATCATCGATATCAACATGGGTTGCCCGGCCAAGAAGGTCTGCAATGTGGCCGCGGGCTCGGCGCTCTTGCAAGACGAGCCGCTCGTCGCCCGTATCGTCGAGGCCGTTGTCGCCGCCGTTGGAACGGGGACGGATGCGGTACCGGTCACATTGAAGATCCGCACCGGCTGGGACCGCGAGCACAAGAACGCACTCAGAATCGCACGCATCGCGGAAGATGCCGGCATCTCGATGCTGACCGTGCACGGCCGCACGCGGGCCGATCTTTATCACGGCGAAGCCGAGTACGAAACGATCGCCGCGGTGAAACGCGCCGCGCGAATCCCCGTGGTGGCGAATGGCGACATCGATACGCCCGCCAGGGCGCGGGCCGTGCTGGCGGCCACCGGAGCCGATGCGATCATGATCGGCCGCGCGGCACAGGGGCGCCCGTGGCTCTTTCGCGAAATCGAACACTTCCTGCAGCACGGGGAACTGCTGCCACCGCCGCGCATCGCTGAAATTCGCGAGGTGATGAACGAGCATCTCGAAGATCATTACGCGTTTTATGGCGAGTTCACCGGCGTACGTACTGCGCGCAAGCATATCGGCTGGTACACTCGCGGCCTTCCCGGCGCCAATGCGTTCAGGCACCGGATGAACACGCTCGATACCACACGCGAACAACTGCTGGCCGTCAACGAGTTTTTCGACGCGCAACTGGCTCTGTCCGACCGTCTCGTCTACGTGGAAGACGAAACGGACCCAAGCGGCGAGCCACGCCAGCCGAGACATCAAGAACCTATAGCAGCATGAGCAAACATAATATCGAACAATGCGTCCGCGACAGCCTGGGGCGGTACTTCCAGGATCTCGACGGCGCCAAGGCACACGACGTCTACGACATGGTGATGTCATGTGTCGAAAAACCAATGCTCGAGGTGGTGCTCGAGCAGGCCGGCGGCAACCAGTCGCTTGCCGCCGAATTTCTTGGCCTCAACCGCAATACGTTGCGCAAGAAGCTGCAACAGCACGGTCTGCTGTAGTCGCGCCGCCCTCGTCTCTTTTCGGTCTTCGTTTCCATCATGATCAAGCAAGCGCTCATCTCCGTTTCCGATAAGTCCGGCATCGTCGAATTCGCCCAATCGCTCTCGGCGCTCGGCGTCAAGATTCTGTCGACGGGCGGCACGGCCAAGCTGCTCGCCGAGGCCGGCCTTGCCGTCACCGAGGTGGCCGATTACACGGGCTTCCCCGAAATGCTCGACGGCCGCGTGAAAACGCTGCACCCGAAAGTGCACGGCGGCATTCTGGCCCGCCGCGATTTACCCGAGCACACGGCCGCGCTCGAAGCCCATGACATCCCGACGATCGACCTCGTCGTCGTCAATCTCTACCCGTTCGTCGCGACCGTCTCGAAGGACGAGTGCACGCTCGAAGATGCTATCGAGAACATCGATATCGGCGGCCCGACGATGCTGCGCTCCGCCGCGAAGAATCATCGCGACGTGACGGTCGTCGTCGACCCGGCCGATTACGCCGCGGTCCTCGACGAAATGCGCGCGAACGGCAACACGGTCGGCTACAAGACGAATTTCCGCCTTGCAACGAAGGTCTTCGCTCATACGGCCCAGTACGACGGTGCGATCACCAACTATCTGACGAGCCTGACCGACGCGCTCCAGCACAGCTCGCGCAACGCGTATCCGGCCACGCTCAACCTCGCCTTCGAAAAAGTGCAGGACCTGCGCTATGGCGAGAACCCGCATCAAAGCGCGGCCTTCTATCGCGACTTGTCCGCGCCCGCCGGTGCGCTCGCCGCTTACCGGCAACTGCAGGGCAAGGAGCTCTCGTACAACAACATCGCCGATGCCGATGCGGCATGGGAGTGCGTGAAGACATTCGACGCAACGGCCTGCGTGATCGTCAAGCACGCGAACCCGTGCGGCGTCGCGATTGGCGCGGACCCGCTCGAGGCCTATTCGAAGGCATTCAAGACCGATCCGACCTCGGCGTTCGGCGGCATCATCGCATTCAACCGCGAACTCGACGAGGCCGCGGCCCAAGCCGTGGCCAAACAGTTCGTCGAAGTGCTGATCGCGCCGTCTTTCACCGAGGGCGCCAAGGCCGTGTTCGCGGCGAAGCAGAATGTGCGTCTGCTCGAAATCGCCCTGGGTTCGGAGCAGAACACGTTCGATTTCAAGCGCGTCGGCGGCGGGCTGCTCGTGCAGTCGCCCGATGCGAAGAATGTCACGGCGCGCGAACTGCGCGTGGTTACCAAGCGCCATCCGACGCCGCAGGAAATGGACGACCTGCTCTTCGCCTGGCGCGTCGCGAAGTACGTCAAGTCGAATGCAATCGTTTTTTGCGCAAAGGGCATGACGCTCGGTGTCGGCGCCGGCCAGATGAGTCGCGTCGATTCGGCACGCATCGCGAGCATCAAGGCGCAAAACGCCGAGCTCACGCTGGCGGGTTCGGCCGTCGCATCCGATGCGTTCTTCCCGTTCCGCGACGGTCTCGATGTCGTCGTGGCCGCCGGTGCGACCTGCGTCATTCAGCCGGGCGGCTCCATGCGCGACGATGAAGTCATCGCCGCGGCGGACGAGCACAACATCGCCATGATCATGACGGGTGTACGGCACTTCCGTCACTGATCGCCCATTGGTGAATCGTTAAAACGCGGGTGCCCGGACAGGCCGGGCACCCGTTGTATGTGCAACGTTTTCATCCGGGACAACCGAGCTTGCGACTAATCAAGTGCCCTTGATCCGGTATGGACATCTCGCGCGTTACCTGACACCGTCCCAATAGCTGCACCCCTTTTCGTATCGCCTCACACTGCTTCGCGCTCCTCTCGCGGTTCAATGCGCGCGCCCTTCGCGCAGGCACGTGCCACGTCGCGCCGCCGTTCGCCTCTTCGCCCACCTCCATGCGCCCATCGTGCGCAACGCGATAATCGTCACCACTTCAGCGCAAGAGCCGCATATGGCCCGCACTGAGCAACTGCAAGGCGCTTCGATCACATGAAGTCGTCAGCCATCGCGGCGACAACCCGATCGTCGAGCCGGTGATCAAAGAGAAGAACCTCTTAGGAGACGTGTATGTCCACGCCCACTCTCTCGCGTCCGACGGCACCGAACGTCCCGTATGCGCAGCCTCCGGCCGCAAACGAACCGCCCACCGGGCAGACACCCGCCGAAGAAAACGCGCAAACAGCGGCGCGGCTGCGGGGAGGCCCCCTGCGTGCATTCTTGCGGATGAATCGGGGGCGACAGCCGGTCGACGTCAAGCGGAAACTGGACGAGCAGGTCGAAAACATGTTCGCCGGCAGCGACGATCGAGCGAGTCGCCGCCGGTTCCGCGCTGCGGCGGAGGACGTTCGCCAGCGTCAGGGCACCGACGGTGCGATGGTCGACAGGGAGTCCGCACGGACTGAAATCGAGTCGATGTTCGAGAGCATCAACCCTCGATTCGTCGATCAGTTGTTGGACCAACGGGCACAGAGCGATATCCCCGTCTACGGACATGCGCCGCGCTACGCGCAGGCGCTCGTGTTGGCCACCGCGCTCGCGCAAGCGACGGGGGGCGACGCGCAGCGCGCGCAGCAGGTCATGAACAACTGGAATATGCAGGCGGTAGCCGACCCGTCGGAATTCGACGCGACGGTACGAGCCGACGATCTGGCAGCCCAGTGTCTGCTCGCAAAGACCGAACTGGGGTGGGACGTTCTGACGTCACTCGCCCCGTCGCGCTATGTTCGTCTGGAGGATACAGACGAAGAGCGCCGGGAGATGTCTACCGCGCTGCGAGCGTGCGCGCACCTGCTCGAGACTCTTCCGTTCGGCGACGAGGCGTTTGACCGCCCGGTCGATATCGACGACGCCGTCAGGCTCGCTCGGGACATCGTCAACCAAGCCCTACCCGAGCCCGATGACGACAAACCGCGGCCTGGCACGAGTGAGGCATTCGGCTTCGAGCGCAATCTCATCGCAGCGCGCGCGTTAATAGGCTCGCGCTCCGCGAGCCCTACCCGCAAAGAGCGCGAAGCAATCATGCTGTTCAAGCCGCAAGGCGGCGAGCGCGACATCACAAACCTGTCGATGATGCGACACAGGATCAACCAGATATTCAGCGACACCAACGAAAAACGCGGCTTCTTCGGGCGCATGCCGACGATGAACCAGCGCCTCATGGATACGCTCGCGAAGCGGACCATGAGCGATCTTCTCGCGCATCTGGATGAGCAGCTTGCCCCGCCGATGAGATGGGAAAACGGTGTCCTCGTACAAGACACCGACTTCGTCGCACCGCTGACGGATGAGCGCCTGCGTCAAGCGCTTCACTTCGCCGCATTGAAAACATTCATCAACCGCGTGGATCACCGGACACGGAGCGCGTCGATCGATCTGAAAAGAGGGGAATTCAAGGACCTGCTCGATGCGACCGCGCGCCGGCTGCATATCACACCACGCGAGCTAAGACGAGAGCTTAACGACCACCCGCAGTGGCGAGAAGCGTATAACGAATGCAGGCAATTGAACGTCGACAAACTGCGTGCGTGGATGAGCGAAGCCGGTGTGGACCCTGCCACCTCGGACATGTACAAGCACCTGCGCACGCTCAAGGACATGCAGGAAGGCAGAGCGAACAGCAATGCGCGAGGGGTGCGCGAGCTCGTCGATACGATGCGTCCCGGCACGTCCATCGCGTTCACGAGCCGCGGTGCCAAGGGGCCGAATGTCACCTTGTGGGCGACGATGCTTGTTCCGGCATTGCAGAACAAGTGGGGGCATTTCACCTACACGCCCTTGCCGACGGTGTCCCACATCAAAGGTCGCGGCACTGCCCTGATTCTCTCGGGGGACGAAACGCCCGATGGCGCCTACGTCGACATCGACGTCGGCACTTTCGACCGCAAGTCATGGACAGTGCTCGCCGGCATGGTGGCGCAGATCCACTCCGCAGACCCGAGCGGCGCCTCGCAAGATTTCTGGTGGCAAGTGCTCGAATATGGGCTTCATGGCTCCAACGGAACGTCGGAGGGCGTCAAGCTTCGAATCAAGGCAGACACCTTCGACGAGGCAAAGCGCCGCGCGTGCGACGTCATCGATGTTCTTTCCGGCCTCAACTCTTCCGAAAACGGTGAGGAGGACCTCGAGGCATGGGACGGACTCGTTGACGAATATTTCGACAAGGACCACCTCAGCGTCCACCACCAGACACGCGACGACAAGGAAAATGCGCGTATCGCGCAGACAATGGGCGTCGGCGGTCTCAACACGCCGTTCGGAGAGAACCTCGCCATTCCGAAGAACTCATGGCTTGTGGGGGGCGTCAACAGTTGGTGGAACGCGCTCGCCTTGCAGTTTTCGCGGACGACCGGAACGGTCACGAGTCGAATCCGCGGGGCGGACAATGTCGCGACGAGCTCGCAGCGCCGCGAACAGCACATCAGGCCCGGCGTTCTCACCTATCCGCAGCCGAGCCTCACACCTCCCATTCCCAACATGACAGGGACGGGCGTCGGTGCCGCCTGGTTCCCGATCAAACAGTACGTCAAGGGACTCGAGAGCCGGGACGTGATGCTGCATGTCCCGCCCCCCGGCTCGAACGGCACGCCCTATCAGGAATGGGTCATGACCGAGCTCGAGTACATCGAATGGCAGACCGAACTGTGGGGCGCCTCGTCACCCAAGCCTCCGGAACATATGAGCAATCACATCTTGCCGGATCGGCCGCAGGGCGCGCTCGGAGATCTCAAAGTCGTCGTGCGACGCTATGCCAAGCCTGAAGCGGCGGGTCAATTGAATGCACGCTTCGACCGGATGGCGACAATGGACGGCAACCCTGCCGCGCGGCCAGCGATCCAGCGCGAGATCGAAGGCGTGGGTGCGCAATTGCTGGACGAATCCACCTGGGGCGAAGACATGGTGGTCTCGTATCAGTACACCAATCAGCAAGGAAATGCGGCCGGGCCGGTGCCGTTCGTGTACGAAAACCGGCACCATGTCGAGACGAAATGGAGCGATCGTCAACACGTGCTCGGCCGAACAGGCGGGCGCAATACGCTCGTGGGCACGCGCGTACCCGAAGCACATGTGCCGGACCCCGAAAACCAGCGAATCTTCAAAGCAAATAAGCTCGTCCGGTTCGCCGATGCGCATCCCAATGTGCGTCAATCGCCGATGCAGCAACAAATCCGCGAAATCTTTGCGAACTTCCGGCCAGAATGGATACCGATCGAGCCCGTGGTCATGCCGAGCCACAAGCAAATCTATGGACCGCTCTTTAGTCTCGTGCAAATGCGCACGAAGCTCTATCCGCCCAGCCCCGAAGTGGAACTCGGCGAAGACATCGACGTTCAGACGGAACCTACAATCGGAGACCGGCTCCATGCCTTCCTCGGCACCACGGACAGCATGGCCTTCGTCGACTGCGATCCGCTGCGCAAGCCGCCCGAAATTATGGCGGACTTCGAGCGTCTGCGGCGCGAGTACGCGATCAGACGTACTCCGCCAGGCCAACCCGTCCCGGACAATCTCGACGAGATCGATGACGACGAGTTCTGGAGCGAGTTGGACATCGCTACCTTCGTGAAGGATAACTTCCATCCGCCGCGTCGGCCGCTTGCCGATCGAAAGCCCGAAGGACCGATCAACTCGCTGAAAGACCACGTCCTCGAGTATCGCAAAATCAACAAGCTCAAGATGACTGAAGAGGTGCTGCGCGAGGGTTCGTCCGCGATTCCTGTTCCTGAGCTTGCCGATGTGCCGTCGAATCGCTTCAGCACACCGTTTCAATGGGATCAGCTGCTGGCGGCGGCAGGACAGTTGGCCGATGGTGACACGCAAAGTGTCAGGCGCACGCTCATCAATAAAGCGCACATCATTCGGAAAACCGGGATCGATGACAACGCCTACGCCACCCACTACACCGGGCGTCAGCAGCCGGAGACGTTCGCGATCATCGCGCAGATGTACGCGGACCACGTCGGCAGCGACGACATCCTGGTTGAGTTTCTGCCCGAGCTGATGGGCGAGTGGTACAACCGGATGCGCGGTGCAGAGAGCCTGATGCCCGGGACCATCTTCAACGGTGTCGCGATGAAACCCGATGGCAAGATCATCAACGGTTTGATCGACTATGCGACGCCCACGGGAGCGCGCCCCGAAGGTGAACTCGAGGACACCGAGATCGGTGAGGCGGAATTCGAGCGGCTCGGAATCAACCGCGCGTTCACGTACGGCGAGAATCGCGATAGTGCAGGCATCGGTACGGATTTCAACGTGGCGCAGCGCAACCCGGTTGATGGCCGCCGCGAACTGAGCTATTCGGCACCGTTGGCTGAGAATGCCCATGTGCTCAAGTCCGAACGCGTGCTGGTGAGGGCGCTGCGCGCAGCCGGTCACCACGAAATGGCCGACATGATGCAGAAGTTCGCCGATCAGCGCGAGCTCGCAATGCAGGAAACCTACCTCGCCCCGCGTACCGATATAACGATCGAGCTGAACCCGGGCGAGCCTCAACCGATGATGGTCGGGTCCTACTACCGGCTCAGAGAAGGCGAGCTGCATCCACTGCTGTCCGCGGAGGTCGCCAACGCGCTTTGGGCCGGGATTGTGCCGCCGGAAGGCCTCGAATGGATCGTCGGTGCTTTGGAAAGGCTCACCACATCCGCCGGTGTGATGGCCACCGAGGCTGTCGACAGCCACGAGCAATGGGACGGCCTCAATTTCTGGGCGATGCATTCGTTCAAGGCGGTCGAAGGCCTGATCGCGAACGGACAACGCGAGCAGGCGGAACGAAT
Organism: uncultured Paraburkholderia sp.; assembly: GCA_966421005.1. GTDB lineage: Bacteria > Pseudomonadota > Gammaproteobacteria > Burkholderiales > Burkholderiaceae > Trinickia. Next base: position 17,915 of record CBJLAJ010000026.1, read on the forward strand.
TGCGTTGGCCTTTGTGACAAACGCGCGCGAGGCACTTATCAACTACGGTATTACCGCCGAGAAATACAACCTCGACGGCGAACTTGGCCGCGGCGGCGAATACCCGGTCGAACCGAACATGACGATGACGAACGAAACGCTCGCGTACTTCGCACGGCGCTTCAAGAGTTGCAGGGAGGTCTACGAGCAACCGCTGCCGCAGACGGTGGCAGCCTGATCGGCCCATCGTCGAATCCGGGGCGGATCGTTCACGACATCGGATCGAGTCAGTAGGCGGGAAGTGCCGTTCGTTGTAGTATCGCAGGCACTTCCCCGCTTGAATTTCATGAGAATACTCGGCATCGACCCCGGCTTGCGCGTCACGGGCTTTGGCATCATCGACCAGACCGGCCAACGGCTCACTTACGTGACGAGCGGCGTCATCCGCACGGCAGATGCCGATCTGCCTTCCCGTCTTTGCACGATTTTCGAGGGTATCTCCACGCTGATCCGCCAGCACAGCCCCGATCAGTCGGCTATCGAAAAGGTCTTCGTCAACGTCAATCCGCAATCGACGCTGCTGCTCGGCCAGGCGCGCGGCGCAGCAATCTGCGGCCTCGTATCCGGCGGCGTGCCGGTTGCCGAATATACAGCGCTGCAGTTGAAGCAGGCCGTCGTCGGCTACGGCCGCGCGACGAAAGAACAGATGCAGCAGATGGTCGGACGCCTGCTCGATCTGCCCGGCCTGCCGGGCACCGACGCGGCGGACGCGCTCGGCATGGCGATCTGCCACGCCCACGGCGGCAGCACGCTTGGGACGCTGGGCGGGATCGCCCCCGGGCTCGCGAAAAAGGGCTTGCGGGTGCGGCGCGGACGGCTCATCGGCTGAAATGGAGGTCGCTGGCCGTCGGTCGGCTCGCAACACCGCGGCATACGCTACACTCGCGCATTGCCTTTTCACTCGCTTGAGACATGATCGGTCGAATCGCCGGCACCCTGCTCGAAAAGAACCCGCCTCACCTGCTCGTCGATTGCAACGGCGTGGGTTATGAAATCGACGTGCCGATGAGCACGTTCTACAACCTGCCGTCGACCGGCGAGAAGGTCGTGCTGCTCACGCAGCTGATCGTACGCGAAGACGCGCATCTGCTTTATGGCTTCGGTACCGCGCAGGAGCGCTCGACATTCCGGGAATTGCTCAAGATCAGCGGTATCGGAGCGCGCATGGCATTGGCGGTACTCTCGGGCATGAGCGTGCAGGAGCTCTCGCAGGCTGTGACGGTGCAAGACGCCGCTCGGCTCACGCGCGTGCCCGGTATCGGCAAGAAGACGGCCGAACGTCTCATGCTCGAACTCAAGGGCAAGCTCGGGGCCGATCTCGGCGCGGCGGCCGCCGCCGTTTCCCCTTCCGATCACGCCAGCGACATCCTCAATGCGCTGCTCGCGCTCGGCTACTCGGAAAAAGAAGCGCTCGCGGCCATCAAGAACGTCCCCGCCGGAACCGGGGTGTCCGAAGGGATCAAGCTCGCGCTCAAGGCGCTCTCGAAGGGTTAAGGGTCAGGCCAGCCCGGCGCCGCCGCGCGCGGTACAATGGCGCGCATGATCGAGACCGACAAGCTCGCCACCGAGCGCATCATTTCCGCCACGCCCTCCTCCTCGCACGAGGAAGCGTTCGAGCGCGCGCTGCGTCCGCGCCAGCTCGACGAATACGTCGGCCAGGAAAAAGTGCGCGGCCAGCTCGAAATCTTCATCGAAGCGGCCAAGCGCCGCTCGGAAGCACTCGATCACGTGCTGCTGTTCGGCCCGCCGGGTCTCGGCAAAACCACGCTCGCGCATATCATCGCGCGGGAAATGGGTGTCAATCTGCGCCAAACCTCGGGGCCCGTGCTCGAGCGCGCGGGCGACCTTGCCGCACTGCTCACGAATCTCGAAGCGAACGACGTCCTTTTCATCGACGAGATCCATCGCCTGTCGCCCGTCGTCGAGGAAATCCTTTACCCGGCGCTCGAGGATTATCAAATCGACATCATGATCGGCGAAGGCCCGGCCGCGCGCAGCGTGAAGCTCGATCTTCAGCCGTTCACGCTCGTCGGCGCCACGACGCGCGCCGGCATGCTGACCAATCCGCTGCGCGACCGGTTCGGCATCGTTGCCCGTCTGGAGTTCTACAACGCCGAAGAGCTGGCGCGTATCGTCGCGCGCTCGGCGACGCTGCTCGGTGCGCAGATTCATCGCGACGGCGCAATCGAAATCGCACGGCGCTCGCGCGGCACGCCGCGTATCGCGAACCGGCTCTTGCGCCGCGTGCGCGATTATGCCGAGGTGAAGGCGGACGGCAACATCACGGCGCGCGTAGCCGATGCCGCACTCGCCATGCTCGATGTCGATCCGGTCGGCTTCGACCTGATGGACCGCAAGCTGCTCGAGGCCATCTTGCACAAATTCGACGGCGGCCCGGTTGGCGTCGACAACCTCGCTGCCGCGATCGGCGAGGAACGCGATACGATCGAAGACGTGCTCGAGCCCTATCTGATCCAGCAGGGCTATTTGCAGCGCACGCCACGCGGGCGCGTCGCCACGCTGGCGGCGTATCGTCATTTCGGCCTTGCCGCCCCCGACGCGGCCAGCCCCGTGCGCAGTCTGTGGGACAACGACGCCTCCTGATCGAGGCGCAAGAGCACTGCACTTCAACGGTTCCTATCGAAGCTCGCCATGTCCGATCGTGCCGGCAAAGCCCCTCGCCCAAGCATTGCGTGGCGCGATGCGCTCGGCGCTCGACTGCGCACAAAAATCGTCCAGGGCATCACGCATCTGACGACAGGCAGCGGACCGACGCTCGATTTCTCGTCGCCGCCCGGCGATCCCGGCCTCTTCGGCCCCGAGGCGGTCTGCTGGCAGGTGCACGCCGATTTCACCGCGATGATGGTGGGCGGTATCTCCGCATTGATGCTGCAGGCGCTTCATCCACTGGCGCTGGCCGGCGTATGGGACCATTCCACGTTTCGCACGGACATGCTGGGCCGGCTGCGCCGCACGGCCACGTTTATCTCGGGCACGACGTTCGGCAACCGCGCGGATGCGCTTGCGCTGATCGAACGCGTCAAACGCATCCATCTCGCGGTGAGTGGCACCGCTCCGGACGGACGACCCTATCGCGCCGACGATCCCGCATTGTTGACGTGGGTTCATGTGGCCGAGGTCTCGAGCTTCATGGCCGCCCATCTGCGCTACGTCAATCCTGCGCTATCGGGCGGCGAACAGGATCGTTATTACGCCGAGACGGCCATGATCGCGGCGCTGCTCGGCGCGAACGATGTGCCACGCTCCCGCGCCGAGGTCGCAAGCTATCTGGTCGCCATGCGGCCCGCGCTCGAAGCAGGGCCGCGCGTGCATGAGGTCGTCGCGGTGCTCGCCCATGCTGCCCCGAAAGGTCTCTTGATGCGGCCGGCCGGGGCACTCGTGTTCCGCGCGGGCGTCGATTTATTGCCCGGCTGGGCGCAGGATTTGATCGGTTTTTCGGCGCTCACGCGCGGTATGGGCAAACTGGCGCGGCAGGGCGTAGGCACCATTGGGCCCGTGATGCGCTGGGCGCTCGTCAATGGGGCATCGAAGCGCGCGCGCCGACGCGCGGCCGCGCGAGGCTGAGGCGCATGACGCGAGCGCCTTTCTACTTGCGGCCGACGCCCCTCGCCGCGGCCAACCCGTCGTCAGCGCTCGCGCCTTCGAGATGAGACACATCGCCCCACTCGATGATCGAGGCGCGTCCCGCTTCATCGAACTCCACTGTGTTGAGGCTCGCGTTGAGCAGCGGATAGTCGCGCGGCGCATCGAGCGCCAGCGCACGAGCATAGCGATACACGCAATCGAGCACGCCGCCGTGCGTCACACAGACGATGCGCCCATTCGGATGCCCGGCCGCGATTTGCGCGACAGTGTGCTGCACCCGGTGATAAAACACGCGTGGCGACTCGCCGCCTTCCGGCGCAAAGCCCGGATCGCGTGTCTGCCAGACGGCATACGCATCGGGAAATTTGGCCGCGATCTCATCGCTGTCATGCCCCTGGAAGACCCCATAGGCGCGCTCGCGCAACCCTTCGTGCAAGTCCAGCGGCAAGCCGAGCGCGGCAACTGTCGGCTCGGCGGTTTGCCGCGCCCGCATCAGGTCGCTTGCATAGATGGCATCCACCCCGCGCCCGGCACGGACTTCGCTCGCCAGCCGCACCGCGATCTGGCGCGCCTGCCCTGCCCCGGTCTCGTTAAGGGGGATATCGATATGGCCCTGGATGCGTTTGACGCGATTCCAGGCCGTTTCGCCGTGACGAATGAAAACGATACGGGTTGGCATGATCGAATATCTATGGACGGCCGGTCGAACCGCCCAGTCAATTACGGGCGCGCAGCCAGAATGTGACCGGACCGTCGTTGACGAGCGATACCTGCATCTCGGCACCGAACTCGCCGGTTTCGACGATCGGATGACGGGCACGCGCCGTGGCGACGAAATAATCGAAAAGGCGCTGCCCCTCATCGGGCGGCGCGGCTGGCGTGAAACTGGGACGCAGGCCGCTGTCGGTATCGGCCGCCAGCGTGAATTGCGATACGAGCAGCAGACCGCCGGCACGGCCGGCGCCATCGATATTCGTGACGGGCAGATTCATCTTGCCAGCTGCATCGCTGAACACACGATAGCCCAGCACCTTGGCGACGAGCTTGTCGGCCACGGCAACGCTATCGCCACGCTCAGCGCAAACGAGGGCAAGCAATCCCGGGCCGATCTCTCCCGTTACGCGCGTGCCGACTCGCACTTGCGCCCACGTCACACGCTGGATCAAGGCAATCACGAAAGCCGCTCCGTCAAGCGGTCAGCGTAACGCGCGCGAAGCGCCGCTTGCCTACCTGGACGACGTACTCACCGGCTTCGATCTTGAGCCCTTTGTCGGTCACGGTCGCGCCGTCGATCTTGACACCGGACTGGTCGATATTGCGCAGCGCTTCGCTCGTCGACGGCACGAGGCCCGCTTGCTTGAGCAATTGACCGATGCCGAGCGGCGCGCCTGCGAGCGTCACCGACGGGATATCGTCGGGCACGCCGCCGCGCGCGCGGTGATTGAAGTCCTCGAGTGCGCGCTCGGCATCGGCCTGCGAATGAAAGCGCGCCACGATCTCTTGTGCGAGCAGCACCTTGAAATCGCGCGGATTGCGGCCTTCCTGCGCTTCACGTGCGAAGCGCGCGATCTCGTCCATGCTGCGAAACGACAGCAGTTCGAAGTAACGCCACATGAGCGCATCCGAGATGCTCATGAGCTTGCCGAACATGTCAGCGGGTTTCTCGCTGATGCCGACGTAGTTGTTCTTCGATTTCGACATCTTGTCGATACCGTCGAGTCCCTCGAGAAGCGGCATCGTCAAGATGCACTGCTGTTCTTGCCCATACTGCTTTTGCAGCTCACGGCCCACGAGGAGATTGAATTTCTGATCGGTGCCGCCGAGCTCGAGATCGGCATTGAGCGCGACCGAATCGTAGCCCTGCATCAGCGGATAGAGAAATTCGTGGATGGAGATCGGCACTCCGCCCTGAAACCGCTTCGTGAAATCCTCGCGTTCGAGGATGCGTGCAACGGTATAGCGCGACGCCAGCTTGATCATGCCGTCGGCGCCGAGCGGCATCGACCATTCGCTGTTGAAGCGGATTTCCGTCTTGTCGCGATCGAGCACGAGCGCAGCCTGATCGAAATAGGTCTTCGCATTCGATTCGATTTGCTCGCGCGTGAGCGGCGGACGCGTCGCGTTACGACCCGACGGGTCGCCGATCAGCGAGGTGAAGTCGCCGATCAGGAAGATGACCGTGTGCCCGAGATCCTGGAGCTGACGCATCTTGTTCAGCACGACCGTATGGCCGATATGGATGTCGGGCGCCGTCGGGTCGAGCCCGAGCTTGATGCGCAGCGGCTTGCCTGTCGCGGCACTGCGCGCCAGCTTCTGCACGAACTCTTCTTCGATCAGCAATTCGTCGGCGCCGCGCTTGGCGATAGCGAGCGCGTGAAGGACCTCGTCCGTGACTGGAAACTTCGGGGCGGGTTGGGCAGTGGAGTCGGTGCTCATCGGAAAGTCGCGTACGGGGACGTTACAAAAGCTGCAATTGTCCCATATTCTCGGGGCCCGCCGCCCACGCAACGCCGCTTAACGCAACGCGCCATTGCCCGGATAATGTCGAGCATGCGGCGCTTTCCCGCGCCGCCTCGCGCAGTTTTTCCGGCTCGCGCCGGCCACCACGAACGACGAGGAGTTCTCCGTGCCCCGTACCGCCCCCTCAGCGCCCGGTGACGGCATCTATTTCGGCTTGATGTCCGGCACGAGCCTGGACGGAGTCGACGGCATCGCTGTCCAGTTCGCCGAAGGCAGGCCGCCCGCCGTACTGGCCGACGCATTCGTCGGATTCGCCGACGGCTTGCGTGGCGCGCTCCTTGCGTTGCAGCAGCCCGGGGAGAATGAAATCGAGCGCGAGGCGCTTGCCGCGTCCGCGCTCGCCACGCGATACGCGGTGTGCTGCCATGAGCTCTTGCGCTCCGCCAACCTCGCGCCCGCGCGCGTACGGGCCATCGGCGTGCATGGGCAAACGGTGCGGCACATGGTCGAAAAAGGCTATACGCGCCAGATCAACAACCCCGCCTTGCTCGCCGAGATGACGCACATCGACGTCGTGGCGGATTTTCGCAGCCGCGATGTGGCGGCCGGCGGCCAAGGCGCGCCGCTCGTGCCGGCCTTTCACGCGCAGATCTTCCGCTCGAGCGAACAAACCCGCGTGATCTGCAATCTCGGCGGCATCAGCAACATCACGATTCTTCCCGCCAATAGCGACGCGGCCGTGCGCGGCTTCGACTGCGGGCCCGCGAACGTGCTGCTCGACGAGTGGGCCAGCCGCCATCTCGGCGCGCCGTACGACGAGGGGGGGCGATTCGCGGCAAGCGGCACCGTCATCGAGCCGCTGTTGAACCGGTTGCTCGACGAACCGTTTTTTGCACTGCCGCCACCCAAAAGCACGGGCCGCGACTTGTTCAACGCAAGCTGGCTCGATGCGAAGCTGGCCGGATTTGCCGGATCGGCTCCCGCCGATGTTCAGGCCACGCTGACCGCGTTGACGGCGACGAGCGTCGTGCGGGAGATCGAGCGGCATGCTGGGGGATGCGGCGCCATTTACGTCTGTGGAGGCGGGGCGCGCAATGCCGAGCTGCTTCGCGCGTTGGAGGTGGCGCTCACGAAGAGCGGAGTCAACGGCGCGTCCGTTGGGACCACCGATGACCTCGGCGTACCGCCCCATCACGTGGAAGCGCTGGCCTTCGCCTGGCTGGCGAAGCGCTGTATCGAACGGGCGCCGGGGAATCTGCCGGCCGTGACCGGCGCCGCTGGTGAGCGCGTGCTAGGGGCGGTCTACCCCGCGTGAACGGCCGTGCGGGCGGTAACGGTCAGGCCGAGAACGACGATCCGCAGCCGCAGGTCGTCGTGGCGTTCGGGTTCTTGATGACGAACTGCGCGCCGTTGAGGTCGTCCTTATAGTCGATTTCGGCGCCGACGAGATATTGATAACTCATCGAATCGATCAGCAATTGAACGCCCGCCTTGTTCATGACGGTATCGTCCTCGTTGATCGTTTCATCGAACGTGAAACCGTATTGGAAGCCCGAGCATCCGCCGCCTTGCACGAAAACGCGCAATTTGAGGTCTGGATTGCCCTCTTCGTCGATCAATTGCTTCACTTTTTCGGCCGCCGCGTCCGTGAAGACGAAGGGGCCAGGCATTTCGGTCACGGGGGTTTCAGTGACGGCGGTCATTCGAACTCTCCAAAAAAGCTGCTAAGCGCCATTGTAGGGCTCTTCGGCATATCGTGCTGTAAGCCCATGAATTCAATGGGTGCTTGCCTGAAACAACCTCCACGGCATCCCAAATGCAAAAGCCGCCGATGCGAAGCAGCGGCGGCTTTTGCGGAGGACTGCGCCAGCATGGCTGGCGCGGTACCGGCGTATTAACGCTTCGAGAACTGCTTGCGGCGGCGTGCCTTGTGGAAGCCGACCTTCTTACGCTCGACTTCACGCGCATCGCGCGTCACGAAGCCGGCATTCGACAGCGTGGGCTTCAGCGTTGCGTCGTAGTCCATCAGCGCGCGCGTGATGCCGTGGCGGACCGCGCCCGCTTGCCCCGTCTCTCCGCCGCCCGACACGTTGACCTTGATGTCGAACGTCGTGCCGTGGTTCGTGAGTTCGAGCGGCTGACGAACGATCATCAGCGACGTTTCGCGCGAGAAGTAATCAGCGATGGGCTTGCCGTTGACAACGATTTCGCCCTTGCCTGCCTTGATGAAGACACGAGCGACAGCGCTCTTGCGGCGGCCCGTACCATAGTTCCAGTTACCGATCATGTGGGCTCCCCTTAGATCTCGAGCGCTTTCGGCTGCTGAGCCGTATGCGGATGCGTGGCTTCGGCGTAGACCTTGAGCTTCTTGATCATGGCGTAGCCAAGCGGGCCCTTCGGCAGCATGCCCTTGACCGCTTTCTCGAGCGCACGGCCCGGGAAACGCTCCTGCATCTTGCCGAACGTCGTTTCGTAGATACCGCCCGGGTAGCCCGAGTGACGGTAGTACTTCTTGTCGGCGTTCTTGTTGCCCGTCACCTTCAGCTTGCCAGCGTTGATGACGACGATGAAATCGCCGGTGTCGACGTGCGGGGTGAACTCAGGCTTGTGCTTGCCGCGAAGACGGCGTGCCACTTCGCTGGCGACACGGCCGAGAACCTTATCCGTCGCGTCAATCACGTACCATTCGCGCTTTACCTCTTCGGCTTTCGCGGAAAATGTCTTCATGATCGATCCAAAATTGTGACCTGCCCTTGATTTCTTCCTGCTTGGATAGTTGCGTATCGAGACGCGGTGCAGGCTCTCCCTGTTCTTCTCCCGCGGGCATGAATGCGGAAAAGCCCTGAATTATAAAGGAATTCGAGGGGACACGTCAAAAAAAAAGCCCGAACACTCGGCTCGGGCTTAATCCACCTAAGGAGGAGGGTGGAGGAGACATGCGGAGATTGCCGAACAAGCAAGGCAACCAATGAGTTCCATTGTACAGAGGATCGGCCCAGCGCGCAAGAAAATTTGCATCGCGAAATCGTATCTCACAATACGATAAATTAAACAACGCGGATGTACCGGTCCGTCGCGCCAGCGGCAGCGCTCGAGCGGGGCTACAATGCGCTCTTCTTCAGACTGCGCGGGAGCGGGGACATGGAATGCAAAGTGAGCTGGATGGGGACTGACGGCATGGCGTTCGCCGCCGAGACCGGCAGCGGACATCTGGCCATGATGGACGGCGCCCCGGAGGGCGGCGGCCGCAATCTCGCGCCGCGGCCGATGGAAATGGTGCTGCTCGGAACAGGCGGCTGCACGGCCTATGACGTCGTCATGATTCTGAAAAAGAGCCGTCAGGAGATCTCCGGATGCTCGGTGACGCTGAAGGCCGAGCGCGCGAGCGAAGATCCGAAGGTCTTCACGCAGGTTCACTTCCATTTCACGGTGACGGGGAAGAATCTCAACCCGGCTACGGTCGAGCGGGCCATCAACCTGTCACACGACAAGTACTGTTCGGCATCGATCATGATCGCCAAGACGGCGGAATTGACGCACTCGTTCGAAATCGTGGAGCAGTGACCGGGGCTCGCCAAGGGCCAGACAGGTATCCCAAAGACAAGCAACTGGCGGGGCCCGCACGCGACGCGGGCGCCTGTTCGATTTGGCGAAGCGCGTCACTTCGTCTTATTTCGCGGACCGTCGACGCGCCAAGCCCGGGCGATCGTCAAGCTCACCCTTTCGAGTCGGTTTTCAGGCAAAGGGGATATCAATGAGCTTCAGTCTCGTCGCACCCGAGCAGTTCACCGCGCGCCAACATCGGTATCTCGAGCAGTTCCGACAATCCATCGATCTCGACGCTGAGCTTCGGCGGCCTGCAAGCGTACGGCGGAAACATTCAACACCTCGGAGACCGCCACCAACGAGAACAAGCCGCAGCCGGACTCAGCCGTAATGTCGCGGAGATCGTCGCCGCAATCGAACAGGCGGGATTGGCGCTCGAGGTCGTGACCGGCGTCGGCACGGGCACGCACGAATTCGATTCGGCCGGCCGCGTGTTCACCGAGATGCAGCCTGGTTCGTACTTGTTCATGGATTCGGACTACCTGAAAGCATTGACCGACCCTTTGCATCCAGCGCCCTTTGAGACATCCCTGTTCGTGCAAAGTACCGTCGTCAGCATCAACGCACCGGACTGGGTAACGGTCGATGCCGGCATCAAGAGCCTGGCAACGGACAGCGGCAAGCCCGCCGCGGCACGTGGCGTCGCCGGGCCATCGACCTATGAATTCTTCGGCGACGAGCATGGCAAGCTGATCGTCGACGCGGCCCACCGTCCGGCGCTCGGCGAACGCATCGAGTTCGTCACGTCGCATTGCGATCCGACCGTCAATCTGCACCGCCACTATCACGTGGTCGACGGCGACATGCTGGTTGCCATATGGCCAATCGATGCGTGAGAGCCGACGATCAAAAAAAAGGGCGGCACCCCTGACGAATGCCGCCCTTCGCATTGATCGGCAAAGCAAGCCGATAAGCCGGATTCTGTGCGCGCGCAACCCGCCTTGCGGCGCTTCACGCGCGTGGCAGCCATTCCTCTAGGCGCGCCATTGCTGACGCGCTCGAGCTTCCTACCCGCAGGCGAGACGGGGGCCCCGTCTTGCATCGCAAGGATGCGTGCCTGCCTATTTGGAATTGCTCCGGGTGGAGGTTACCGTGCCGGACTGCGTCGCCGCAGCCGCGGTGCGCTCTTACCGCACCGTTTCACCCTTACCTGATCCCGGCTTTCGCCGGGCCATCGGCGGTTTGCTCTCTGTTGCCCTGTTCCGCGTGTCGCCACGGATGGCCGTTAGCCATCACCCTGCCCTGTGGAGTCCGGACTTTCCTCGCCCGTCGCCGGCTTGCGCCGGAAACGGCCGCGACTGCCTGGCCTGCTTTGCAACCGCGAAGTTTAGCACGCGGGGGATGGCCGATCCGCACGGCGCCCGGCTCGGAACACGCGCTCATCGGCGTAAAACGCAGACTCGACATTGGCGGGCCACCAACCCGGCACGCCGAGGACCGGCAACGGCGCGAATACGCGGCTGGAAAGGGGCGCCTCGGCAAGCGCATCCGCGACAGTCGCGTCGAGCCATTCGGTCTGCCAAGCCGCCGTCCACGAAAAGTACTCCGCCGGGGCATCGACGATCCACGCGTGCGCGGTGCACGCTTTGTAGGGCGCAATGAGTTTTTCGAGCAACGCGTGGCCGACGAGGCGCGCTTCGCAGCGCTCGCCCCATGCCGCACGCCCGGCCACGAAGAGCCGCTGCCAGTCGAATCCCGTGAGCGCGCGTCGAAGATCGGCATCGGCCGCGACGAATATCGCGGCGTTCTCGTCGAAAAGCGTCAGCGCGTCGCGCTCCGCTCCACGCGTCGCGCCGATGCCGTCACGCGCGATGAACGCCGCTTGTCGCGCGTTGAGCGCCGCCTTCACACGCGGATAGGTGAACCACATCAGCGCATTGAAGAAATCGTGCAGATTCTCGCGCGTGGGCACACCGCCAGTCGCGGCGATATGCGCCTCGTACGCCGTCCCCGCCGGTAAGTCTGCCTGAGCGATGAACGTGAGCGCCGCGCCCTGCCCCGTCCGATGGCCGGCTGCCGCGGCATCGTGCTGCAGCGTCGCCAGGTAGGCATCGGGGCGCTCGAGCGCCACATGCTGCCAACGCGCGCCCCGTTCGGCGCAGGGCGCGAGCCATGGCGCCGACCAATCGATGCGCTCGAAGCCGGCAAACGCCTGTTCGATCGCCGTGGCACCGTTCGAGCGGGTCATCCGAGGATCGCCTTTCAAGCGCCGAGCATCCCGTCAGGCAAGCCGCCAGCCGATTTCCTCGCCGCCGCGCAATGGCACGACAGACGCCTCGCCGGCCTCGAACTCGGCCGGCAACGCCCACCGTTCGCGGGTGAGCGTCACCTTTGCCGCGCTGCGCGGCAAACCGTAGAAATCGGCACCGAAAAAGCTCGCGAATCCTTCGAGCTTGTCGAGCGCGCCCGCCTCGTCGAAGGCTTCGGCATAGAGCTCCAGCGCGTGCAGCGCGGTATAGCAGCCCGCACAGCCGCAAGCATGCTCCTTGGCCCCCTTCGCGTGAGGCGCACTGTCGGTCCCGAGAAAAAACCGCGGATTGCCCGATGTCGCGGCGGCCACCAGTGCCAGACGATGCGTCTCGCGCTTGAGCACAGGCAAGCAGTAATAATGAGGCCGGATTCCGCCCTGGAAAATGGCGTTGCGGTTGTAAAGCAGGTGATGGGCCGTGATCGTGGCGCCGAGCAGCCCGTCAGCCGCACCGTCGTCGCGAACGTAATCGGCCGCGTCCTGGGTCGTAATGTGCTCGAACACCACCTTGAGTGCCGGAAAATCGCGCCGCAACGGGATCATGACGCGGTCGATAAAGACCTTCTCGCGATCGAAGAGGTCGATCGACGGATCGGTCACCTCGCCATGTACGAGCAGCGGCATGCCGAGTTCCTGCATTGCCTCCAGCGCTTTGGCGCACTTGCCGAGATCGGTCACGCCGGCATCCGAGTTCGTCGTCGCGCCCGCCGGGTAGAGCTTCACGCCGTGGACGAAACCGCTGTCCCGGGCTCGGCGAATCTCGTCGGCCGGCGTGTTGTCGGTCAGATAGAGCGTCATCAGCGGCTCGAACGCGGCGCCCGCGGGCAATGCGGCCAGGATGCGCTCGCGATAGCCGCGCGCGGCCTCGGTCGTCGTGACGGGAGGCTTCAGGTTCGGCATGACGATGGCGCGGCCGAACTGGCGCGCGGTATGCGGCAATACGGCGGCAAGCATCGCACCGTCACGCAGATGCAGGTGCCAGTCGTCGGGGCGGGCAAGCGTCAACGAGGCGGGCGAGGAAACGGAAGAGACAGTCATGGCGGCGGCAGGACGAAAACAGGAAAAAGCGCAGGATAAAGCGGCGCCCCCACCAGGGGACCCGCCGAGAAAGCAACGACATACCTATCGAAGCTCGCACGGACGTGGGAAAACCGCAACGCCGGGCGCAGCCGGGCTGCTGATTTCCCTTTTTTCGGTCAGCGGCTCGGTATATGCTTCAAAAAATATATTGTAGCGGGTCCGTCAAACGGCTCGCTCGTACCGCACGCCACGTACCATGTGCCAACTTCTCGGAATGAACTGCGCCGCGCCGACGGACGTCACGTTCTCCTTCACCGGCTTCGCGGCGCGCGGCGGCGTCACCGATCACCATGCCGACGGCTGGGGCATCGCGTTTTTCGAGGACAAGGCCTGCCGGCTCTTCATCGATCATCAATCGTCGGCCACCTCGCCGATTGCCGAGATGGTCAAGCGCTATCCGATCAAATCGAAAAACACGATCGCCCATATTCGCAAAGCCACGCAAGGGCACATCCTGCTCGAAAACTGTCACCCTTTCATGCGCGAACTCTGGGGGCGGCATTGGATATTCGCGCACAACGGCGATCTCGAGGGCTATCGACCCACGCTGACAGGCGTCTATCAGCCCGTCGGTACGACCGATAGCGAACTGGCCTTTTGCGCGATCATGCAGGGCCTGCGGCAGGCATTTCCCTGCGCGCAGCCACCGCTGCACGACCTGTTCGCGGCGCTCACCGCCCTCACGCGTGAAATCACGAACTATGGCGTATTCAATTTCCTGATGTCGAACGGGCAGGCGCTGTTCGCGCACTGCTCGACGCACCTGCACTATCTCGTGCGACGCTGGCCGTTCTCGACGGCGCATCTGATCGACGCGGACATGTCGATCGACTTCGCGCAATATACGACACCGGAAGATCGCGTCGCGGTGATTGCCACTCAGCCGCTGACAGACAACGAAACCTGGACCGCCTTCGAGCCCGGCGATCTGCTGATGTTCCAGGATGGCGACGTGGCAGCGCGCGCACATATTCCCGTGCCGCCGTCGGTGCTCGAGAAAGCGCGCAACCCCGCATGCGACCCGAGTGCTTCGGCCACGCACTTTACTACGAGCGGCGATTTGGCCGCCGAAGCGGACGACATCGCCGCATACGAGTCTTAGGGCCTGTTCACGCTAATTACAGGCTCGCGCTGGCCACCGCGGCGACGTCGAGCAGTTCAATGCAGGATCTTCGCGAGGAAATCCTTTGCGCGATCCGATTTCGGATTCGCGAAGAAGTCTTCCTTGCGATCGTCCTCGACGATCGCCCCCCGATCCATGAAGATCACCCGGTGCGCAACCTTCTTGGCAAAGCCCATTTCGTGCGTCACGCACATCATGGTCATGCCTTCTTGCGCGAGCTCGACCATGACGTCGAGCACCTCGTTGATCATCTCGGGATCGAGCGCCGAAGTGGGCTCGTCGAACAGCATGGCGACGGGGTCCATCGACAGTGCGCGGGCGATCGCCACGCGCTGCTGCTGCCCGCCCGAGAGCTGACCGGGATACTTGTCGGCGTGTGCCTTGAGGCCGACGCGGTCGAGCAGCTTCACACCCTTCGCCGCGGCCTCGTCCTTCGAGCGGCCGAGCACCTTGATCTGCGCGAGCGTCAGATTCTCGGTGATGGACAGATGCGGGAACAGCTCGAAGTGCTGAAACACCATGCCCACCTTGGCACGCAGCTTCGACAGGTTCGTGCCCTTGTCCGTCAGCGACTGTCCGTTGACGACGATATCGCCTTGCTGAAACGGCTCGAGGCCATTGACCGTCTTGATGAGCGTCGATTTCCCCGAGCCCGACGGCCCGCACACGACGACGACCTCGCCTTTCTTGACTTCGGTCGTGCAATCGGTGAGCACCTGGAATTGGCCGTACCACTTTGAAACGTTCTTGATCGAAATCATCTTGCGACCTTTTTACGGAGTCCTTTGACCAGGCTCGACGCCAGCGTACAAATCACGAAATAAACCGCGCCCGCGAACAGTACCATCTCGACCATCGTGCCGTCGCGATCGCCGATATTGGTAGCGGTACGGAAAAAGTCCGCGAGGCTGATCACATAAACGAGCGATGTGTCCTGAAAGAGCACGATCGCTTGCGTGAGCAAGAGCGGCACCATCGCGCGAAATGCCTGCGGCAGGATGACATAGCGCATCGATTGCGCATAGGTCATGCCGAGCGCGAACGATGCGTTGACCTGCCCGCGCGAGACCGACTGAATACCGGCGCGGATGATCTCGGAGTAGTAGGCGGCCTCGAAGAGCGAAAACGCCACCATGGCCGAGGCCAGGCGAATATCGATGTTGGCCGACAGCCCGAGCACGGCTTGAAGAAACTGCGGCACGATCAGGAAGAACCACAGCAGCACCATCACGAGCGGGATCGACCGGAATACCGTCACATAGCCCTTGGCAAACCAGCCAAGCGGCGCGACGCCCGACAAGCGCATCAGCGCAAGCACGGTGCCCCAGACGATGCCGACGACAATCGCCAGCAATGTAATCTCGAGTGTGACGATGGCGCCGCCCCACAATGTGGGCAGCGCGCCCGGTATGCCGCTCCAATCGAATTGATGCATCACTTGCCTCCGATGTAGCCGGGCAGGCGGCTCTTATGTTCGATGAAGCGCATGATGCCCATGACGACCAGATTGATGACGACATAAGCGAGCGTGACCGCGATGAACGACTCGTAGGTCTGCGCCGTATAGTCGACGAGTTGCCGCGCTTGCGCCGACAGATCGAGCAGACCGATTGTCGAGGCGACGGCCGAGTTCTTGAAAACATTGAGGAACTCGGACGTGAGCGGCGGCACGATGATCCGGTAGGCCACCGGCAGCAGCACGTAGCGGTAGGTCTGCCATTGGGTGAACCCGAGCGCGAGGCCCGCGGCGCGCTGGCCTCGCGGCAATGCCTCGATGCCCGAGCGCACCTGCTCGCACACGCGTGCGGACGTGAAGAGGCCCAGACAAATGATCGACGACGAAAAGAACTGCGCGCCGGGCGGCAACTGCTTGAACCAGGTGCCGATCGAGACAGGCAGCAATTCCGGAACGACGAGATACCAGATAAAGAATTGAACGATGAGTGGAACGTTGCGGAAAATCGCGACGTAGACGGTGGCAAAGCCCGCCAACTGCCGGTTGGGCACCGTGCGCAATACACCGACGATCGACCCAACGATAAGGGCGATCACCCAGGCGGCGAGCGACACCGTCACCGTCACGCGCATGCCGGAGAGCAGCCACCCGAGATAGGTCGTCGGCTCGCCGGTGGACACGGGCTGAAGCAGAATGCCCCAGTTCCAGTGATAGGACATGATGAGACTCCAACGAAAAGAACGGAAGGACCCGGCCTTCCGTTCGATTCAATTTGCGATCGATACGAGTGTGGCGGTCAATCGAGCGCTTTGTCGTTCGGCTCCTTGAACAGCTTCTTCATGTCGTCGCTTTCCTGGAATTTCAGGTTGAGGCCCTTCGGCGGAATCGGCGATTCGAACCATTTCTTGTAGCTCGCATCGGCTTTGCCCGATTTTTCGAAGTCGGCGACCGCATCGTCGACAACCTTCTTGAATGCGGGGTCGTCCTTGCGCATCATGCAGCCATATGCTTCGCGCGACTGCGGCGTACCGACGATAACCCACTCGTCCGGATTGTGCGCTTTTGCCCGCTCGCCCGCGAGCAGCGCGTCGTCCATCATGAACGCGACGGCACGGCCGGTCTCGAGCGTATGGAACGAATCGCCGTGATCTTTCGCGCTGATGATGTTCATGCCCAGGTTCTTTTCCTGGTTCATCTTGCGCAAAAGACGCTCGGACGTCGTACCCGCCGTCGTTACGACGGTCTTGCCCTTCAGATCGTCGAAATCCTTGACGCCCGAATCCTTCTTCGTCATGAGTCGCGTGCCGATGACGAAAAATGTGTTCGAGAAAGCCGCTTGCTGCTGGCGTTCCTTGTTGTTCGTCGTCGAACCGCATTCGATATCGACGGTGCCGTTCTGCACGAGCGGAATGCGGTTTTGCGAGGTGACCGGGATGTCCTTCACCTGCAGGTTCGGCATGTTGAGCTTCTTCTTGACCGCGTCGACGATCGCCATCTGGACGTCGCGCGCATAGCCTACGACCTGCTGCTTGTCGTCATAGTAGGAAAACGGAATCGACGATTCGCGGTGACCGAGCGCGATGACGCCCGTATCCTTGATCTTTTTCAGTGTTGCCGAGTCTTGCGCGAACGCGCTTCCAGCGACGAAGGTGCATACGGCGGCAAACAACACGGCTGTCTTCTTGATCTTCATTGTGGCGATCTCCTTGGGCCCAAACCGGCGCCAGTGTACCAAGTTACCTTTTTGAAAGCATCGAATTTACGCAAATGCTTTTCGCGTAGCGGGTCTCGTGCCTGCTTGGATGCGGAAACGGGCGACACCGATCGATGTCGCCCGCGTCGAGGTGCCGGCAGCGCCGCCTTGTGCGCGGCATGCCGGACAACAGGGGAAAAGTTCCCGGGATAACCGGTATCAGGGGTAAAGCCCGCGCATTTCGCGCGCCATCAGGATGCGCTTGCATGCGACGATGAACGCCGCGGTGCGCATCGAAACCTGGTTTTCGCTCGCCACTTGCCAGACGGCGTTGAACGCTTCGCGCATCACGCGCTCCAGGCGCTGATTGATCTCGTCTTCGGTCCAGAAGAAGCTCGAGAAATCCTGCACCCACTCGAAGTACGAAACGGTCACGCCGCCCGCGTTGGCCACGACGTCGGGGATGACCAGCACGCCCTTGTCGTGAAGGATGTCGTCCGCCGCCGTGGTCGTGGGACCGTTTGCGCCTTCGACGATGATCTTCGTCTTGATCCTGGCCGCGTTTTTCTCGGTGATCTGGTTTTCGAGCGCCGCCGGGATCAGGATGTCGCTTTCGATCGTCCAGAATTCCTCGTTGGCCACCGGATCGGCACCCGTAAAGCCACCGACGCCGCCCGTCTTCGCCACATGCTCGAGCAGCGCGACCGTATCGATACCGCTCGAGCGATGCAGCGAGCCGGTGTGGTCCTGCACCGAAATCACCTTCGCGCCGGCTTCCTGGAACAGACGCGCCGCGATGCCGCCCACATTGCCGAAGCCCTGCACGGCCACGCGCGCGCCTTCGATGCTCAAGCCCACGCGCCGCGCCGCCTCGGTACCCACGACGAACACGCCGCGGCCCGTTGCTTCGCGGCGGCCCAGCGAGCCACCCAGCGTAATCGGCTTGCCCGTCACGACGCCCGTGGCCGTTTGGCCCTGGTTCATCGAGTAGGTATCCATCATCCACGCCATGATCTGCTCGTTCGTGTTGACGTCCGGCGCGGGGATATCGGTGTTCGGCCCGATGATGATGCCGATTTCGCTCGTATAGCGGCGCGTGACGCGCTCGAGTTCGCCGCGCGAGAGTTTGCGCGGGTCGACACGGATACCGCCCTTCGCGCCACCGTACGGGACGTTCACGGCCGCGTTCTTCACCGACATCCAGGCGGACAGCGCCATGACTTCGGAGAGCGTCACGTCCTGGTGATAGCGCACGCCGCCCTTGCCCGGGCCGCGCGAGACGTTGTGCTGAACGCGATAGCCTTCGAAGTGCGCGACGGTGCCGTTGTCGAGCTCAATTGGCACATCGACGACCAGAATGCGTTTCGGACGCTTGAGGGTTTCGATCCAGCGGGAGAGCGAGCCGAGGTACGGCGCGACACGATCGACCTGGCGCAGGTAGTTGCCCCAGGGGCCGAGATCGTCAGAATGCAGATACGAAGGGATGGATTGCGCGAGCGCATCTGACGGCAGTGGCGATGACATGAAGACTCCAACGGTCACGGAATGAGCGCCATTGTCGGAAAACGGCATTTTGAAATCCAATGCCGTATGGTCATTGCGTTATGTCTTTTTTGCATAATTATCCCCCGGTGCGGTTTTGCTGAGCCCTTTTCGCGTTGGCGTGTTCACCGGCAGCCGAGGCTTGCTACAACACGGTCTATGGATATCGAATGCAAAAGGATTACATCATGACCGTCGAAGGACCTAGTTGGGGGCCGGATTGGCAACTTCCCCCCGGGGGATATCCCACGGATCAGGCTGGCATGGGGGACGCGCAGGGCAATGCGCCACCGCCACCCGGCTATCCTCCGCCGCCGACTGCGCCGCCGAACTATGGACAGTTCGCGGACGCCCCGCAGCGGGGACCGGACCGCCGCGGCCAGTTCCGGCAAGGCGGCGCTCGCGCCGCAGAAGCGAGCGCTCGTGCTGCAGAAGCGGGCGCTCAGTTCGCTGGCAAGGTGGGGGAATGGCTGAATAAAGCGGCCAAAAGGATTATGACTCCTGAAAAGGCCGCAGCGAGCGGGGGGAACGTTCTGCAGGTCTACCAGCAATATGGTTTGAACCCGAGCGATATCGATGGGCTCGAGGTCCTCGCTGCGGAGGGGCCTAAAGCGAGGAAGCAGGCGACCGAGGCCGTACTGTCCCCCTATATGCAGGGGGACATCGTCGGTCAAGTCGCGTACAACCAATTTGGAATCCGCAATCCGCAAAACGTCATGAGGCTGCGCTGGCACGTGGCCAACAACCTCCTTGACCAAGGCATTCCGCCGTATGTTGCGCTCACGAAATGCGGGCTGCCAGAGGCGGCGCTCGAGGAGCTTACCGAGATCGCGCTTAGCGGCCCGGGCCGCCAGGCCATGCAACAGGACTATGTCGCCCCTTCGATGATCCCTTCGATCGCCCGCACGCTCGGCCTCGACGGGGACCCGAAGCACGTGCTGCGGTTGACGGGTTACGCAGCCGCTCATCAATGGAAACTTGAGGCACAGAGGGCCGCGGCGTATAGCATGCGACCACCGCCCTTTGAGCCAGTTGCCTCGCATTACGGGCTCAACCCAGATGTGCTGCGAACCGTTTTGGCCTGTGAGTCGATCGAACAGAGCGAGTCGGTCGAGTCCGTCATGCACCGGCTTGCGTTGCCGCCCGATACGCGAATGCAGTTTGAGGCCTACGCGGTGGAAAAGGGCCCCGTGGGCTCCCTCGCGGGCGAGCCACAGGTCCATGTGTGGAGTCTCGCCCGCCAATACGGCATAAGCGACCCGCTCGGGAGCGGACTCGAAGGCGCCATCTTGCGCGGACCCGTTGGTGACGCCGTTCGAAGAGACTTGCAAGCACACGCGCCCATCGAAGACATATCCCGCATGTCCGGCCTCACGCAGGCTGCTATTCGGGCGGTAAAGGGCGATTCGCTGAATGAGATCATGATCGATCCATCGCTGCCCCCGGCACGACTCGAACACGCGAGAGCGCAGCTCGCGCGAATCATCCTGGATGGCCGCGCCGGCGAAGTATTGCGCGCCGGAGCTGATATAAGCGTCATCGTGAAGAACTACGGCATCGACGAGTCCACCGTCGTGGCATACACCCAACGGATGCAATACCGACAACCGTAAGACACGCGGCGCGGACCATACTCACGCCCCGGCGGCACCGGCCTCCAGCTCGTTCGCCACGACGTCCCACAGTCGGCGCACGAGCGCGCGGCGCGGATCGTCGCCGGTAACGGCAAGCTTGTCGCGGTAAAGCCGAATCTCCATCGTCAGCGTGAAGCGGTCCGTCGCCACCCCGCGCGCGGGGCGATCGAGCCGCAACAAATCGCCCGCTGCCACCGCATCCTCCACCGCGCTGTGCGGCAGGAACGCCACCCCATGCCCGGCGATGGCCATCGCCTTCAACGCCTCGGCCATGTCGGTCTCGTAGATGCGGTCGAGATAGAGACGCTCCGGTGCCTTCGCGACGATCACCTCCGTCATGCGCCCCAGATAGGCATTTTGCGTGTACGAGAGATACGGCACCGGTGCATCGGGGGTGCCGGGCAAATGATAGCGGGCACGGCCGCCGCGCAGCGGCGCCGAGAACGGGCTGATCGGCTCGAAGCCGAGCGTCAGCATGTCGTACCGGCCCGGATCGAGCGCGACTGGGTGACTCGGATGGTGATAGCCCATGACGAGGTCACACCCGCCTTCGACGAGCGATAGCACCGCGTCATGGACGTTCAACGCCCGCAGCCGCGTATGCACGGGGCCCATGCGGGCCTCGATGCGTTGTAGCCAGTGCGGGAAATAGGTCAGCGACAGCGTATGTGGCACGGCGAACTCGATCGTCGCCGCCGGCGCGCCGATGTGTCCGCGCAGGACGATCCGCGCTTCGTGCATCTGCGAGAGCATCGCGAGCGCCTGCTCGTAGAACACGTCGCCCGCCTGCGTGAGCCGTGTCGGATAGACCGAGCGGTCGATGAGCTCCGTGCCGAGCCATGCCTCGAGTGCCTGTATCCGCCGCGAAAACGCGGGCTGCGTGACATGCCGCAGCTCAGCGGAACGGCTGAAGCTGCGGGTCTCCGCGAGGGAGACGAAATCCTCGAGCCATTTCAGTTCCATACGACCATTCGCCAAAAACCGCCGCGGCGGCAACGCCCGCATTGTACTGTCGCCCGTATCCCCCGCTAGTCGCGTATAAAGCCCGGTTTTGAACAGACGATTTGCGCAACGCACCATCGACGCGCGTGCGGCGCACGGGCGCAGTGCTCCTCGCGCACAGCTGGTGCGAACCGCCTCGGCGCGCACCATTACGGCCTCGCCATGCCCGGCGCGCAAAGGCCGGAGGCGACAGTCCGGCTATCCCCGGCGCATACCGTCTTCCGCCGGCCTCGTCACGGTTGCGCGACGATATGGCACAGCCCTTGCGTAATCCCGCCGTCGCGCTGCACCGCAAAATAACAAGGCGCGCATCTTTCGATCACTCGACGCGAGGCTGTCATGAAGAACCTGCAACACGCGCTACAGAGCGGCAACTGGCGATCGCTCCTGGCCTGTTTCCTCTATTTCGACACCGGCTTTACCGTGTGGGTGCTCTACGGCCCGCTTGCCCCCTTCATCGGCAAGGATGTGGCGATGTCAGCCGCGCAGCAAGGCTTTCTCGTCGCCGTCCCGGTGCTTGCCGCGGCCATCTTGCGCGTGACGCTAGGCAATCTTTATCAATCGGCCAACGGACGGCAGATTGCGCTTCTCGGCGTACTGCTTTCCGCGCTGCCGACGATCGTGCTGCCGGTCTGGCCGGCCGCGCCCACCTATACGCTGTTGCTCGTGCTCGGCGTGTTTCTGGGCATGGGCGGGGCGAGCTTCGCCGTCGCGCTGCCGATGGCCGGCAGCAGCTACCCCCCGAAAGTCCAAGGTCTCGTACTCGGTTTGGCGGCTGCCGGCAATATCGGCGCCGTGCTCGACGGGTTCCTCTTCCCTCGCGTCGCCACGGTACTCGGCTGGCAGATGGCCACCGCGGCTGCGTTGCCACTGCTTGCGATCGCGGGCCTCGCGGTTTTCGCATGGGCTGAAGATCGCGGCGAAAAGACCGGCAGCACGCTGCGCGCCACGGGCAGCTTCGTCGCTACGTTAGTCGGCCTGATCGTACTCGTGCTCGCCGTGAAAGCGGGCATCTTCGGCAACGGCAAGGCAGGTCTGCTGCTCCTGCCGGTGCTCGGCGCGATCGGCGCGATCGCGCTGTTGCCGGCACGTTATCGGAGCGTGCTGGCCGAACGCGACACGTGGGTCATCATGTTGATCTACAGCATCACATTCGGCGGCTTCGTCGGCATGTCGTCGTACGTGACGCTGTTGCTCACCAATCTCTATCAGATGCCCAAGCTCGAAGCCGGCCTCTTCATGTCGCTGCTCGCGTTTCTCGGCGCGATGGTGCGTCCGCTCGGCGGCTATCTGGCCGATCGCGTGACCGGCGTGCGTGCGCTCGTCGTCTTGCTTGCCATTATCTCGGCCGCAGATCTGCTGTTCGCGGCATGGATGCCTCCGCTCGGCGGCGGCATTGCACTCCTCGTTTGCCTGTATCTCGCCTTCGGCCTCGGCAACGGCTCGACATTCCAGCTCGTGCCGCATCGCTGGAAGGGCAAGACGGGCCTCTTGTCGGGCGTGGTAGGTGCCGCAGGCGGCATCGGCGGTTTCTATCTGCCCGTTGTCATGGGCATCGCCAAGGAAAGCACCGGCAGCTATCAGATGGGCTTCGCCACGTTCGGCGCACTCGCCGCCTGCGCGTGCCTCGCCGTCGTCGCGCTGCGCTCGCAGTGGCTTGTCTGGGCGGCACCGGGCGCGCCGCTGCCGGCCGCGCCGGCGCCCAGCATCGGTCGCACGGCGACGGCCGGCGACTGATCCGCGGGCTCTCGCCCGCGTCGGGGATTACAGGGCATGCGTCGCCAGCGCATGCCCGTTTTGTTTTATTGGGCCGCGGTGGTGCCATGGGGTACGACCTGGCGCGGTGGTAAAATGCGCGATTCCCTTGCCGCTTATGAACGGGCGCTCGCCGCGCTCCGTCGTCCCATCATGTCCGATACCCGCGCCGATACCCTTTTTGCCCTCACCGCGCTCTCGCCGCTCGATGGCCGCTACGCCGCCAAAACCGAAGCCTTGCGCGACTGGCTTTCCGAAGCCGCGTTCATGCGCCATCGCGTCACCGTCGAAGTGCATTGGCTCATTGCGCTTTCGCATGCCGGCTTCGCCGAAGTGCCGCGCTT
The DNA here is from genome assembly GCA_966421005.1 of uncultured Paraburkholderia sp. Taxonomy (GTDB): domain Bacteria; phylum Pseudomonadota; class Gammaproteobacteria; order Burkholderiales; family Burkholderiaceae; genus Trinickia. Next base: position 41,503 of record CBJLAJ010000026.1, read on the forward strand.
TTCCGGCGAATCCGAGCGCTTCCTGCTCGAGCTCGTCGAACGTTTTTCGGCTCACGACGCCGCGCGGATCAAGGACATCGAGCGCGTGACCAATCACGACGTGAAGGCCGTCGAGTACTGGCTCAAGGAATCGGTCAAAGGCCATGCCGAACTCGAGCGCGCAAGCGAATTCATCCATTTCGCCTGCACGTCCGAAGACATCAACAACACTTCGCACGGCCTCATGCTCGCCGGCGCGCGCGAGCATGTCATCCTGCCCGCGTTGCGCGCGGTCGAAAGCCGCCTCGTTGCGCTGGCGCGCGCGCATGCCGAGCAACCGATGCTCTCGCGTACGCACGGCCAGCCCGCGAGCCCGACGACGCTCGGCAAGGAAATCGCCAATGTGGCCGCGCGTCTTGCGCGCGCGATCGAGCGGATCGCTCAGGTTCAGATTCTCGGCAAGATGAATGGCGCGGTAGGCAATTACAACGCGCACTTGTCGGCGTACCCCGAGTTCGACTGGGAAGCGTTTTCGCGCGAAGTCGTCGAAAAGCGCCTGAAACTGGCATTCAATCCCTACACGATCCAGATCGAGCCGCACGATTACATGGCCGAGCTCTTCGATGCCGTCGCGCGCGCGAATACGATTCTGCTCGATCTCGATCGCGACGTCTGGGGCTACATCTCGCTCGGCTACTTCAAGCAAAAGACGAAGGCCGGTGAAATCGGCTCGTCGACGATGCCGCACAAGGTCAATCCGATCGACTTCGAAAACTCGGAGGGCAATCTCGGCTTCGCCAACGCGACGCTGCGCCATCTCGCCGACAAGCTGCCCGTGTCGCGCTGGCAGCGCGACCTGACCGACTCGACGGTGCTGCGCAACATGGGCGTCGCGCTCGGTTATTCGCTGCTGGCTTATGACGCACTGATTCGCGGCCTCGACAAACTCGAAGTGAATCCGCAGCGTCTCACCGAGGATCTCGACAACTGCTGGGAAGTGCTCGCGGAGCCGGTACAGACGGTGATGCGTCGTTACGGCATCGAAAACCCGTACGAGCAGCTGAAGGAACTCACGCGTGGCAAAGGCATCACGCGCGAGGCGCTGCAACAGTTCATCGCGCAGCTTGCGATTCCGGA
>CBJLAJ010000027.1:0-41978 GCA_966421005.1 uncultured Paraburkholderia sp.
GCGTCCTGCAATACGCAATTCGCAATGCGCATCGGGTCGGCCGCAACGAACGCGATCTATAGATACTGCGCCCCAACTTTCTGAGCGACCTGCTCGATCAGCGGTTCGCCGCTCACTTCAAGAAACTTGCCGGCAATCGTCAAGCCGGTCGCGTCGCTGCTCTTCACGACATCCGCTATGCAGCGGCGCCACGCGTCATCGCCAAGCACATGCAAACACCATCCTTGCAGCGCCGAAACCACCGGGGAGCCGTTCCCCTGCTCTTCGATCTGCCTCAATAGGCGGAGCGCTTCGACCCATCGCTGAGCGTTGACGAGAAGCCTCACCTCGCATAAATCGACGACAACCTGTTTCGGGTGCAGCAGGCGCAGCGCAAGCAGCAATTCCTCCGCTTCGGCGTGCGCCTGCACGCGCAGTGCTCCCGCGAAGATCGTCAACAGGAAATTCAGCACCGCAGGAGTACATTGAGTGTTCGACATGGCTCAGTCCCGATCGGTAACCGGCCGACAGATTCGCAGCCGCCTGCGGCCTCTCATATCCGGCCCCGGATTACGCTGCATTTTCACGCCGATATCGATACCTGCGAATGAGCGACGCGAAGCTGTCGCCATGCAGCCGAAGTTGAACGAGGCCGCGGCGCCCAATTTCCTACTGAATGGAATAGGCCCGCGGGAGACAATATCCGGCCCACGCGAAAAACTTCGGGTGTCGGAACTTCTCTTCGCATAGGGTCACGAGGACCTACCCGATTCGCCTACCCTGTCGCCAGAAGTCGTCTAACGCGCGACCTCGAAGGTTACCCGAACAGATGTGACCCACAGTGAGACAGCCATGACATCTACGACTTGCAATAACACTATTACGGCCCACTATTTGAACGAGACGAACCTTTACGGGGGCGGTGGTTCGCCAAGCGCGGCTGGGACGGGTTCGAATATCGATATGGAAAGCATTCTTGCCCAGTTGGGTATGATTGAGGGCGACGATCCTTCCGCAGCCGGAACGCTCGGCAGCCAATCTCCCCGTTCACATCGCGGCAGGGGCCCTGGTATGAACCGGGAGGTATCCTCCCGTTTTCCGGCCAGCCAGCTCGACGGGCAGGGACTGAAAAACGTCAAACTCACCGAAAAAGACGGGACTGCGCTCAATTGGAAGGAAGACGCAGAGGGCAACCTTTACGACGGAAACAAAGAGGTCGGCCAAATCAATGAGGATGGATCCGTCACCCTGAATTCGTCGGCGAAGGACGAGATTCAAAAATTGAAAGACGGTGCCGGCAGCAAAGATTCCCATTGGTACAATCCACTCAGCTGGGGCAACAACAACAGGAATCACCCCGATAGCAGTGGCAACGTCACATTCGGCTCCGATCAGGTCACCGTCAACCCGGGGGATCTCACGCCGGGACAACAGGCGTCCACTCAAGCTGCGTCCGCGGACGATGGATCGGACTTCGATCCCCTGCAAATGGGGACTGGCGCGCTGCCGGTTGGATATAGCGGCGATCCGGCCAACCAGGTCGACGCGCAGGGCCTGAAAAACGTCAAACTCACCGAAAAAGATGGGACTGCGCTCAATTGGAAAGTGGATTCACAGGGCGACCTGTACGACGGCAACAAAGAGGTCGGCCAAATCAATCAGGATGGTTCCGTCACCCTGAATTCGTCGGCGAAGGACGAGATTCAAAAATTGAAAGACGGTGCCGACAGCAAAGATTCCCATTGGTACAATCCACTTAGCTGGGGCAACAACAATCGGAATCACCCCGATAGCAGCGGCAACGTCACATTCGGCTCCGATCAAGTCACCGTCAACGCAGGAGACCTCACGCCGAATTCGCAGCCGACTCAGCAGGCCGGCACTGTTATCCCCGCGTCGCGCGGGCCGAGCGTCTATCCGCTGCAAAGCGTCGACGAGATTCCCGTGGGAGTTCCGCTCTTCGATTCCCCCAGCAACAAGAACAACAAGAATAAGCCGGATATCGAGGAAGCTTGATCTCGAGTGACAAGGGAGCGCGCCGACCCCGTCGGCGTGTTCCAAGATCGATTACCCGCTCAATCTCCTGCTCCTTTCCCCGATCCTATTGGACGCTTTCGCGCGCGTGACAAATGTCGCGAGCGCGACGCTGCCCATTCTCGCCCCCCCACCGATCGCGCTTTGTGCGTCTCTGCTTGCATCAACATTCAAAAGAAAAGAGCGCCCAGACCTGAGCGACCTCCAGTCCTTCGTCGAAGGTGGGGTCGCCGCGGTCACGGACGCTCGAAGGATTCGCGGGTCTTTGCGTTACGACCGGCTCAGGAAGACGACGTTGCCCTGATTTCCGCTCCAGGTGTCGTTGGATACCACCTGCGGGCCGTCGTGATTGGCACCCGTATTGTTCGAGCCGACGAGCGTAATACGACCATCGGCGTTCTTCGCAACGAGTTCGACGTGATGGGGTATACCGTCTCTAATGATAAAGCAGACATCGCCTGGCTTGGCTTGCGCGCGACTGACGGTGTGCCAGCCCTTGTTCTGAAGCGTGGTCTTCAATTGCGGCGCGCTATCCGTGTGCTCCGACGCTGACAGGAGTCCGGCCTTCTGAAGGCACGCCGAAACGAAGTTCGCACAGCAAACGTCTGTCGAGACACCTCGATGCATCGGCACCAGCTGACTCTCTTCCAAACTTGCCGCCGATTTCCCGGCCACACCCTCCGCAATGCCCGCAGGATTTCCCCCGCTGATCGGGCCGACATTCGAGTCTCCCGAAGGGCCCGAGCCCGCGTCACCGCCCGAATCACCGCCAGTGCCGCCCCCACTCCCGTTCTGGGCGCTCCGCAAGAACGCGGCGAGTGCGTCCTGCGGATTCCCGCCGCCCGACGAATCGTCGGTAGACGCGAGTTTCACCAGTGTGTCCAGCGATGTGTCCCACATGAGGGTTGCAAACAACGCCTCGATGTCGTCAGGCTGACCCTGCGAGCTTTCGGCGCCATTCGACGACGAATAGTAGGCAGGCGCTGCCTTCGTGCTTGCACTCCGTGCGGGGGGCACGAGGGATTGTTGGTAGGTCGACCATATGGCCGCCTCCGGCCTCGTCAACGTGGCTGCGCTCATCCGGATACTCCGTCCGTAAAGCCATTTTCCAAAAACGCACGCGATTGGGTACTTGCGGCGTCTCCTTACATGACTTTACGGACATCCGGTCAGTAGCCGGGAAGCGAAGCGCAGCGACGTGCGGTAAAACGAAGCGGCGCGCAATAGCGCATAAATTTGCGCATCGGTTACGCGCGTCGCTCATGCTCCGCATGGCCGTCACTACGCATTACCGTACATCTCTTCGCATTCAAGGAGCACCCGAGCCGGCATCTCGCGGGTATGCTCGGCCATACCTTCCGCCTACCGGTTAGCCGATGATTCGCCCGTCTCGCAGTACGCGCACTCAGCCCCTTCGCCGCTCGCCGCGAACGGCAGGCCATATCGCCTCGCCCTTGGTGCTGGCCGCCTCGGTAGCCATGGTGATCGGCACGCTGGCCGGCTGCGCCACACGGGACGTTCCGCCTGCGAACACGACGCTTCCCGAGTCGCTGCGCACTCCGCCGCAGGAGGTGCTGGAAGATGCGTTGACGGCGGTGGGTGAAACCATCTACAGCTGCCGCCGTCAGGCGGGACGGTTGACATGGATCGATAAAGGCGCGGAGGCGACGCTTGTCGACGGTGCGCGGCGCAATGTCGGCACGCTCGTCCCCGGCCCGCGATTTGTCGCTTATGACGGCAGCTACGTCTCCGGCCGCGTCGCCGCGCAAGAGATCGTCGCGACCGATGCGCTGGCCTGGGAGCTGATCGTTGCACGCCGCACCAGTGACGCCGAGAAAGGCAAAGGCCGGTTTGCCAAGGTCACGTCGATCCAACAAGTCCGCACACGTGGCGGACTGCCACCGCAGCCGGACTGCAACCAGCAAGGCATCTCCATGCTGGTGCCATTTTCCGCGACTTATCTGGTCTATCGCGCCGCCAGCGCCCAACCGGCTTCCAAGCCGGCTGCCGAGGGCGTCACCGCACCGGTGCCGTCGGCGGCGCCCGTGGCCACTCCGCTTTCGTCCGCGGCGGGCGTCGGCAGCATCCAGGCGACGGCGCCCGCGCCTGCGCCCGTTTCAGGGCCTGCTCCGCAGGCAAGCCCTGCACCCACGGACGCGCGTCATGAGCCTGCGGCAAAGCATGCGAACACACCGTTGTCTTCCGCGCCAGCGTTGACCGTTGCTTCGGTCTCCGAAACATCCGGGCTCGGCTTGCCCATGTTCTTCGCTTACCTCAGGCCGTGAGGCAACGAGACGGGGCATGCCGCGGCGAAGCGGCATTCATCGAAAAAACAACAAGTCTCGCCCACCGAGCGGATTTTTCACGAAAATCAAAAAGCGAAACGGGTTGGCTCAATATGTGCGCCTATTACCCCATTTATCGGTGAGCACAAAATCGCAAGCCGGCTTTTATGGATTCGTCAATGACAAATCGCCAATTAGGCCAATACTACGAATTCGCGCGTTGAAAACGCCCATTTGTCGTGGCGGACATGGGGTTTTGATGAACACAAACCTTTCATTTCTGAAAGCAAATGCCTACGAAGCTTCGCAGCGCCCGGCTCACACGGAAGCCTGCTCGTCGGCAGCGGCTGTACGCCGGCACCACGTGCTTTGCACCGTTCCGGAGTCCCCTGATACGGTCTTGCAAGGAACCTACGGATTTTCGCACTCATTTCTTTCAAGGTTCGTGATTTATCATTGAGCCAGCTAACGTGCCAATTCCAATGAAACAAAACGTTACATCCTAAAGACGTTTAAACGTTTACTGTCCGGCTATTCGGAGTCTTTTCTAGCCGGAATGCAGTTTCCCTTCGTGCGAGCACATCGTGCGACAGGAACCACTGGAGGGAAGATGAAACTCGCAGTCATGACCAGAAGCACGGCGCTCTTCCGGTTGATCTGTCAATGCTTCGAACCCGACGGCGCGCAATGTACGCGATTCTCGGACGAAGTTGTGTTCGCGCGTGCCATCTACCGCGACGACTACACAGCCATCCTCATCGATGCCGAAACCGGGATGAATCCCATGCGCCCGGTGCTGGCCCGGCGCTCCTGTTATGCGGACCGCCGTGCGCCGCTCGTCGTGGTGGGCGCGCATGAAAATCGCGAAAGCATCATCGAGCTGTTCGATGCGGGCGCGGACGATATCGTGCTGTGCCCGATCAATTCGGCCGAGCTCGTGCTGCGCGTGCATCTCGCGGTACGCAGGTTTCAGCCGCTTCAAACGGCCGATACAGCCGATCGCCTCGAATGCGGCTCGTATCTGCTCGACCGTCGCACCTGCACCGTATGGGTGGACGACGAGCCGGTGCGCCTGACGTCTCGCGAATTCGCCATTGCGTGGCTCGTGTTCGCCTGCCCTGGCGAATATGTGAGCCGCCGGCAGATCGCTGGAGCGGTCTGGAGCAGTTCCGAGGACATCGTGGGACGCACGCTCGAGCAGCATATTTACAAACTGCGCAAGAAGCTCAGCCTGAACGGCTCGCATGGCGTGCGCCTGCGCACGATGTACGCGCACGGCTATCGCGTCGAGATGGATCTTCCGAAAGACGTGCGGGATGTGCGCGTGGGCGCGGAGGAATCCGCGGAAATCGACGATCGCGCACAAGCACAAGACATGCTCTCGACGATCGCGTCGCTCGTACAGGTCGATGCAATGACGCCGACCCCGGCCGATAGCTTCGCCTTGCACGGTTCGTCACGTGCGGAACTGCATCCGGCCGATAGCGAAACCGCGCGCAACGCGCGTGCATGGTCGGGCTCCGATTGCACTGACATGCTTGCCGTTTGCACATCCGGCGGTTCCTCCCACAGCTTTTCAGGCAGCGCCGGCGAAACGGCACACGGTCGTAACGGCCACTGACGTCAAGCCTTCGCGCCGTGCACCGTCGGTAAGACGTTGGACGGCGCACTCGTTTCGAGTGCACCGCCCCGCACCTTTTCAATAGTCGAGAATACGCGGCGACAGCAAAAAGAGCCGCTCCATATGGCTCCGTTCGTTCGAACGATATCGGAAGAGCGCGCCCACGAAAGGAATCTTCGACAGCAGCGGAATGCCCGTCTCGCCATTGGTCGAGCTGTCGACGCGGTAGCCCGCGATCAGCAGACTTTCGCCTTGGTTGACGAACGATTCGGTATTGATCGTACTCGTCGTGATGATCGGAATGTTGTCGACCTGCTGCGATGTGACCGTCCCATCCTCGATGTTGACTTTGAGCTTGATCTGCTGCTGACCGTTCTCGTCGACAACCATCGGCAGTACGCGTAGCGACACACCCGTCGAGATGCTGTAGAGATCGGCAGCTGTGTAACCCGATACGCGGACAAAGAAGCGCGTTTTGTGATCCATCACCGCCTCGACGTTGTCCAGCGTCGCGACCTTCGGACTTGCATCGATCTTCGCGAGGTTGCTCTCCTGCAATGCGTTGATGCGCGCGAGCAAATAGCGGCCGGCGTTGCCCAGTACGGCGGTCAACGATGCGCCAACCGGCGAAGTGTTGATGATGGTCGTTCCATCTTGCAGCGTTTGTGTGCCGAAGACGGGGTTGATATTGCCGTTGTAGCCGTTCTGTTGCGTCGTGCCGTTGCCGGTCTGGAAGTCGACATGGCTATTGTGCGCACGCCAGTCGACCCCGATCTGCTTGAGCGCGTTGTCGTCGACCTCGATGATGTGCGCCTCGATCTCGATCAGTTTCGGCTTGACGTCGAGCCGGTCGATCAAATCCTGATATTGCGAGAGGCGTTGGGGCACATCGCGGATCAGTACGGAGTTCGTGCGCGGATCGGCTTCGATCACCGGAAGCGACTTACTGCCGGCTATCGCGCTCGAGCTCGAATCGCCCGAGGGGCCGTTCATCACCGAAGCCATGGTGTAATTTTGCAGCGAGGGCATCGTCGAAGGCGCGCCGCCCGCGGACATCCCGCTCAGCAGCCCGGCGAGCCCGGACTGCGGTGCGCTTGCGCCGTTCATCGACTGCGGCAAAGGCGGGTTGATACCGCCGCCTTCCAATCCACCGCCGGCCATGCCTCCCGTCACGTCCTGCATCGGCTGCATACGCTGCATCGTGGGCGCCTGCGCGGGGCGGCTGCCGCTTTCAAGACCGACCGAGCCGTTGATTGCATCGTTGCTGCCTTGCGGGTGGTACATGCGCGAAAGCACTGTCGCTACGCCCGGTACGCTGATCGTCTTGCCGTCGATCTGCACGTTGTGATCGTCGGCCCAGGCGTGTCGCAGCGAGAAGACGCGCACGGACGAGCCGAGACGCTCGCCCGCGCGATTGTCGAGGCGATGCGCGATCTCGGCAACGAGCTGAACGTATGGCTGTGGACCGCTCACGAGCGCGGTACCTTGGCTCGCGTCATAAGTAATCGGAAAGCGTGGGCTCGTGATGCGCAGACTATCCAACGCGCCCTTCAGATCGTCGGTGCTTGCATGGTCGAGCTTGACGACCTGCCTCGTCACACTGTTCGCATCGCTGATCGAAAGGGTATTGCCGTCATAGAACCAGACGAAGCCGAACGTCGAAGCCAGCGTGTCGAGAAACCGCTGCGGGGACATATCGAAGCGGCCCGTCACGGTGCCATGCACGTCGTTCGAAATGGTCGCGGGCACACCCTGCCCCGCTGTGAAATCGCGCAATACATCCTTCAAATCCTTGCTTTCGACGGACAGATGCACCATCGAACCGTGCCATCGTATAGGCGCCGCGGCGACATTCGACGCGGCAAGAGAAAACGAAAGGTATGCCGCCAGGCAGGCGGCGCTAACGAGCCGTTTTATTTTCATGGCATCTGGTCATCAGAAAGTTGTGAGCCCCGTAACGCGCGCGCGAGCGTTGATCGTCTCGTGGAAGACGGGCGGCCTGCATCGTTGGAAGACGGCCGCTGCCCGCGTAAGTCAATGTAGCGGAGGCAGGCCGCGTACATCTTCAACAAATCTGAGTTCACGCCCTCATTTGAGAAGGATTGAGATTCGTAGGAGCGCGCACATCGAGCGCGTCATCGCTTACCCGCAGTCATCGACGTCGCCACGGCCCTCAGCTGTTCCGCCAGACCTTTGAGAACCAACTGATCCTTGACCTGATCCACGAAAATCCCGACGAATATCGCCAGGATGAAGACCGTCACGGCCCCTTTGATCGGTTGACTCAGATTGGCAAGGTCGAGCTTTTGCGCGCTCTTTCCCGCCAGGCCGATCGCAATGTCGATGAGAATGAGGACGAACATGATCGGGGTGGCAAGCTTGGCGATCATCTGCATCAGCGAATCCGTCTGGTTCAGCACGAAGCTTTCGATGACGTTCGCGGCAACCGGCGTTTTCGAAATAATCGGCCACCAGTTGTAGGATTCGTAGACGATAGCCAGCAAAAACGTCATGCCGCCCAGCACCCAGAACGCCACACTGGCGAGTTGCGAGAGGAGAATCGAAGTGGGCGTGGCCGAGTCTTCCCTCAGCGGATTCGTCATCTGCGCGTTGTTGTACCCCGTGAGGTCGTCGATATAGGTTCCTGCCGACTCCGCCACCCAGAACACTGTCGAGGCGGCGAAGCCGAGAACGAGGCCGATGATCGCCTCTTTCATCACCATCACGATCATCGTCGTACCGCTGAGCAATGCAATGTCCTGCAGCGGCTGCCCATAGGCGATGAACGAGCCGAAGAGCAGCACGATGCCGTTGCGTACGACGCCCTGGAGAATGCCGTCCGCTGTCGGCGGGAAAATATAGAACACCACAAACAGGCGCACCGACGAAAGGCCGAGCACCATCAAAAGGCGAACGGGGTTTGTCGCGGGCGACGATAGAAGTAAGAGAATGTCGTTCATCTAGGGCTGGGGGGACCGCGCATCGTGCGCCGATCGGTCGTTTTTTCGTATTCAACACGTATGCCGCTATCGTGGCGCTCCTGCCGCAAGGCGAGCCCGTGCAAGCGCAGCTTCTTCCGCTTCCTCATCCGCCGCGTCGGTCGCCTGCATCGCCTCGCCGCGCTGCAATTCCGCGATTCTGTCGGTACACAAGTCGATCCGGCCGCGGTTGTTGGCCACCGCGCGCACCGCCTGCACGACTTGCTGCGCACGCTCGGCGAGCGCCGCCTCGCGTTGTCGAAGCTCGCCTTCCAGACCGCGTAGCCGATCGGCCACGACATCCGCATAGCGCATCGTCGCGGTCAATTCGGTCGCGGTCACGACCGAGCCGCCACTCATCATCTTTGCGATCCGGTCGTGGTAACTCCGGAGCAACGCGTCTTCCCGGCTGACCTCCGACGCCTTGTCGTCACGCTCTTGCCGAGCTTGCGCCTCTTCGGCTCGCCGCGCCGAAAGCTCAGCCGTCAGCGTCTCGTCGAGGCGACGACGCCTCGAAACCGTTCGCTCGAGTGCCGCGATGCGCCGGGCGATGCTGGCCGGCTCCATTTGCGTCAGCGGTCAGCCAGCATGAAGAGATGCGCCTCCGTCTCCTCCGGCGACGCATAATCCTGAGTCGATTGCGAGAAGAACGCCCGAATCGCGTCATGCTTCTCGATCGCCTCGTCCGCGACCGGGTTGCCGCCGGGCTGATATTCGCCGATCTGCAGCAGCATCTCGACCTCGCGATACTTCGCGAGCAGCTCGCGCAGGCGCGCCGCGGCACGGACATGTTCGCCCGGGACGACCTGCGGCATGACACGCGACAGGCTCGCCAGCACGTCGATAGCCGGGTACTGGTTCTTCGCCGCGATATCGCGCGACAAAATCATGTGGCCGTCCAAGATACCCCGTACCTCCTCGGCAATCGGGTCGTTGTTCGATTCGTCTTCCGCCAGCACCGTATAGAGCCCTGTAATGGAGCCCGTGGCCCCCATGCCCGCGCGTTCGAGCAACCGTGGCAGCTCGGCAAAGATGGAAGGCGGAAAGCCGCGGCGCGCGGGCGGCTCGCCGGCCGCGAGTCCGATCTCGCGTTGGGCCCGCGCAAAACGCGTCAACGAATCCATCATCAGCAAGACCCGCCGCCCCTCATCGCGAAAGTGCTCGGCGATGGCGGTCGCAACGTACGCCGCTTTGGCGCGCTCGATGGACGAACGATCCGAAGTCGCGCAGACCACGACGGAACGCGCCATGCCGTCGGGTCCGAGGATCTGTTCGACGAATTCCCTCACTTCACGGCCGCGCTCGCCGATCAACGCGATCACGGTCACATCGCATTGCGCCCCGCGCGCAAACATGCCCAGCAGCGTACTCTTGCCGACGCCCGCCGGCGCGAAGATGCCCATGCGCTGCCCTTCGGCGATCGTCATCATCGCATCGACCACGCGTACGCCGGTGGCGAGCGGCGCTTCGATCAGCCTGCGGCTCATCGGCTGCGGCGGATCGCCAAAAATCGGCCGCTCCTGGTCGACCTCGATCGGCCCCAGTCCATCGATCGGTTCGCCAAGGCTATCGATGACCCGCCCGAGCAACGCGTCGCCAACTTTGACCGAGAGCGGCCGCCCGAGACCCACGACGCGCGTCGAGCGGGACACGTTTGCCAGGCGCGAGAAAGGCGAAAGCAGCGCCACGTCACGCGTGAAACCGATGACCTCCGCGTGTTGCAGCAGCGTGCCGTTGGCCGATCTGAGTTCGCACAGCTCGCCGAGCGTGACATCGAGCCCGGCCACCTTGACGAGCGTGCCGATCACCTCGAGCACTTTGCCCGTACGCTCGACCGTCGAGCTCGACAGGATCTCGTGCTCGATGGCGCCAGTCAGCCGCTCGACATCGAGCACGCCGCGTGCGCGGCCGGGCACGCCGTTCGAGCTCATGTGCTGTTCGGCCTCGCTCGTAGTCGGTAGGGCGTGCATATCGTCTCGCTATGTCTCGCTATCGTCTCACCGCCGTCTCGCCATCGTCGTCTTCGAATCGATCGAACTCGTCCAACTGATCGGGCTCGTCGAGCGCGCCTTCGCGCACGTATCGGGCGGCAGTGCGCGCAAGGCGCGCCTCGCTCTTCTCGTCGTCCGTCTCATGATGATGGCCGACCCCGGAATCGAAGTCTCCGGATGTACGCTCATTTGCATTCGAATCCGCACTCTGCATGTCAGACGTGTCCCACGTACCCTCGCGCTGCATTTCGCTGACCGATTGCTTGAGCGCGCGCGATACCGCGGAGCGCATGGCGCGCAATTGTGTCGCAAGACTCGCGTCGACCGCACCGAAATCGGATTCGCACAGGCAACTGCCCGGCGGCAGCCGCTTGTCCGCAACGACCGATAAGGGAAACGGCCGTCCCAACTCGCGCCACCGCGCAGCCAGACGCTCGAACGCGTTGTTGGCAACCTCGTAGTCCGCGGGGCTCACGTTCACTCGCAGATAGGTCGCGCCCTCGACGATACGATCGACAGCGCTCAACGCTTTTTCGAAGAGACTGCGGGACTCCTGCACGCTGACGATTTGCTCGACGGCCACGGTCACGATCTGCGCCAAACGCTCGCGCATCTTGGCTTGCAAGCGCCGCTCGTCGGCATGCGACAGGGCGAGCCGCTCCATCCATTCGCTCACGGCGCGCCGCTCGCCGTCGCGATAGCCGTGTTCGGCCGCGGTTTCATACTCGCGTCGAGCCTCTTCCACGATGGCCTGAGCCTCCTCGCGCGCCGCCGCGAGGATCGCTTCGGCCTCGAGCCCCGCTTCGGAGAGAATCGCCTCGCGATCCGCACCAAGCTGCGCGTAGGCTTCATCGATCTGCATCAACGCACCGAATGCGTCGCGCGAAATCACGTCCCCATGAATGCCTACGGGCGAGGCATTGGGCTCGAGCACCGTGCGATCCGATCTCAGCCAAATAACCATGCCCACTCCGGAAGCAGTTTTGGAAGGAGCGCGAATAGCTCGGAAGTGCCGCTGGGATCGACCTCCCCGGCCTCGGTGTGCATCCACGCCGCACTTGGCACGGTTTTCGGCAATGCGAGCCGCAACAGCGGGAATGGCGGCGCGACGCTGCGCAAGTCGCGCATCAGCAGGGCGTAACCCTCGAACGTCAATGCCTGCGCATCGAGACGATCGAGCGATGGCATTTGAGCGCGCGCCACGAATCGAGCGATATCGGGGGCATTACCACTTGCCGGGCCGCCTTGGCTGATCACCTGATCGAGCGGCATGCCGAGCCAGTCGGAAAGCTGCATGCGCGTGCGTTTCTCGATCAGCCGGCGCGCTTCCGCGCGCCGCAGGCGCACAGCGCGCATACGTAGCACCTGCAATCCCAGTTGCGCAGGCAAGCAATCGAGGAGCGCCGGCCCCGTCCGGCGCAAGGAGCCGAATTCGGGAGGCACCACGCCTGCCGCGCGCAACAAGGCCCGCGAGCACAAGTCGACCTCCTTGCGCCCCGCTGATTCGAGCGCCTCGCGAAGGAGTTCGAGCGCATGCGTCTCGACACGCAGCACCGACGCGTACCAGCTGCTGTGCGCCCAGAGAGCGGCATCGCGCGCATTGCGCTCATATGCCTGGAGCGCCGCGGCAGCGCGTGCGAACGGGAATGCAACCGCGGCATCCATTACGCCACCGATGAAGGTTTGGAGCGCCGTACGCGGGTCATCAGGGCTTTGAATTTCGCCTGGACGCCGGCAATCGCGCCTCGCACGTCCAGCGAAGCCGGCATGCCGCGCTTGAGCCAGATATAAAGCCCCGCCGCGCAAATCAAAAAGACAATTGCCGCGCTGAGCACCACAGTCGGGGCACTGCTTTTCCGCGGGCTCTTGGCCAGCTCGACAGGATCGGCGGGCACGGCAGTCACGCTGACGGCGTCATACGTCAAGCCTTCCACGCTGTGCATGACGAGCGTCTTGATCTGCGGGACGAGTGAGCCGACATCGGAATCGGGGCGGTATTTGATGAAGACGGCCGCCGAAGACGGCTTTATCTGCTGCGCGAGCGGGTCGTTGTTCGGCAAGACGATCTGCACGCGGGCGACGATGACACCATCGATCTTGGTCAGTGTCGACGAGAGTTCCTGCGACAAGCCGTAAATGAACCGCACGCGCTCTTCCGTCGGCGTGGAGACCAGCCCGTCCTTCTTGAACAATGTCCCGAGATCGTCGTATTTCGCGTGCGGCAGCCCGCGAGCCCGCAACACCTGCATGGCGCGCACGATCTGATCGCCGTCCACGTCGAGTGCCCACGTCTTTCCGTCGTCGGCCGTCATCTTCGCGGCGTCGACATTCTGCTCGAGCAACGCCTCGACCATTTCGTTGGCGTCTTGCTCGGAGAGATTCCCGTAGAGCTCTTTTTTGCAACCCGAGAGCGCAAGGCATGCGATAACGATCGCCAGTACACCGAACGTACGCGTGCGTGCCACGAAAACCCCGATCATTTGTTCAGGCATGGGTCATTGGTTCTTCATGAGCGTTTCGACAGCGCCCTTCGACGAATCGACGACACCCATCTTCACTTCGAGATCGGCCATCATCGTGGCGATCTCCGTCTGATACCGGATCGATACGGTCGTCACTTCCTGAATCGACATGTAGGGCAGCGCGTCCGAAATCGCCTGGGTATCCGTCACCATCTTTTGCAACCGGGCGTCCTGCTGGATCGCCATCGTGGCGAGCGTGCCGTTGCCGCCCTCCTCCGCCGGCGGCGCCATGCGCGGCTTTTCCATCATCGCCTTGAATTTGTCGCCGAGCTGTTGCGTAGTGGCCTCTGGCGCCCCAGGCTTGAACGCGGTCTTGAGCGCTTCTTCGATCTGCTGAGTGGTAGTGGGGATAGGAACCGTCATCGCAATGTCTCCCTTTCGGCGAACGAGCGCGCCTTACAGGCGCAGGTAGCGGGATTGCTCCACCGCCTCGGATTGCCCTTGTGCCACCGATGTACCCGGCACGGCGGGCACGGACAGGTCCGGTTCGCCATCCACATCCTCAGCGAGCTTCGCGATGGATGCAGGCACCTCGAACGGCGCCCCGTTCTGATGAGCGCGCATCGCTTCCTCCAACTCGTCGCGCGCGACGAGCGCACGCACGAGGGCGCGCGTCGTGCGGTCGGGCTGCTCCCGCATCGCCTCGGTCGCGGTCTGGCGCCAGTTCGAATCGCCCTTGTACGAAAGGCAAAACGCCAGCAACGCCTTCCCGTACGCATAGCTCGGCGAGCGGGCCACAAGTCCCGAAAAGAGGTGGACCGCCTCGTCCCACTGGCCCCGGCGCATCAGAAGCAAGCCCGTAAAGGTTTCGAGCTCGGACACTTTAGGCCGCAGTATCTTCAGGGCATCCAGGACCATCTCGATGTCCTCCGTGCCCTCCGGCTCCCCCTCGAGGAAATTCGAATTGCCCAACAGCGCCGCCGTTACGGTTTCGATCAAACCGCCGACCACGTCCGGACTGCAGTTCAGATACGTCGGCATGGAAGTGCTCATGGCGCTAGGCTCCTGCAATGTGAAGTCGACCGATGGAGGGCGCGAGCCGGCCGCCTGGACCCTCTTCAATGCGGCGGCGCGCTCGCCTTACGCAAGATATCCAAGCGGCTCAAGGTTCTCCGGCCCAACACGAAGCAAAAGCATCGTGCGCGAAGTTTCATGGATTTTCGTAGGAAAGTGACGGGTCGCTTCGCGTTTGATTCGATTTCTTCGCGTCGCTTGCCCGCGCCCGCAGGCGCTTCTATACCGTCGGATACTCGAAAATCCCGCGAAGCCGGTAGCGCACCGGAACGCCCGGATTGCAGCCTCTTGCCGGAAAAGCAGCGATGAGCGACGAAAAGACCGAGCAGCCAACCGAAAAAAAGCTGCGCGATGCCCGAAAGGATGGCGAAACCTCGAAAAGTACCGATCTCGTCGAGGCCGTCATCATGGCCGCCGTGATCGGCGTGCTGGTGTTCGCGGGCGGCGGTTTCGCCAGCGCGTGTCGTGCCATCGTCGATACAGCACAGAACTTCGTACGCGGCGATCATGCGCTGCCCGAGCTCTATGCGAGCTTGCTGACGATCGGCATACAGTTCGCCATCGTCATCGTTCCATGTGTCGTCGCGGCCGGAATTGGCGCCATCGCGGGGCTCGCACCGCAAGTCGGATTCGAGATCGCGACGAAGCCGGCCGTGCCCGATCTGAACCGCGTCAATGTCGCCGAGGGGCTCAAACGCATCTTCACCTGGCGCTCGCTCATCGAACTCGGCAAGATGATCCTCAAAACGGCGGTGATCGGATGCGTAATGTGGGTCACGATCATGCGGATGCTGCCGCTTGTCGTCGGCTCGCTCTATCAGCCGTTGCCGCAGCTCTCTGTCATGTTCTGGAGCCTGCTGCTCAAGCTGTTCGGCGTCGCCGCGCTCGTGTACATCATCATCGGTGCCGTCGATGTCAAGCTTCAGCACGTGATGTTCATGCGCAAGATGCGCATGTCGAAAGACGAGATCAAGCGCGAACACAAGGACCAGGAAGGCGATCCGAAGATCAAGGGCGAACGCAAGCGGCTCGCGCGCGACCTGGTGATGAACGCGGCGCCGCAGCAACGGGTCGGACAGGCAAACGCCCTGATCGTCAACCCGACGCATTATGCCGTTGCCGTCCGTTACGCACCCGACGAGCACCCGCTACCGCTCGTCACGGCCAAAGGGATGGACGAAACCGCGGCGCAGCTGCGCCGTTTCGCGCAGGAGGCCAATGTACCGATCATCGGCAATCCGCCCGTTGCGCGCGCGCTTTACAAAGTTGACGTCGACGAACCGATTCCCGAGGAACTCTTCGAGACGATTGCCACGATCCTGCGGTGGATCGACTCGATCGGCGCGAAAGCCGATCGATCGCCGGGCGCGACGCCGGCCTCGACGCTTCATTGAGATCATGGCCTCGATCGCGTCCGGTGCATCGCCGGAATTCAATGTTTCACTGATTCGTATTTCGAAGGGATGGTCGACATGCTGAAGGCGTTCAAGATTCCGGCGAGCGGCGAAATCGGCATCGTGGTCCTGGTGGTGGCGATCATTTCGCTCATGATCTTGCCGTTGCCCCCCAGCATCATCGACATTCTGCTCGGGCTCAATATCACGATCAGCGTGACATTGCTGATGGTCACGATGTACGTGCCAAACGTCGTATCGCTCTCCGTCTTCCCGTCGCTGCTGCTTTTCACGACGCTCTATCGACTCTCGCTCAACATCGCCTCGACGAAGTCGATCCTGCTGCACGCCAATGCCGGGCACATCATCGATAGTTTCGGGCAGCTCGTGGTCGGCGGGAATCTGGTGGTTGGGCTCGTCGTGTTTCTCATCATCACGACGGTGCAATTCATCGTGATCGCGAAAGGTTCCGAGCGCGTGGCGGAAGTAGGCGCGCGCTTTACGCTCGATGCGCTGCCTGGCAAGCAAATGAGTATCGATGCGGACTTGCGCGCCAATTTGCTGACACCCGAGGAAGCGCGCCGCAAGCGGGCAACGCTCGCCGTGGAAAGTCAACTGCACGGCGGCATGGACGGCGCAATGAAGTTCGTGAAGGGCGATGCGATTGCCGGCCTCATCATCACGATGGTCAATATCGTGGCCGGCATTGCAATCGGCATCGCCTATCATGGCATGTCGGCGGGCGAGGCCGCGAACCGCTTTTCGATTCTGTCCGTCGGCGATGCGATGGTCTCGCAGATTCCTTCGTTGCTGCTCTCGGTTGCGGCCGGCGTCATGATTACACGAGTGGCCGACGATCGCGATTCGAAGCCGCAATCGCTCGGAAACGAAATCGGCAAACAACTTTCGGCCAGCTCTCGTGCCCTTTACTTCGCGGCCTTGCTGTTGATCGGTTTCGCCGCCGTGCCGGGCTTTCCGACCACGCTTTTCCTCGTGCTGTCCGCCACGCTCGCGTTTTGCGGGTACCGTCTCAGCAAACAGGAACCGTCGTCGACCTCCCACGGCAGCGAAGCCGTGAGCGCGATGCAGCGCGCGGGCGCCAAAATCGACGTCCCCGCGATTCTCACGCGGGCGCCACAGTTCGCCTGCCCACTCGGCGTCAGAATTGCTCCCGATCTCGTTCCCAGACTCTCGACGTCGGCACTCGAGAAGTCATTCGACTCGGAGCGCGAGCAACTGCAGGAACTCCTCGGTCTGCCGTTTCCCGGCATCACGATGTGGACGAGCGACACGCTGCCGGCCGCAACCTGCGAGCTGTTGATGCACGACGTTCCGTACTGCACGTTCGAATTGCCGCCCGGCAAGGTCATGATCGCGGATTCGGTCACGCGCGATGCGGCGCTCGTCGTCACACCCGAGATCTCGCAGTTGCTCGATCGCTGCGAGAAACGCGGCGCGATCGACGGAACGACCGGACCGAGCTACTGGATCGAGGACAAATCCGTGCCGCCCAAAGTGGCTTCCTGGCGCGTGGAGCAGGTCATCGCGCACGCATCGATCGCGATGCTGCGTCGGCACGCGTCGCTTTTTCTCGGCATCCAGGAGGTGCAATGGATTCTCGAACAGCAAAACGCGGAATACCCGGGGCTCGTCGCCGAAGTGCAGAAGGTTCTGCCGCCTCAGCGCATTGCCGACGTATTACGGCGCCTGCTTGAAGAACAGATTTCGATTCGAAGCATGCGCAGCATTCTCGAAAGCCTCATCGTTTGGGGCGCAAAGGAAAAAGACATGCTGATGCTCACGGAATACGTGCGGGGCGACCTGGCACGGATGCTTGCGCATCGCGCCGCCGCGGGCGCAAAGCAGCTTCCCGCCGTTTTGCTCGATCTGCCGGTCGAGCAGCATATCCGCCAGGCGATCAAGCAAACGCCGACAGGGAACTTCCTTGCGCTGCCACCGGACGAGGTCAACTATCTGATCGACAAGATCCAGTCCTTTGTGGGCGACGCCCCGCGCGAAGGCGTCGCGCTCGTCACGTCGATGGACATTCGCCGCTATGTACGGCGGATGATCGAGGCCCGGCTCGGCTGGCTTTCGGTCTATTCGTTTCAGGAGCTTGGCGATCACGTCGAGCTCAAGCCGGTTGGCCGCGTGACCGTCTGATCGGGAGCATGCCAGCGCGATGCCCATCATCGAATCCCGCCCGCTGCGCATCATCGCCGCGCAGCTCGAAGCGCGCGAGCGTAGCGAACGCACCGGCTCCCGTCGCTTCGATTACGCCGCGCTCGCGCGCCGCGCGCGCGTGCGGCCCGAGCAGGTCGAAGCGCGCGAGCGCGATGAGTCCGGCTCGCAGCGCGATTCCGGGACCGACAGGTATGCGTCGATATTTGCGGGCGATCGCAATGACAACGCGGCCGGATCCGGAGACGAGACGCCCGAATTCGTCGAAGACGGAGGGGGAAACCCAAATCTCGAGTTGCCCAACCGCATTACGCGCACGACGCTGCCTGTCGTCGACGCAATGTATCGGACGCAGGGACAGATCCTCAGGCTCGCAGCGACGCTGGCAACAGAAGTCGCCGCGTTTTGCGGCGACCCGTCGATCACCGCGAACGGCAACTGGGAAGCCCAACTGCCGCTCGATGGAAAAATCGTTCCGGACACGACTTTGTACCTCTCTCTTTCGCCTTTCCATCTTTCGCTTCGCTTCGATACCCAAAGTGCACGTTCCCGGCAGTTACTGTTGGACCACAGTGCGCTTCTCAAGCGCGAGCTGGACTCACTGCTGCGAGCATGGAACGCTGCACGCGACATCGAGCTGACGGTCTGGTAATCCGCATCTTGAACACCCGAACATTCATTCGACCGCCGAAACCAACGTATGGGCTTTCCGATCGCTGAAATGCCGGGCATCGATCCCGCAGAAAATCGCGGGGCCACCCATGCCCAAGAGCAGCAGGTCCCAACGTCGGCAGAGGTCGCGCCGATCGGGACACTTGCGTTGCCGGCGGTCGACCCTGCCGCGGCCCGCATGGCCAGGATCGTTTGCGATTTGCGTACGATGTCGGTCCTGCGGCGGCTGCCGGAAGTCGAGGCGTGGCAAGCGGGACTCGCGGATGACGTGGGCACCCCCCGCCCCGCGTTCGAGGAACCGGGTGTGATCGAGCTGGCCCACGCGCGAGGTACGGCGCGGGTGACGATCGATCTTGCCGCCTACCCTTCCCTTCAAATCGCGGCCTGGCCGCACGACCACGCCGCTTCGCCGCCCGATGCCGAGCGCGCATTGCGCGCCGCCGTTGCGGGGGTGCTGCTCGAGCCGTTGCTGAAGCGCCTGGCAACAGCCGGTCTCGGCGAGTTGCGCATCAAGCGCGTGCTGCGTGGCGCGCCCAGTGCCGTCGGCGAACGGGACAGTACGGCGGCCGTCCTGTCGTTCACGATCGAAGGCCGTACACACGTTGCCGAAGTGCGCGTCGACAGCCCGCTGCTGGATACGCTGGACGCGTTGCGCAGTGCACAGCGCATTTCTTCGAGTTGGGCAGCGGCGAGTTCGTCACCCAACGCATCGGGCGACGCCGCAGCGCCGTACGCTCACCATCTCGTGCCTGGCCGGCTTGTGCTCGGCGCTCGACGCTTGCCGGTGCACACGCTGCACGCCCTCGCGCCCGGCGATGTGCTCTTGCGCTCGCTGGCCAGTTCCCTTACTTCGCTCGTCGGCGGTGCGGCTCACTCGGCCAAGGAAAAGGCCACCGCAGTTGCCGCCTGGGGCACGCCCGGCCTTGTCCGAATGCAGGTCCCGGTGTCGATCGACGGGCTTAAACTTTTAGTCATGAAGGAGCCGACCATGACCGATGAGGTGGATCCGACCCGACCGGGCGAGACGCTCCCGAGCGATCAACCCGACGATGGAATCGACATTGGCGAACTGGACCTACCCGTGCAATTCGAAGTCGACACCATTGCACTGCCGCTTTCGCAGCTGTGCGCACTTCGCCCGGGCTATGTGCTCGAGCTGCAAACCCCCGTTGCAGACGCTCAACTGAAGCTGGTCGCTCACGGCCAGACGATCGGTTTCGGCGAGCTCGTGACGGTGGGCGATCATCTTGGCGTACGCATTCTGAGGATGGCACACGGCGATGGTCCAGTTCAATGATCTGACCGGGCTTCTGATCGTCATCCTGGCGATCAGCCTCATCCCGTTCGTCGCAATGGTGGTGACATCGTATGCGAAGCTCGTCGTCGTCTTTGGCTTGCTGCGCAATGCATTCGGCGTGCAGCAGGTCCCGCCGAACATGGTGCTCAACGGTATCGCGATTCTGGTTTCGCTGTACGTGATGGCGCCGGTGGGCATGAACGCGTTGCAGTCGCTGCAAAGCCAGACGATTTCGCCGCAATCGACACAGGCCATCATCCAGGTGTTCGGCGCCGCCCGCGAGCCGTTCAGAAGCTTCCTCAGCAAGCATGCGAACGAACGCGAAAAGCGCTTTTTCATGCGCTCCGCGAGCGTAGTATGGCCGAAGGAAATGGCAAGCAGCCTGAAAGAGACGGACCTCATCGTACTTGCGCCCGCATTCACGCTGACCGAGTTGACCGACGCCTTCAAGATCGGATTTTTGCTCTATATCGCGTTTATCGTCATCGATCTCATCATCGCGAACATCCTGCTGGCCATGGGACTCAACCAGGTGACGCCGACGAACATCGCGATTCCGTTCAAACTGCTGCTCTTCGTCGTCATGGATGGCTGGTCCACGCTCGTGCACGGTCTCGTGATGACCTATCGCTAGCGCGCTCGTCCCACTATCACGGAATCCTGAGCATGGAAATCGATACGCTGGTTCGAATGACAACGCAGGGCATGCTGCTGTGCCTCTACATCTCGCTGCCGATCGTCATCGTGGCGGCGCTCGTTGGGCTTGGGGTGTCGTTCCTGCAGGCCATTACGTCGATGCAGGATCAGACCTTGTCGCATGCGGTGAAGCTGATTGCCGTGATGGTCGCGATTGTCATCATGGCGCCTTTCTCGTCCGCGGCGCTACTGCATTTCGCCAATGAAGTGATGCGCACAGCCGTTCCGCTATGACACGCGTTCCGGGCAGCCCCGTCGACTCGACGTCCTGCACGCCACAGACGAGCGACGACAGCACGGCTCAGAACGGCCCGGCCGGCGGCTTTCGGGTGTCCGAACATCTTGGCATGCGTTGGCTCTACGGCCGCACGAACGCGAATTCGGCAAACGCCTCGGCACAAGCCCGCCAGCTCGCGAACATCGCGGCGCGGCTCGCCGCACTCAAGCGCCGAATCGCGGCGCGCCGCCAACGGCGAGGCATGCGCGGTTCCGGTGGCGATGATGACGGTTTCGACGACGATTTCATCGACGGCACGCAGTCCGAGCATCACCGCGCGGAAGCCGGCGGTATGGGAGGCGACAGCAGCGGCTCAGGCGGGCAATCCCATCACGACGAACATGGCTCACGATCGAGCGACCCGGCACCCAAAGTCGAGATCAAGGCGCAGAATATCGCACCCGTGCCGGATCCCGCTCCCGGCGTGCTTGCAACCCGCATTACGTCCGAAGGCCGCGATACGGTCGACCATGGGCAACTCGCCGACGACTGGCTTGCCGCGCAGTTGTCCCAGCGCGACAAGCTCATGGCCGACCCCAACTACCGGCCCGATGCCGAATATCTCGCATCGCTGCTCGACCTGCTGCGCGCCAAGCATCACATCGGGCCGTTCAAGCCGCAGGGCATGGCGGCCTGGTGCGAAAAGTTGAAGGCGCTCCCCCCGGCAATTCCAGTGAATTCATCGTCCGTTGCGCCACGCGCTACCGGTACCGCCGGCTTAGCTGTGCCCGCCGGCCAACGCGACCTCACGGACGTCGAACGTTTTAACGCATTGCTGATGCTAAAACTCCTGGAGTTCGACAAGACATTGCTTCCCGCCAAGGCGGATCGGGCGATCAATACGGTCAACACACAGTACAACGCGACACTTGCGCGGCGCAGCAAGCGCTGAAAAGCGCAAGACGCATACGCGCACAAATTCGGATATTCGCAGTCTGCTTCGCATCGCCCCCTCCATGCTGACCCAACATGGTTAGAGTATGACGACGGCCAGCGCGGCATCCGTGCGCGGCCCTATGCGAAACCACTGCCCGCCAAATGACCAAACTGCTGCGTATTCTGACTGGCATGCACGCTGGCGCCGAGCTTCGCCTCGGCGAGGGCGCTTATCGGCTTGGGGCCGACGACGATGCCGATATTCGAATCTCGGATTGGCGCGGCGTGGATGTGCAGCTTTC
Source organism: uncultured Paraburkholderia sp. (assembly GCA_966421005.1). Classification (GTDB taxonomy): domain Bacteria; phylum Pseudomonadota; class Gammaproteobacteria; order Burkholderiales; family Burkholderiaceae; genus Trinickia. Next base: position 22,120 of record CBJLAJ010000027.1, read on the forward strand.
GGTCGATGCGACAGGTCTGGTCACCGCCCGGCGCATGGTTCCCGAGCTCGAGGTCGTAGCGGAGGAAAGCGCGGCCGGCGGCGGGGATTCGCCGAAGGCTGGCGCAGCGGCGGGCGCGGCGCACGGCTCGGGGTCGGAAGGCGAGCCGCAGCTCGACCCCGGCACCGTATTGCTCGTCGACTTCGTTCCGATGCAGTTCGACGACACGGTGCTATGCGTAGGCCCGGCCGATGTCGTTTGGCCCAGCGATCTCGAGCTTTTGTCGACGCTGCTTGCGAAGCCCGAAGAAGACATACGGCGGCACGCCGATTCATCGAGCCGGCGCAAGCTGGTTGGTATCGTGCTCGGCTGTTCCATGCTCGGCGCAATCATTGTGATCGGCTCGGTACTCATTACGATGGCGGTCAGCCGTGCCGCACCGCACGATCCGGTCAACATCGCACAGCGCGTGAACGATGAGCTGGCGTCGGCGCATATGAGGGAATTGCACGCACGCGTTCAAGGCGCGCGCGTCGTCGTAACCGGCATTGTGCCGACGACCGACGACGATGTCACGGTGCGCAATCTGTTGTCCCGCGTAGCGCCGAATGCGGTCGTGCGGCAGTACGACGTAGCGCAGATCGATGTGCGCAACCTCGAAGAATCGCTCGATACGCCCGGGCTGCAGGTGAAGTATGCGGGCCAAGGTATTTTCGATATCCAGGGCGAGGTATCGAATCCGCGTGATATCAATACGCGCCTCACCCGCATGCGGCATGACTTGAGCCCCAACATCAAGCAGCTTCGAGTTCAGGTCGCTCAATCCCAGGACAGCACGCCGGTGCCTGAGGCGTTTTCTGAACTCATGAATGCCGAGGGCGTGCGTTACGCGCAAACGCCCGATGGTGTGAAACACATATTTGTTTCGCCTGGCGACGAGGATGCCTCGGCCGTACAAGCGGACGCCGCAGATGGCGCGTCGGCACCGGTGGCATCGGCCTCGGGCGCAAGCGCGGCATCCGCGCCCGTTGCGGCGGCATCGTCCGATGCCGCGCCCGCACCTGTTGCCGCAGGTGCATCGAGTGCTGCCGCGGCGACAAGCGCAACGACTGTACCAGCGTCCGGTGCGGTCGCCGCGGGCGCCTCTTCTGCGGGCGCGGCGGTGAGCGCGCCCGCCCTCGCGCCAACCGCTATTGCCGCTGGTCCGTCCCGAGCGCCAGGCGGTGCGACGCACGAAACCAAACCCGCGCAGATCGCGGCCCCGAAGCCGGCTTATCTGCCGTTGCCGACGAGATGAACTCTTAATGGGAGCGACAAAATGTACGAGCCAATCGAAGCGTGTGCAACCGAGTTCAACGAATTTCAAAAACTCCTTGCAGACCCAGCCCCCGCAAGCACGGAACGCATCGAGGCCATCCGTGTGGCGCTAGTGCAAACGGCTGAAAACATAGGCAAGGAATCGGGATCGAACGAAATCGAGCGCAACCATCTGGCCCAGTTGTACCGCGGCATGCTGGCCGCGAGCCGGATCGTCTCGCATCTTCAGGAAAAACGTGGCGCGGCTTGACACTGTCGCAGTCACTCCCGCGTACACCTCTAACGGTGTGCACGGGTAGAGGCTCGCCCGCGAACGTGGCGATTTCGGTCGCGCGCGTTTGGGGGCGGCAATTCGTGTCACTTTTTAAAAGGAGTATTCGCAATGCCAGGAATGGACACTGCAGCAGCCGCAGGAATTAGCGCAAACGCCCTCGGTGCCATGGGCACGTTGACGGCTACGACGAACGCGAGCATGGCCTTGCAAACGGTTGCGTCATATGAGTCGGCCAAGAAGGACATGAACGCCACCGTCATGACGGCGGTGAACGAAGTATCGAAAAACGCGAAGAACTTCGCCCGCACCAGCTAAAGCAAGGCTGACGGTCTGCACGAGCGTCGGTGCGCGGTCTACCCGCGCACCGACTTTTCTTCGTTGGTATTTCTTGCAGCATTCGCCAGCATACCGTCGCCGCGCTCGGCGCACACTTCATGTCCAGCTCGGAACGATACGCGCAACTGGTTCGAGATCTCTGCTATACGGTCGGCCTGCCCGATGCGGAGCATGTGCTGCGAACACGCTCGATCGAAGTGGAAGGTTTCGACGTCCGGCTCGAGTACTTCGAGAACGATCTCGAGGCGATGTATGCAAACTTTCACTATGGCACGGTGACGGCCGGCCGCACGCTCGTCGTGTTTCGGCTGATGCTCGAGGCCAACCTGCTCATTTACGCGCAGGATCAGGCACAGCTCGGACTCGACACTGATACGGGCGGAATCGTGTTGATCTTGCGGTTGCCGATGACGCCTGACATCAACGGCGGCGTGCTCGCCGATCTACTCGCGCACTACGCGGAGCATGGTCGTTATTGGCGGCAGAACATCATCGAATCGACGGACGAGATGTTCGAGGGCATCGTGGCGGGGGAGTATGTGTGGCTGCGTGCTTAGCGCGCGGACGAAGGCGGCACGCCAGGCGTGCCCACCATTCTTGTCCCGCTAGCGACGCTCGATCAGTCCGTCGATGCAAAACGGACAGCGTGGCTGAATCCGGATCGCGTGGCTTCGTTGAGTACGTCGGCCATGGCTTGTTCCGCCCGCAGTATGTCCCTCAAAGCCTCGAACTCGATGCCGGTCTCGAGCATCTCCGCCTCCTGTCCAAGCGCATCTCGTACGGTGTCTTCCATCCGGCTCGCTTCGTCGAACGAGTCCGACGCGCCATCACGGCCGGGGGATGACGCCGCGCCCTGGGTCTCTCCCGAATACGGTTCGGCATGACTGGAATCCCTGCGGGCAACGACCGTGGGCTGGGACAAAGTAACGACCGTCCCGGCTCCTCCCGGCGGCACGAAAGCCCCGTTGGGCCGCACGGGACGTTCCAGCACAGCGACGCTTTTCCCGGCGTCACCACCAGAAACACCAAAGCGCGTCGCGTCCCGCTGGGCCGCGACGGTGCCGAGGCCCGAGACCGCGGCATTCCCCGGTCTTTGCGCTGTGGCCACGACCACCGACTTCGCGGGCACCCGGGTCGGGCTACCGAGCGGTGAAAGCTCGCCAGACGGACTGCGCTCGACGGTCGTCGTCTTCATGATCGATATCTCCCAAACGATGCAGCGCGCGACACGCCACTGCTTGAGACGTACCTTACACCGCGCCGTTCGCCGAGAGACTCCCATTGCGAAGCGTTGATCCCGAATGCGAACCCTGCATCCCATATGCGGCGCCCTTCGCATTTCAACGCCTCAGTTCGCGTGGCGCGCGCCCGTATGACTACGAATGTCACATCCGGAAGAGATAGTCCAATGCGGATCAACTCTTGCGCATTGTCATGGCGAATCATCGTCGAGTCGGCCGCTCGTCGTCTTCCGAACTTCCTGCGAATGAAGAAGCGGAACGAAGCGCGGCGCCCGTCACCGTATTACCTTCCGCTACTACGCAAGCAAGCGGTCCAATCTCACGCCTGAAAGATGCCTTCGCAAGCTTCCGCAAAGTCGAGCGGGCGCGGTCTACGGATGTCAGCAGTGCGTTGTTTCGACGCAGCCGTTCCGGTCGGATATTCAGCCCTTGGCACTTCACGCACCACGGCCGCGAACCGCATCACGCCGACGGCCTGCCGCCGCTGCCCACGCCGTCGCGGACGAAGCGGACCGAGAGGGCCGGGACGCTCGCGCACTCCGCGATCGTGCGCGTGCGATCGGGTACGGTTGCCGACGCAGTCGATCCCGCAGGCGCTACCCGGCGCGACGCAGCGGCTGAGGCCGACCCGCTTCGCACCGCCCAGGATGTTCGCCTTTGTGTAGCCAACGAACTCGTCAGCTCCCCGTTTTATCCTGCGGAATCGGATGAATTCGCGTCGCGGCTTTACGATATCGCGTCGCGCGATGGCGCCTCGCGGGTAGCCGCCGCGCGAGCGCGGCTTTTCGTGGATGCGGCACGCAAGGCGGGCATCCGTGAAACGTGGTTTGCGCACCGGATGCTGCAGCATATCGCCAGCCTCGATTTCGACACCCCATACCGCACGCGCGCCGCAAACGACGAGGACCGGTACGCTTGGCATGTCGTACGCGAGCTTTCGCGCTCCGATCTCGGGTTCTCCATGCTCGAACAGATTCGCGTAGCCTCCGGTGTGCCGTTTCGGGATCGCACGCATCGCATCGCTATCAAGATCCTCCTTGAAAGTGCCGCGGCACTCGATTACGCGCCTCACGACAGACGCGGCGTGTCACGCACCGACTACGCTCCCGGCGCGGTCGCCGCTCGCATGGGACACACCGCTCTTGCGCTCGGCATCGACGAACCCGGCGAGACTGCGCTGGCGAAGCGCGCGTTCGACGCCGCGCGTACGCTGCTCGCGGCGGGCCCCGACTCGCTCACTCCGGACCAATGCGGCGCTTTGCTCGCATGGCGGCAGGGGTTTCACGAAGACCGGACGCACAGCGAGTTATCGCAAACGCGGGAGCGGCTGCACAAGTTTGTGACCAAGTCGATTCCGCGAGTGGAAGAAGATCGATGGAAAACATTGCTCCCCCGGATGTTGCTCGGGAAACGAGCGTCGCCCTTGTCGGCACTTCGATTCGGTACCCGCGGTGTGCCGCGCGAAACGATCGCACGGGAACAGGAAGCCCTCAAACGGAAGATGAGCGAAACGCGCGTTCAGATCGGCGGCAGTGCGGCCGTCGCGCCGATCGCGGTCTTGACGCATGCGCGCGCGCCGCGCAAGGCCGGCGCGCGTGCCGCTCGGGAACTGTACGTCGAACACCGCGATACGTCGATCCGGGAAAAGACGCGCGCGGCGCTGTCGCGACTGCTGACGAAAGCCGAACTCCGGCCCAGCGTGCTGCTGACGCACGCGCGCGCACAAAGTTCGGTGGTTGAACTGGCCGCGCTTCAGGTATGGCTCGATCGGGGCGGCTTTCCGGGTGGACATCCCGATCATGCGGCACTCGTCGACATCGCCAGGCACGCGTGCGATATTGCCGAATCGCTCGCCTCATCGCGCACAGTGCGCATGAAACAAGGGCACGTGCGCCGCAGGGCCGACCGCCTGGTCGAATCGGCGGCTGCATGGCAACAGATGTCGGCCGCTCAGCTCGCAAAAGCAAAACCGTTCAGCCGGCTCGTGAAAGAGCCTTTTGACGTGATGCGGCTCGCTGCCTGGGGCAAGGTAACCGGTGTTCCCGAGGACGACCCGTTCTGGCTCGAGGTGCGCGACCTGCTCGAGCTCGAAGACTCCTCTCCCGCCGCTGGGGCACGGGATATCGCAACCGTCCATGAGACGTTGACGAACGTCATCATGCGCCTGCAGTCCGGCCAGCGACTGCGCCTGAGCGATGGGGGCCATCAAGGCATCAGTACCCGCGGTCTTAACGTGACGACGAAGGTGGTTCTTGACGGACTTGGGATCCCGATCTCCCCGCGACTCGACATGCGCACGTCGCGTACACGCGAAGCGGTCGTGGAGATCAGCCGCTCTACTCAGGGCGTCGAGTTTTTCATCGGTACAGCCGATGGCATCGAGCGCCATCTCGGCGCCGGCCTGATGGTCGGATACGACATCGACATCGCCATCACATCGCTGCGCGCCGGGCTGGTAACGAACGTCATCCTGCATGCCCATGAAACCAGTCGGCCACGCGGCGTATCGATCCGCGTCGCAAGACGAATCAAGCCCGACGGCTCCGGGTACGACGACCAGGCCATGCGCGCGAAGCTGGCCGAGATCAACGATTTCCTGTTCAGCGAAGCAGCGCTGGCACCTGGCGGCGGGCCCAACGGTCTTTGGAACCGTCTCGCCGAGCACTATTGGAACGATCCCGACGTCTCGATCAGCTGGACCGATAGTCTCGTCGACACGACCCGACGCGGGGTCACAGTCGACGCCACGGCAACGGCGGAATTTTACAAATTCGGCGTCGACGGCCCGAAGGACCCGGGCGACATCACCTTGCGCGCCGGACCGTCAGCGGGCGTTGGCTGGCAAAGATCGCGGCAGACCGTCGATTCGGTGGAGCGCAGCGGTTCGCTACGAGTTGAGCAGCATCGCATCAATACCGATTCTTATTGGCAGCTACGCAAGGGGATCGCGCCTGGCTTCGCCCATCCGCTTTCGTCGACAGGCCATGAAAGCATCGGCCTGCTTTCTATCGATACCCCCGTGAAGACAACGAAGGTCGGTCAGCGCAATACGTCGGCCAAACTGCATATGGTGCGCGAAGAAGGACGGCTCGTTCACCGCGCCTGCCTGCTGGACGTCGAATACTCGGATGCCGATGGCTACGTCGCAGCACTGCACGCTTCGCGCGATGACATCTTTCAGCTCCTGCTCGCCCACGAGCGGTCCAAGGGCCCAGCGAATCCCGATCCCGTCACCCTGCGCGCACAGGCTGCCCGGGCCAATCAGCGCATCGACGCATTTATCGCCGATGTTCACGTCAACCGCAGCCCGCACCTGAACTATGTCCTGCGGCATCGATTGCGCAAGGATGCCGCCGAAGCGCTCGACGCCAATGCCGCGTTGATCGAGCAGGCAGGCGGCGATGCACTCCCGATCACGCGGCTCGAGGCTGACAATGAGCGCATTTTGCGCGACCCCACCTCGTGGATGCTGGTGGAGCTGAAAGTGAGGGAGCGCACCACGCGCGCGCAAAGCATCGGTCCAAGCGCGATCGCGCATTTCAACACGCGCACGAGTGCAACCGGCGACCGCGAGATCATCGTGGAAAACGTCCCGTTCGAGGTGCTGGAATCGCTCGATACCGCCTGATCTTCGCAGCATCGTGCTCGATGAGTTCGTTTGGTCGATGCAACGTTCGCCTGCGGCCCGCGCCGTAGGGGGATCGAGCCTGACAATCGGACATCGGACGTCAGTAATGGACAGGAGGCTTTTGTGTTTCCCAATTTTCCGCCAGGGAATGTCTCCGGCTCTCGAGGAGCCGGCTTCGACCCACAACAGCCAGGGCACCAGCAACCACAGGGACCTGCACAGGAATTCAATCCTCGCCCGAGCCCGCCGCCCTTCGCCGGTGCCGCTCTAGGCGGCTTACCTGGCTACCAGCATCCGTTCGGGCAACAGGACGCACAAAGTCGTTTTGCCAAGGCAGCGCAGGCTTTCGGCGAAGGCACCCGCGCTGCGTGGCAGCATCTGTTCGGAAATGGACCGAACGCGGGCGGCGCTCAGCCGGGTATGCCTCAATTCGGTATGCCTCAATTCGGTATGCCTCAATTCGGTATGCCTCACCCGTGGGATTTGGCTTCGCCCTACGCACCGAGATACACGAACAACATGCAACCTGGCTCGATGCCCTTCACGGGCCCGCTCAGGACGATGAACGCCATTCTCAGCGGCGCGCTCGGACTGGCGATCGGGTCATTCGATCCGGTCGCGGGCTTGCTCGCGGGCCTCGGCATGTTCGCGGAAGGCGAGATGTCGATGGGATTCATGCGAAACATGATGGGGGGCTTCAATCTGCAGCCGGGCATGCAGCAAGGGGCCGGATACGGCATGCCTCAAGGCGTCGGATACGGCATGCCGTGGACCATGCCATGGGCCGTGCCATGGGTGCCGCCCTTCCCCGATTCGCACTTTGGCGCCTTCTCGAACGACTGGATGGGGTTCATGCCAACCCTGGCGACTATGATGTTTTTACAAAACGCCTACCAAGCCGGTGTACAGAACCCGACGGGCCAAACGCCCGACAGCGGCTCCGGACAACATAAGGGCACCAGATTCGCCACCGGGCCTGACGGGCAAGCGTGGGATATGGCGGCCGAAGGCGCTTCTCGCGCTGACAGTGATTCCCCATTCCCAAATCACACCCTGGGACCCTGGCCTCAGGTGTTCAGGGCCAACGAAAAGACGACCGTGGAACAGGTCAGGGACGCATATCTGAAGCTTCACAAGCAAGTGACCAACAGAGCGGCAGATGAAGCCCTAAAAAACCATATGCTGAAGCAACTTAGCGAGCGCTACCGGGATGCACTCGAATATTTCGCGGAACAAGGCCCCCCCGAGGCCTCTCAAGCTTGAACCCACGGTAGCCCCCCAGCAGCCCTCGCCCCGCAACGAAAAGAGCAACGCATGCCCCGCCATGCGTCGCTCAAGCGCCTTGAGTCTGCGCCGCCACGAACGCGAGATGACTCCGATTGAGGGCCTTATATTTATCGCGCAGTTGACGCAGATGGTAGTCGACGTTATGTGCCGTAGTGTCGAGGCGAATGGCAATCTCCTTGTCGGACAGACCGAGTACGAGCAAGCTCAATATCCGTTGCTGGAGCTGCGACAACACGCCGGCCGCCTCGCGTCTGCGCATCGCCTTGATATGGGCGGAGCAGCGCTGATGCAGCGACAAGCCGAGCGCGAGAGATTGCGCCAGCACGTTGTCGGTGATCCAGCCCATGTTGTGGCGCGGCGACGCGAAACTGATGATCGAGCGGATCGTCGTGTTCGAAATCGACACGCCGAACGTCAGGCCACTGCAAGCGCCCTTTTCCCGCATTTGATCGAGCAGTTGTTGGGAACGCGCATAGTCGCCGGTTTCGCGCCACTTCGTCACGAGGCTTTTCAAGTCCCAGATATGCGGCACATCGCTCACCAGGGCAGCGCGCAAATGACTGTCCTGCTCGAGAAAACCCGCCTCGAGAAGCTGTGTCGCGATATTCGTCGTCAGATAGTTGCGTAACAGATAGACCCGTTGCACATGGCCGCGCTTGTCTGTTTTGACGGCCATGTACGCCAGCCCGCCGTAACCGAGCATGCGCAAGAGCGTGCGAACGAGCCGCACACGCTCCTCGGCATTGCGCGCCGCGCCAAGCTCGACAGCGATGTCAGTTTCGCGGCCAAGTTCGTCACCGCGGATCATCGACGCGATTTCCGCTTCATCCACGTAACAAAGCTCGGGACTCGTGGGTCTCGCGTAGGACTGAGGCTCGTCTCCTGGCTCCAATAATGCCGTGTCAAGTCGATCTTGTACCAGACAGCCCTCGGGCTCTCTCACCACATCTCGGTACGACATTCGCACTCCCTCATCGTTGCAGCGGACAAAGACATCCCCCCGCGCATCGAATGACGCGGCCGTGTTTCCCGTAGTCAGTGGCAAATGTATGCGGGCGTCGGACCCGGCTTTCGTTATGGCGTTCGCTTGACGCCTTTCAATCGTCGAGAATCCGGCCGGCGATATACGCGAGTTGCACGCGATTCAGTGCATCGAACCGTTTTTCGAGTTGGCGTAAGTGATAGGCGACAGTGTGAACCGACATCGACATGCGCTCGGCAATCTCCCGATTGCTGAGGCCCTGTGCGACGCAGCGAAGCATGCTTGTCTGCACCTCCGTCGGCATCGACACCTCCCACTCGGGCAATAGCCGGTCGATGCGCGGTTCGATGAACGAGTGCAGCGAAACGCCGATAGCGTAGGCCTCGCCGATTGTCGCATCGGTGATCCAGCGGCGATTGGGCTGCGCGCTCGAGAGGGTCACGATCGCGTGTTCGAACGGACGCTCGGTCGGCAGCCCGAACGTCACGCCGCTATGTGCGCCCACCTGAATGGCGCCCGAGACGAAGCGTTTCGCGGCCGCCGCGCTCGCGCGGCTGGCGGGAAGCCCGAACAATGAATCGAGATCCCATGCCAGGGGCCAATCGAATCGACACGCGAAATCGATACGCGGATCGGTATCGAAAAAGGCATCGCGATTGAACCGCTCGGCCCAGCCCGGCGGCGAATAAGTATCGAACCAGGCCAATGCGCTCACACGTTCGCCGACACGCTGAATGAGCCAGTAGCAAAGCCAATCGAATCCTGCTTTGTGAATTGCGGCGCTCGTGAGATTACGCCGGACGCTCAAATCCTCGCAGCATCCGAGGTCCGTCAATAGCGCAGGCTCCCCGCCGAAGGCAGGGTGACGCGCCTGGATTGGCGCCTCGATAGGACGGCCGTCGAGCTGCCTGTCGCCGAACGTCACCACGACGGCGCGGCGCTTCTTTGTCCCGCTCATCATTCGTTTCCACCCACCATAAAAGTTGCTGCCCCCAGGCCTTGGCATCCAACGTCGAACACTTTCATGTCCGCACGATGAATTGTGCGAAACCGGTTGCGTCCGGATGCGTTTCGCCATTCCTGGTCGAATGCTCTTATGCCCTCTTTTGCTCTATTGTTTTATCGTTTGAACGATATGCGCCCAAACTGACGCGGCATTGTCGACAGAGTGCACAGCGGGTGTGCATTCATCGCGTTATAAGTTCGCTGCCTGTTTTGGAGGTCAGGCGCATTGCCTCAATGACATTCTAGGAAACGTGCATGAGCTGCAAGACAGAAGCTCTCGTCAGGTGGCCATGACGAGATGGCTCGATCCTACGTTTTTTGGGGATGGCGCAACGCGTTTGACACAAAGCCCTCCGCCCGCGCGGAAAAAATTAGATGCAAACGCAACTAATTCTATCGGACGCATCATCTCGCCGCGTTGTTCGATAGCTCGAAGTTCGTCTGCATCCCCCTTGCTTCGCAAGGACACATAGGCCTGTCAAACTTCGCTGCAATATGTCAGCGAAGTTTCGAAAGGAGAATGAAGATGGATGGCGTGCGACGGTCCGGCCAAGAGAACCGGATTACGGAAGGTGCTGAGCGGGCGAGTTCCCCCAAAGCGCCTCCAGCCGGCACTCCTGCAACCCCACGGGCGACGAATCCGGCGTTGCCCGAGGCTCGCAATGCGAGCGGTGCCACGAGCAGCCGGCCAATGCATTTTTCCGCACCCGGTAGCGCAAGCGCCGAGGCTGTCGGTGTCGAGCAGCCGGCGGCAGCGAAGCACACCCCTACCGCTGCCCCGCAAGGCCCCCTGCAACCGATGCAAGGCATGATCGCAAGACAACTACGCAACGGCGAGGGGTTCGAGAAGACGCTGGCAAGCATCGAAACGCATTCCGGCCTGATGGCGAATCCTATGAACCGCGCAGCGGGGACAGCCGCACTCCTTGAGAATCTTCACCTGGCGTCGAACACTGATGATGGGGGGCCGGGATCGAACGCTCGTTTTCAGAGCTTTCCCCGCATTCTCAACGCAATGAACGAGCAGATGCGGGCTGCGACAACCCCTGAAGTCCGCGATGCGCTCAACCATGTCGATTCGCTGGTGCCTGAAGCTCGCAAACAACTGAAGCTCGGGGAACGCGCGGCCTTCGGTCTTCGTCAGGTCTTCGATCCGGAGGTCGACCTCAGCACGCGAACGTCAGCGCTCGAAGAAGCGCTCACAGCGATCGAAACCCGGTCAGACATACTGTCCGAACCCATGAGCCGCGCGGTCACCATGCAAACATTGATGCAAAACCTGCATCAGATACCCAACGGCGATCAGGCGGAGCAGACGAGTAACCCACGCGCTCGGTGCTATGTGCGCCTTGCCGCGATAATGCGCGAGGAAGCAACGAGTGCGGCGAATACGGAGGACCCGCTGGCGATGCCACAAGCATTTATTTCCGAGTTGAACGGTTTGATGAACAACGCCAGGCAACACCTGTGACCCGCCGAGTTCGCCACCATCGATAACGGCCGATAGTCGTTCATGAAACCTGCCGCATGCCAAGATCCGGAACGTTGCGTTCGCAACATCCTGGATCTTCTCCAAAGGTAGACGACGAACATTGTCAAACGGTGCCCAAAGTCCCTGCGCGTGACACCGCTACTTACTCCATCGCGTTCGCCGTACCGCGATCCGCGGTCACCTCGGTTGCTCGCTTATCGGGCAATACACCCCATCGCCGCAGGATGCCCGAGATCTGCCGTGCATACTGATCGCGCAACGCGGGCGTGGCCGAATGATAGGCTCCCACCGCCGCCCACGTATTGCCATATTTCAAAATCATCCGCCTGAGTTGCCACGCGGCAATATAGATGTTCTTGCACGGCGACATCAGCGCTTCCCGACCGATTCCATAATGGGCAAGCGTCGACAGATGAATCGTGTTGATCTGCATGACGCCGTAATCGACCGAGCCATTGGCATTGACGTGCGTTGCGTCGGCACGGTTGTGCGACTCCTGCCAGGCAATGGCGCGCAGCACCATGGGATTGACGTGCTGGTAAGCGGCGGCCGCATCGAAACAGTCGGTCGCATGCGCACGCGGTGAAAAACTCATCGCGCAGGCGAAGGCCGCACATTGGACGGCGCATAAGGCGGCCAATGAAATCCGCGGCGACCGTTGGCGCGAACGGTCGACACGTGTGGACGGTGCTTGAATCCCCGAAATGTTCGAGCGAATGATCATGGACGTGACGATCGAAGTTGCATAGTGCGGCATCGAGCCGATGCTCGATCATCGCCGAATCGAGCGCGCCGGTCCTTGCGACGCGCGAAAGATATCGTCAAAACACGAAACGATTGGAAACGGCGCGCGGCCGTTCCCACGCCAATGACTATCGTTCGAGCGTTTCCGACGGCGCTTCGTTGAATTGCTTGCGGTAGCTGGAAACGAGCGTCGAGCGGTTCTGCACGCCCCATTTGTTGGCAGCGCCGAGGATATTGCGCTCGCTCGTGAACGGATCCTCGAGCTCGGCGCGAATGCGCTCCATGCGCTGCCGCCGGATCAGCTCAGTTGGCGACAAGCCGAGGAAATTCTTGAACGCGGTTTGCAGCGCGCGCTCGGTCACCCCGATTTCGATGGCAAGCTCGCGCACCGAGAGATCCGCGCGGTCAAGGTTTTCCTGCATATAGCGATAGGCGCGACGATACTTGGCCGGCAAGCGGGCGCCTACGTCGTCGAGCTGGGGCGCACGACGCGTCGTACGGCTGACGAAAGGCGCGATCGCATGCGCATCGGTGCGCAGGCACTGCATCGACAACAGCGCGTATCGGCTATAGAACTGCATCGATTCCGGTGCGCGACCCTGAACTTGCCGCAGCTTCGAAACACAGTACAGATATTCGAGCTGCCGATGGCCGGTCGATGTTGCGTGATCGAGACGGTGCAACGGCTCGATCAACGTATCGGCGAGCTGAGGCGCCCCGCATGCGAGCGCGGCGAGAACCGCCTCGAGGCGCGTCGTACGCACGTACTCGTGCAGCCCAGCCTGCTGGGCCCATTGAAGATGCCGCGTCACGCCTTCCATCGCCGAACGTTCGCCACGCACGAGCGCGCGGATATCGCGCAGATAGTCGATGCGCTGCCGCAAAAGAGGCACGCTCACGCGTAATGCCGCGCTCTCGCGCGCCGAAATCGCCTCGCTCGGATCGGCTGCCGCCATCCCCTCCGCCGCTTCGGAGTGCCAGTACACGTGATCTCCGAGCGGATCGGCACCGCGCAGCTCGCGCTGTACGGCGAGGTCGTAGCGCAGCGTCGTCACGATGTCGTTCAGCCGTTGGGCGTCGCTTTCGGGCAGAGAATCGACGAAGGCGCTCAGATCTTCGAGCAGATTCAGCGCGTCACGCGCGTGACCTAACTGGTGCAGCGCGCAGATGATGCCGAAGCGGGCATCGAATACCTGAAGCGGGTCGATGCCCGTCTCCTCCATGACGCGCGCAAAACACGACAGCGCCGTGGTAAGACGGTGCCGAAAAAGCGCCTGCCACCCTGCATTTCGGCAAGATGTCGCGCGCATCGCCTGACGCGGTGCGCGAAGCAGCTTTTGTGCTCGCCGATACTGCTCCTCGGCTTCGTCCCCGATGCCGAGCGTGCTGAGCATGTCCGCGTGCAACTGCAATAGCCAGGGCAGGTCCGCATCCTGCGGATCGTCGTCCGCCCATCGGTTCGCGTACGCGCTCGCCGCATTCAGGCTGCCTTCGCGTACCTTGTCGAGAAACGCCGCGGGCGTACAACGCATTCCCTGCGCAGCGACCAGCGGAAAATAGAGAGCCGGAAACATCGTGCAACTCCTCGTTGATGCACTGGTGTCGGTGCGACGTCGCGCGACCACGTGCAGATGCGATGAACCGATCTCGCGCCGCGCGAGGGCGGCGCCACGGACCTGACACCGAGTGCATTTGCACCACTATAGAGAAGCACCTACACCACATATTCAACAAATCTGACTATCGGCGATCATTTGAGAACTGTTGAGGATCGTCGGCGCAGCGTTCCGACCATGTTCACGCGAGGGATTTCGCCGCCGCGAAGTACGGAGTTTCGTAGGCCCGAAAACGCAATCCGTCCGTGCGCGATACTGGGCCCGCTCACCCGCGCCTTCGCTCGAATCAAGCATATGTGCTGACACGTCGAGCGCGGCGACCCAATTCCGTAGGCGTTCCATTCGCATCCGACGCAATTCCCGGGAGGGGGGACGGAATAAAATTCGAAGACAAGTGTTTCGCGCGGGAAGTAGCGCTCAAGGCAAAGGGCGAAAGCGCGCCAGGAAATGCCGCAGCGTGGGCGGCTCCTCTTCGAACGCATAGCCGCGCAGCGCGGTCGCCCGCGCCTTCGCGTCGATGAGCACGTCCGCCACATAGTCCATGTGTTCGTTGGTATAGGTACGCCGCGGGATAGCGAGACGCAGCAGTTCGAATGGCGACGGCTTCTGCTGGCCGGTTTTCGGGTCGCGGCCGAGCAGCAACGAACCTATCTCGACACCTCGCACGCCGCCGGCGACATAAATCTCGTTAGCGAGCGCGAGCGCCGGAAAGGCCTCGGCCGGGACATGCGGCAACATGCGCGCCGCATCGACGAATACGGCGTGCCCACCGCATGGCCGCTGCACAGGTACGCCCGCTTCGTCGAGACGGCGATGCAAGTGTTCCACCTGCGCCACCCGATAAGCGAGCAACGTTTCATCGACCGCTTCGACGAGCCCTTGCGCCATGGCTTCGAGGTCGCGCCCAGCCAGGCCGCCATAAGTGACGAATCCCTCCATCAGGACGCAACGCGAGCGCACCGCTTCGAAAAGTTCGCGATCTTCTCGAATGCAGCAAAGGCCGCCGATGTTGACCATGGCATCTTTCTTGGCAGACATCGTCAGCATGTCGCCGTAGCGGTACATCTGCGCAACGATCTCCGTAATCGACGCACCGTCGTAGCCCGCTTCGCGAGCCTTGATGAAAAACGCGTTTTCGCTGAATCGCGCGGAATCGATCACGACGGGAATGCCATGACGATGAGCGAGCTCATAGACCGCCTTCATGTTGGCGAGCGATACGGGCTGGCCTCCGCTGCTGTTGCAGGTGACCGTCGTGATAATGGCCACGATATTGCGTGGGCCGTGCATCTCGATCAACGTCTCGACCCGATCGATGTCGAAATTGCCCTTCCATGGATCGAGCGACGCCGTATCGAAAGCACGGCGCGTCAGCGCATTCAATGCTTGCGCGCCGGCCAATTCGACGTGCGCCGCTGTCGTATCGAAGTGATAGTTCGAAATGAACACGGGATCGGTCGTACCGCGCATTGCACGCGCGCGCTCGACGAGACACGGGAAGAGCACGTGTTCGGCCCCCCGTCCTTGATGGGTCGGCACCATGTAGGCATAGCCGAACAAGCGCGCAACCGTTTCCTGCAGGCGGAAATAGCTTCGCGAACCCGCGTAGGACTCGTCGGCCTGCATCATGGCCGCCCATTGGCGATCGCTCATGGCGCCCGTGCCCGAGTCGGTCAGCAAATCGATATAAACGTCCTCGCCGCGCAACTGAAACGGGTTGTAGCCGGCCACCCTCAACGCCTGCTCGCGCTCGGCCTCAGTCGTCTCACGAACAGCTTCGACCATCTTGATGCGAAAAGGCGCTGGAAGTCTCTGCATGGGAACGCTCCTTGACGATGAGTCTCGACGCAAGGCACGCCGCACATGACGACATGCGATGGACTGTCAAGGCCATTCTATGAGTCATCCGAAACGCATCGTCCTCGCCAATCCAGTAGCCGTTACACAGGTCGCCGCCAGTTGCTACGAAAATGCCGCGCTTTTACGCCGCCCTCGCCCAAGCACGATGCCGCGCCGCAAAATCCAATCGGCTCAACGGCTTGAGTGCCGTTTCCCGGCGATATCCACAAAGACATTCACAGAAACTGTGGACAACTCGCGCTTTTCGATGCAGCACTACAAACGCTTACAAATGTCACCGGTCCGCGGTCCACCGGAGGAGTCGGTGAGGCGTTTTTTCAGGCAATCCCTTCAGGAGACTGTCATGAACACGAATTTGCCGACCGATATCCCGCAACGCAGCCGTATCCATCCGCTCATCGCGACAGCCGCCGTCGCCGTGGTGCTCGTCAGCGCCACCGGCATTGCCGCGATGACCGGCCTTTTGCCGACATCGCATGCCGTCACGGCGCCGCCGACTCAGCAAGTGACCTCCGCGGCGACCCCGGGCGCCAGCATGCCCGTTGCGGCAGCCAACCCTACGGTTGCGCAAGGCGCGACGCAGCGCGCCGAGCCCAGCGTGCCGCGTGTGCCGCATCACCATATCGCGCGTCCGGCGCCGGCGCCCGCAAATGAGAACGCGTACGGCAACGGCACGCAAACGCGGCAAGCAGCCATCGACCCGAGCGCGGGCGAAATCGTCGCGATCAATACCGTACAAACGCCGGAGCAGGCCACCGGTATCGGCGCCGTGGGCGGCGCGATCGCAGGCGGCTTGCTCGGCAATCAGGTGGGCGGAGGCCGTGGGCGTGTGCTCACGACGATAGCGGGCGCAGTCGGCGGGGGTCTCGCGGGCAACGGCATCGAACATGCCGTGCGCAAGAACACCACTTATCAGGTGCAGGTGCGGATGCAGGACGGCAGCTACCGCAATTTCAGCTACCCGACACAGCCGGCCTTCCAGATCGGCGAGCATGTGCGCGTTGTCGGCGATTCGCTGAACGCGGCGTGACATCGATCGGCGCGGGGGTACGCATTCACGACGTGTACCCCCTTCGAATGGTCGTCACCCGACGAACAGAGACTGGCCCCCATCGATCCACACCGGCGTACCCGTGATGAACCGGGCGCGCTCGGACGAAAGGAACGCGATCAGCTCGGCAATGTCGGCGCTCGTCCCGGCGCGGCCGTCGGTGAGCGGAATCTTGCCCTCGGGATATTCGGCCGCTTCCGATGCCTCTTCACTCGAACGAGCGCGAGTGTTTTCGTCGATTTCGGTGTCCACCTTGCCGGGGCAGACTACGTTCACGCGGATCTTGTGCTTTGCGAGTTCCAGCGCGAGCATCTGACCGAACGCGAGCAGTCCGCCCTTCGTCGTCGAATAGGCGGAAGCGCCGCCGTGACTAAAGACACGCGTGCCGTTGATCGACGAGACGATCACGATCGAGCCGTGGCCGGCGCGCTTCAGATAAGGCACCGCGAAATGCAGTGTCAGATAGGAGCCTCGAAGGTTCGTATTGAGCGTGTTGTCCCATTCGTCTGGCTGCAGTTCGTCGATCGGCGCCCATACTCCGTTGATACCGGCGTTGGCGACGACGATATCGAGCGTGCCGTAGTGCTCCACCCCGCACTCGATCGCCTCGCGCATTGCCTCGTCATCGCGCAAATCGGCGGTTACGCCGAACGCATCGCCGCCGTCGCGTTCGATCTCTGCCACCGTCGCCTTCGTTTCGTCTTCGCGGTGCGCATGCACGATGACGCGCGCGCCGTCCACCGCCAACTTGACTGCCGTTGCCTTGCCGATGCCCGATCCAGCGCCCGTCACGAGCGCGACCTGTTGCTGTAGGTCCATCGCAGCCTCCCGCTTTTCCACGTTCCCTGACGCGACATATGCGGCAAGGCACGTACCCAATACGAGTGGAGTAACGGCCGTCAACATAGCGTTCATGCAGTCAAAATTACGCAACCGTCAAAAATATGACAGTTGCGTTATCATTGACGCTGTATTTTTGACCGGATATTCGGAGCCTTCCAGGAGAGCATCGTGATCGACGTCAGTGCGTGGTTGACATCCCAGGAATACGCGCACCGTCTGCTGCCCGACGTAATGGGGACGCATGGTTTGATCGTCGTCGGCATGGGGCGCGCCGGTGAACGGGGCTTTCAGATGCTGTACCGGTTTTCGGACGCATGCGACGCGCTGGAAGCGAGCGGCGTCAATGTCATCTTCGTCTATCCCAAGGAATCGGCGCGCCACGTATTCGATGCCACGTCGATCCGCGGCGCGCGGTACCGAGGGAAGGCCTGCCTGTTTCTCGATGCGGAAGGCCGCTTTTTCAGGCAACCCGTCGACGCGCGGACTTTGCGCGCGATCCATTTCGATCGGGATATGCGGGCGACGGCAGCCGCCGATTTGCCTTTGCGCGATGCCACCTGGGATACGAGGCTACGCACCTTCTTGTTAGCGGCCTGCCGCAGTTAGCGCTTCAGCGCCCGGCAATTTTCCGATAGCCGGACAGCATACAACGGCGCTACACTTCCAGCACCATCGCGCTGGAGAGCCGCCATGACCGATCTCGACCCGAACCGGACGTTTCGTGGGCTCCCCTTGACGCCGGAACAGGATGCCGAAATCCGCCACTACATCAAGAGCCGGAAGCAGCACGGCAAACCCTGGGATACGCCCGAGCTCGAGGCGATGCTGCGCGATATGCTCGAGCCGCCGCCGGAAGATGAGGCCGACGACGATTTCGATGCCGATTACGGCACGACGCGTCTCGCTGCGGAGCGCGCCCAGTTTTCGATCGAAGATGAAATGGATCCGACCGAAGCGTCAGAAGAATGGCAGGCGGCGATGGAATCCGAGGCCATGAAGCGGTTGAACCGCTAAACATTTCGCGCAAATTGCGGCGCAGTATTCGGTCCCGCACCACCGGCAATCTCGCGCTATCGAAAATCGGTCGGCGATCACAGCAGAAACGACTATCCAACATTGCCGCCGGAGCGAGTTGGGGTAGTCGTTCGCTCCTGATCGACAATAACCGACCCCGAACGGTCAGCTAATCAGCGATCTGTCTGTTGGCTGCTTCCGCGTGCGATCAGTCGTACAGAACGCGGCGGCTAGAATGAACGATATAATATTGATGGCCACGGGCCGTGCGACTCACGATGCTATCCGACAGGATCCATTCGACAAGTGCAAAAGTGAATAAGAAAATTAAGCTTAGCGTGATCATCGCAACGATAGTTGCCGCGATGGGTTACGTTTCCACCGCCATCGATTTTGTTGGTAAAATTCGAAGCGTTTTTGCGGGAACGACAACAGATCCACACTTCCTTGGTCGCTGGAATACCCATTGGGAATACAATCCGATCGGACGCGTTAGTATCGGTTTTCGAGGTACCAGCGAATTCTTTAAAAACGGAAGGTATAACACCAGTGGGCTCATGACGGTTGTCGACCGAGATAGTGCGCTCGACCCTGTTCGGCTGGAATACTTGGCAAGTTGGGCCGGAACCTGGTCCGTAGTGGATAAAGGTATTACGACGACCATGGATGAGATGAAAACTACTCCTTCGACAATCGCATTCGGGACGAAGAAGTTGCCCGCCAATGAGATCATGCAGATCCTAGGCAGGGATGCGCACCTACCTAACCTATCAGACCTTTATCCCAATGGTGCAACTGCATACGCGACCATCGTCTCTATATCCGATCGTGCTTTCTTACTGACAGAAGACGCTGGTCACAAGCAAAAATTCACAATATTTGGACAACGTGATTAACGCAAGCACTTCGGCCACTACTACCTCGGATACTTCGGGAGCGAGCAGAGGAAGTACCCTCGACAGTGAGCAGACGAACGCCTCAATGCACTCATCCACCACTTGAGTATTCGGCTCGTGGCGATCCATAGACGTCGAGCGGATCGGGAGCCATGCTGTAACGATCTGAGCGTGATGGATGGGAGGCATGATTTAACGATATTTTCCGAATTTTGAAACCGAATTTGGCTGACGACGGGAGGCGTGACCAGCACCTTGTTCGGGACGGCGAAGTAACCAACGGCCTCGAGCCGC
>CBJLAJ010000028.1:0-41844 GCA_966421005.1 uncultured Paraburkholderia sp.
TCATTTGCGGGTAATCTCCAGCATCAGGATTACCCTGAATCCGCTTGTAGAACAAAAATTCTATGGGTAATCTTTGTCTACCCCTCGCGTTAATGGACGAGGGTGAACAAGCGGTTTCAATAATCCGATTTTCCGTTCGCCGGCGAACATTCCGGCATTATCGATTCGGTTCGATAACTTTTGACGGGGCGCAAATCTATGTATACGGGATCATTTGATCGGCAGGAGCAGTTCTGCTCCGGCGACGTCGTGACGTTGAAGACAGGCGGTGCAAGGATGACGGTCACGCACGTCGGGTGTACTGACGACGGCGGCAGTTGGCTGTTGTGCCAATGGTTCGACGAACACGGCGAATTGCGCCAGGAAAAGTTTCTGCAAGATGCGTTGTCCCGCGAACCGCGTTCCATCTCTCCCGGGCTCGTCCGGCTTCGTGCATACGCCGCCGCTGCCGGCTCCCAAGTCTAGCCCCCTCTCGCCCGATCTAGCCCTGGCACGCGCGCCGCAAATGCTGCGCGCGGCGCTTATTCCCTGATCGGCTTTATCGATCCTCTGCCTGTCGGTCGCGCGCGTCTCGCCGCGCCACACGCGCAGCAAGCGCTTGCGAGAACGCGACCATACTGAGCACGCGACGTTTGAGCACCACCTCGTGTTCGACGCCGGCCGGGGGATTCGGCAAGTTTGCCCAATAGAGCGCGATCAGCCAGCCGAAGCCTGTCCAGCCCAGGCATGCGTTGAAAAGGGCGATCGTCAGAACATCGCGGCGGTGCCGGCGGTCGGCGATGATTGCAGGCAGAAAATACAGTGCGAGCGCCGCGAAAACTTCGATGCCTTCGATGATTTCATCGAGCATGGTGCGCAGTTGTCGACGATGGTGAACCCATTGTCGCGCGTTCCTGGCGATTGTGCACAAGCAAGCCGCAGGCACTATCATGGGCGCTTTCATAGCAATGGTGCGACCTGAAGCCATGACAGCCGCCGATGCGACGCAACCGCCACTCGATCGCGACGCGCTTGCCGCGTTCGTCGAGCGCAAATGGGACGACGAGGTCGTCCCCGCCTTGACCGATTACATTGCCATTCCGGCCAAGAGCCCGGCGTTCGACGCGAACTGGGCTGAGCATGGGTATCTCGAACGGGTGGTGGCCGATGCGGCGGCCTGGGCCGAGGCGCAAAGCGTGCGCGATCTGAAGCTCGAGATCGTGAGACTGCCCGGCCGTACGCCCGTGATCTTTTTCGAGGCGCCGGCCACTCGTTCAGGCAGTGGCGAATCGATCGTGCTTTACGGCCATCTCGACAAGCAGCCCGAGTTCGAGGGCTGGCGCAGCGATCTCGGTCCCTGGACGCCGAAGTACGAGGACGGCAAGCTCTACGGCCGCGGCGGCGCCGACGACGGTTATGCGATCTACGCGAGTATCTGTGCGCTTGCCGCGCTCGATGCACAAGGGATCGGGCGAGCCCGTTGCGTGGGGCTCATCGAGACCTGCGAAGAGTCGGGCAGCTACGATCTGTTGCCTTACGTCGACGCGCTGCGCGACCGCCTCGGCAACGTTGGCCTCGTCGTCTGTCTCGATTCCGGCGCCGGCAATTACGATCAACTGTGGCTGACGACATCGCTGCGCGGTCTGATTGGCGGATCGCTCGAAGTCGAGGTGCTCGACGAAGGTGTGCATTCGGGATCGTATGGCGGCATTGTGCCGTCGAGCTTTCGTGTCATGCGCCAGCTTTTCGAGCGGCTCGAAGATGCCGCCACGGGCACATTGCTGCCGCGGACGTTTCATTGCGCCATTCCGGAGAATCGGCTTCAGGAAGCCCAGGCGACGGCACAGATACTCGGCGATGAGGTCTGGAAACCGGCGCCGTGGGCTTGCGGACAGGACGGCAAGCCGGTCTTGCCTGTGACGACTGACGCGCGCGAGGCGCTGCTCAACGCAACGTGGCGACCGTCGCTTTCCGTGACGGGTGCGGCGGGGCTTCCGCCGCTTGCGAGCGCCGGCAACGTCTTGCGTCCGCGAACGGCCTTCAAACTATCGCTACGCGTGCCGCCGCTCGTCGACGCGGCGCGGGCCGTTGCCGATCTCAAGGCGCTGCTCGAGCTGGACCCGCCTTATAACGCGCGAGTCACTTTCAAGCCCGAAGCGAGCGCCGCAAACGGCTGGAATGCGCCCGAACTCGCGTCGTGGTTGGGTGAGGCGCTTCAGCATGCATCGCAGGCCCACTTCGGCGCGCCGTGCGCATTTATCGGGCAGGGCGGAACGATCCCGCTCATGAACATCCTGCAAGCGGGATTCCCCCGTTCGCAGTTCGTGGTTTGCGGTGTGCTGGGCCCGAAATCCAATGCGCACGGCCCAAACGAATTCCTTCACGTACCGTTTGCCAAGAAGCTGACTTCAGCGATGGCCGAGATCATCGCTGCCGCACCTTGAAGCTTGATCGAGCGTCGTTCCCGCGCTACCGTGTGCGCGCCCGGCTGTATCCGGGCGCAACCGGAACACAAATAACGGAGGGTTCGACGTGGGGACGTTGGTTCTTGGGTTGATTGTCTTTCTCGGTGTGCACTCGTTGCGTCTCGTGGCCGAGCCTTGGCGCAATGCGAGCTTCGCCCGACTCGGCGAGACCCGCTGGAAGGGTCTTTACTCGCTCGTTTCGATCGCCGGTTTCGTGCTTGTCGTCGTTGGCTACGGCATGGCCAGGCGCGCACCGGTCTTGTTGTGGGCGCCGCCTCCCGGGGTGCGGCATCTGACGGCGCTTCTCGTCGCCGTGGCTTTTGTTCTGATCGCCGCTGCCTATGTACCCGGTAGCCGCATCAAGCGCATCGTGGGGCACCCGATGTATGCCGGGATCGCGATATGGGCGATCGGCCATTTGCTCGCAAATGGAACCGTTCACGCTCTCGTTCTGTTCGGCGCGTTCTTCGTCTGGGCCGCCGCGGGCTTGCTTATATGGCGCCATCGCGACAGGGTCGCGCATGTGCAATACGCGAGCGGCTCAGCGGCTGGCGACTTGCGAGTGGTGGCGGTCGGCCTGGCCGCCTGGGCGCTCTTTGCATTCCTTCTGCACGGCTGGCTGATCGGCGTTCGCCCGCTCGGCTGAACGGCCGAGCTTTCTTTCTTTCCCCGCAGGCAGGCGCGGTGCGCCTGCTTTTCTGTTCTCCGAATTGCATCGGTGCCGCCGTCGCCGAAAACCGGTAAAAATAACCCATCTCTGCGCGCTGCGTCGGATAAATCCTACGGCGTTTCGGCATATCCTACGCCATTCTGCGTTCTGCGCTGATTTTTACGCTTGTTACATTAAGTAACAATCATCCCATAACAAAAAGGGAGGTCTGCCCTCGGTTGCAAGAATTGCCGGCTCATGTCGGCCTTCTTGCAACGCGGCGGCAGGTCGCATAAGAGCGCAAACGTTTGGCACTCCTAACTAAAGCGGAGTGTCCTCTCGCGGGAAGACCATGAAAGAGATGATTCGCGAGGCGCAAGCCTCGCACGGGGATGCTTTTGTCAAAACGGTGCGGCGCGTCTGCGTTTCACTGGCGGTTCTTTCAGCGCTGGTGCCCGTAGCGGCACCGGCGCAGGCGACGCTGAGCTATACCACTTCGTGGATTGGCAACACGTTCGGCTACGGCGACGGCAAATGGGTTCAACTCGACGTCGAAGCGATGGCCGTCGGCACGGACGGAACCGTTTATACGAATGCGCCGTGGGACGAAAGCGGCAGCGAGATCAGCGCTTACAAGGGCGGCACGAAGGTGACCTATGCCGGTCAGACCCACGGCTGGGGCAACACGGGCGGGGATGCGGTTGCAGTCAACGGTTCCTATCTCTACGGGGCGGCGTCGATCAACAACCAGAACGGCACGCTGACCGGTAGCAGCTATCCGCCGAGCGGTTATCAGTGGTTCGGCATCACGCGGCGCACCATCGCGAATATCGCGCAAGGTGCGCCGTTCGCGAGCGGCGTAGGCAATCCGACCAATCCCGCCAAGAACAGCTTTCTCATCCTGAATACGGTGCCGAACGGCACCGACGCCGGAATTCGCGGCCTTGCAGCGACGAGCACCGCGCTTTACGTCGCGAATACCTACACGAACCAGATTCAGGTCTTCGATCCGAATACGATGGCGCCGGTGCGCTCATGGAGCGTGCCGTCGCCGCGCAATATCCTCGTGGACTCCGACGGATCGCTCTGGGTCGTCCAAGGGCCCGTCGCGAGCCGCACCGTCAATCATTATTCCGCCACCGGCGCAGTGCTGGGCACTGCCGTCACATTGCCGAGCGGCACGGTGCCCGTCGGTCTTGCCCTTTCGCCATCGAATCAATTGCTGGTTGCCGACGGCGGCCCGTCGCAGCAGATCCTTGTCTTCAGCAAGACATCGACAGGCGGCGTAACGCTTGCCACCGTGATCAGCACGCGCAACGGCATCTTCGCCTCCACGCCGGGTACCCCGGGCAATTGGCGCTTCAACGGCATCACCGGCATTGGGTTCGATGCGAGCGGCAATCTCTATGTCGGACAAAACGGCTACGGTCCGCGCGATATCGGCTCGTCGCAAAACGGCGAAGGCACAGTGCTCGAGAGCTACAACTGGTATACACAGGCGCTCAACTGGCGCTTGCAGGGTTTGCTCTTTGTCGACGGCGCCGCAATCGATCCGGCTTCGCCGAACGACGTCTACAGCGGCTCCAAGCATTTCAAGCTGAACTACGCCGCGAGCCCCGGACAGGAATGGAGCTATGCGGGCTTCACGTTGAATCGCTTCCGTTATCCCGACGACCCTGCGTTTCACATCACGCGCGGGGTGCGCGGCGAGCCGCTCGTGCGCCGCATCAACGGCGTGCGCTATCTGTACACGCAGGACATGTACGCCCATTACCTGAGCGTCTATCGATTCAATGGGTCGACGGACGGCGAAGTGGCGATTCCTTCGGGCCTGCTGTCGCAGAATCCGATCCCGGGTACCTGGCCGGCAGGACAGCCGACCGCTGGCGAGTGGCTGTGGCGCGATCAGAGTGGCGACGGCGCGGTACAGGCGACGGAGATTCAGACCAATCCGGCCACGGGCAACACCGTATCCAACGGCTACTGGTGGGTCGACGACGCGGCGAACGTATGGCTCTCGACACCCGGGAACGGCATTCGCGAGATGCCGCTGCAAGGCGTCGATTCGGTCGGCAATCCTATCTATCAGTACAGCGGTGCAAAGACGTTCCCGATGCCGCAGCCGTTCACGCGGATTGCTCGCATCGACTACGATTCGTCGAGCGACACGATGTACATCTCGGGCTACACGAGCACGGCACCGTACAACTCGGCGGACTGGAAGTCGATCGGCCGCGTGCTGGCGCGCTATAACAACTGGAGCTCCGGTTCGCCGCAACTGCAATATGTGGTCTCGCTCCCTTACAACGCGACGGTCAGCCCGACGCTCATCCCTGTGAGCCTCGCCCACGCAGGCAACTACGTCTTCGTTGCCGAATGCACGACAGCGAAGCTCGACGTCTACGATGCACGTACCGGCCAGCAAGTCGGCACCCTCACGCCAGGCTCCACGGTTGGCAGTATCAGCGGATGGATCGACACGGAAATGGGTATCAGCGCGACGCTGCTTTCGACGGGCGAGTACGTCGTTCTCGCAGAGGAAGATGCGCGCGCCAAGGTGCTCATGTACCGGTGGAAACCTTGATCGCGGCGCGCAGACGTGCGGCAGGCTGCGGAAAAAGCGCATAAACCGAGAGGGCGATGATGCCGGCAACGAGCCAGACGATCGCCCACGACGTTTGCGTCAGTAAATGCGCGATGCCGAGCGGCGTGACGAAGAGGCCCGCGTAGACGACCGTATTCGCCATGCCGAGCGCCGTTCCTGCCCGCGCCGCGCCGGCTAGCGTCGCGAGCTCGGTATAGGCCACGCCGTGCCAAGCCGAGACGCAGATGCCGGCGACGACGAGCAGAATCACGAGTACACCGACCGGTACATCGTGGCCCGCGGCAGCGGCTGCGGCGAGGATCGCGAACGACGCCGCCGCCACGAGTGTCGAGCCGCGCAGGTAAGCGCGCCGATTGCCGTGGCGATCGGTATGGCGCCCGCTCCAGACGCGCATGATCATCGCGCCGAGCTGAACGGTGGCCATCGCCACGCTGATGCCCGCTGTACCCAATCGGCCGAAATCGTGCAGGAATACGCTGCCGAACGTGATGACCGCGAATTGCGGCGCGCAGAGAATGCCGATGGCGAGTGCCACGCGCCAGATCTGCCCATCGGCGAGCGGGCCTCGCGCCAGCGTCGCCGCAGGCGCTGCGCCGGCATTGCTCTCATCGGGGCGATGCAGCCAGCGCCACGTGAGCAGCGCCGCGATCGCGCACATCAGCGTGAGGGCACCGTATACGGCCGTAAAGCCATACGAGGAAGCCAACCACGGTAGCAGCGATGCACCGATTCCCCCTCCGAGCGGCACGGCCGTTTGACGGATGCTCATGGCCAGCCCCCGCTCGCTCTCGCCAAACCATCTCATGACGGCCCGACCGCTCGAGCCGTTCACACTGCCGCCGAACACACCGACGATGCACATGCTCGATGCCAGCAGGGCGAGTGGGGGAACCGAAGCGCCGGAAGGCACGCCCGCGAGCAACAGCATAAAAAGGGCGAGGGCGAATCCGGCCAGGCCAGTGAGCAACACGGGTCGGTCGCCGAAGCGATCGGTCGCGACGCCCCACGGCAACTCGGAGACGGCAAGCCCCAATCCTATCGAGCCCAGTACCAGACCGAGGCCCGCATTATCGAGGCGATAATCGGTCCGCATCCACACGCCCGTTGTCGGGATGCCGGCCGCCGCCGCCGAGAAGGCAGCGTTGGCTACGACGCCCGCCGCCAGAACTTTCCATCGATGCGAGGCGCCGAATGTCCTTGGCTGCCGCGCGGTACCCGTTAGCTGCTCGTCCATTGAATAGCTCCAATCGTTTGACGGATGCAGTCTCGCACTCTATGATCGTCCCGAAAATCGGAAAATTTGGAACGCATGATGCGGAAAAACGGGATGATTGGGTGAGGCGCACATGAGTCATATCAATTTCGACGTCGCGATGTTGCGCAGCTTTGTCGCGGGCATGGATCTCGGCAGCTTTGCAAAGGCGTCCGAGCGGGTCGGGCGATCGACATCCGCGATCAGCGCGCAGATTCGCAAGCTCGAGGAGCAAACCGGCACGCCGCTCTTTCGCAAATCGGGGCGCGGCCTGGCGTTGACCGATGCGGGGGAGGTCTTTATGCGCTACGCGCGGCGGCTCGTCGAACTGAACGACGAAGCGATCGCGGCAACGCGCGGTACAGACCTGCAAGGATGGGTGCGGCTGGGCCTTCAGGAGGATTTCGGCGAGACGTTGCTGCCGGGCGTCTTGGGCCGTTTCGCGCGCGCCCATCCGAAGGTGCGCATCGAGGCGCGCGTGGCGCGCAATACCGATCTGCTTGCCCGGCTCGACGCCGGGGAGCTCGATCTCGCACTCGTCTGGGACGATAGCGATCTGTCGACGCAAGCACGGCGGATGACGGGTACCTGCATCGAAGTGGCGAAGCCCGCGGTGCAATGGATCGCGTCCGACGCGTTGCAATGGACGGCCGAGCGGGGCGACCCGCTGCCGCTTGTTCTTTTCGACGGTCCGTGCACGATCTGCGCGATGGCCACAGCCGCGCTCGATCGCGCCGGCATCGCGTGGCGCGTCGCGCTGACGAGCCCGAGCCTTGCCGGGCTATGGGCGGCGACGGCCGCGGGGCTCGGCGTCACGATGCGCACGCACTACGGCTTGCCCCCGGGTTTGCGGCCGCTCGACGCCGACGCATCCGCGTTGCCGCGCCTGCCAGCCTTGTCGCTCGTGCTTGTGCGCGCGTCCAAGGCGCCCAGCGCGCCGGTCGAGCAGCTTGCCTCGATCGTGCTCGATGCTGTACGTGGGTATGCCAGCCCGCTAGCCATTGCGGCTTGATGCGGGCCGGCCATCGCGAGGGCGAAGTGCGTGGCAGAGGCGCGCGAGGCGGCTCACGCGCGTTGAGGTGCCGTTGCGGGCGGCGTTCCTTCGTGGAAGAGGCTGACGAGTTGCGCCCGCAGCTCGGGCGAATCGGTGTGGTGATGGACCGCTACTGCGTGTTGCACGGCGGCTTCGACGAGCTCCTCGTCGGAATCGGCCGCCAGTGCGACGGTGCAATTCATCTCGCTGGGAAACTCGCGGCAATCGATATATTTACGCGTCATGACATTGCTCCTTGTGTCAGTGTGCGTGGAGGTGGGCGCGCGAGCCATCGTTCGCGCACCCGGGGCGAGCGGCCGGCATTCTTCAGTGTTTTGAAGGGAATATGAAAGCTTGCGCTCAGCCTCAGTGATAGAACGTGCGGCGGCAAACTGGAATAACGTAAACCCGCAGCGGCGTTCAGCCCCGCGAGCCGCGCGCGATCTCGTCGCCTGCATTGGGCTCGAGACGGCGGGTGATGGGAATCGAGCCGAACGAGAAAAGACCGACGACGACGAATGCCGGCCAGAAGTCGGACCACGTCGTATGCGTATGCCCGTGCGCCGCGCGGGCGATTTGCAAGACGATGCCCCCGATCGTCACGCCGAGCCCGAGCGACATTTGCTGGACGACGCTGCCAAGGCTCGTGGCTCGCCCCACGTCTCGGCTCGCGATGTCGGCATAGATCATCGAATTGAGACTCGTGAATTGCAGGGCGGGGAAAAAACCGCCGAACAACACGACGATCCAGATGAACCAGACTGGCGTGCCGGGAAAGAACGTGCCGTACGCGGCGATCGCAATGCCCGCAAATGCCGCGTTGTAGATGAGCACCGTGCGAAAGCCGAACGTTCGGAGTACGAACGAAGTGAGCGAGCGCATGAACATGCTGCCGAACGCCGACGCGCAGGTAATGAGGCCTGATTCGAAAGCCGACATGCCGAGTCCTTCCTGCAGTGCGAGCGGCAACAGGAATGGCACCGCGCCCAGCCCGATGCGGAACATCGAACCGCCGAGCACGCTTGCGCGGTAGGTTGGAATTTTCAGGAAACTCAGATCCAGCACCGGTCGAGCGGCGCGTTGCGCGTACAGCACATAGAAGGCCAGTAGCAGCACACCTGTCACGCACATTTCGTAAGCGGTCCGATCTTCGATCAATTCCGCGCCGATGAACGACATCCCGAGCAGCAGCAAGGAAGCGCCGATGGCCGACAGCAGGAAGCCGAACCAATCGAGCGGGCCTGGATGCGGCTCATGCGTATTGGCGATGTGACGGTTCGTGAGGTAGATGCCGAGTATGCCGATCGGCACGTTGATGAAGAAAATGAGGCGCCAATGCAGATACGTGGTGATGAAACCACCGAGCAGCGGGGCGGCGGCCGGTGCGAACATCGCCGGCAGGCTCAGATAGTTCATTGCGCGCACGAATTCGCTTTTCGGCACCGAGCGGAAAATGATGATTCGCCCGACCGGCACCATCATCGCGCCGCCGATGCCTTGCAGAAAACGCGCAAGCGTGAACAGGTGCAGCGAACGCGACGCGGCGCATAGCAGCGACCCCGCAATGAAAATGCCGATGGCGGTTCGAAACACGGTGCGTGCGCCGAAGCGATCCGCAAGCCAGCCGCATATCGGAATGAACACGCCCAGACCCACCACATAGCTCGTAATCGCGACTTTCAATGCCACCGGATCGGTTCCGAAATCGCGCGCCATCGAAGGAAGCGCCGTAACGATGATGTTTGCGTCGGCGCTTTCCATGAAGAGTGCGCAGGCGACGATCAGAGGCGAGATGAAAGCTTGAATGGCAAGCGGCATGAACAAGCGGCTTTGCGGCGGCGGGCACAAAGCACGAATTATGCTCCGAGTTTGCCGCGTGCGCGCGCAACCGCACTATCGCCTTGCAAAAATCGGTTGCGCGCACAACGAGCCTAACGCGCCCGTTGCCGGGCATTGGGTTCTACCTAGCGTGCGAACGGGCGCCGTTCGATGTAGGCGGCGAGTTTCGCCATATCGACGCTGCCCCAGCCCGTCGGGTAATCCCAGCCAACGCCCGCGACGTAGCCCTTGCCGTTATACCCATTGTTGCCCGATGTGACGTCGTGCACGAGCGAAGGCGTGGCGCCGACCGACGCATAGATGCTCGACGCCGGAAAGCCGAGTTCGTTGTCGTGAGCCGATTGCAGCCGTGCCCAGAAACCGACGAAAAGCGGTGACGATAGACTCGTTCCGCCGATCTGCATCACATCGCCGCCGACACGAATCAACGCCCCGGTGCTTTGCGCACCATCGAACGAGATGTCCGGCACGGCGCGGTTCGTTGCCCTGGGGCTGACGGCGAGCGAGCGCTGCCACGCGGGTGCCGGCAGATAGGCGCTCAAGCCGCCAGTCGATGCCCATAGCTTGCCGCTCTGATCGAGGCCTTCGTTCCAGACCGTTTCCCTTGCGTAGCTTCCGTCGCTGCCCGTGAAGAGCGTCGTGCCGCCCACCGCGATGACGTGGGGGGACGAGGCAGGCCAGGACAGCGAATACGTGGTGCCGTCGGGATACCCGCGGTTATTGCACTCGTATGCACCTTCGTCGCCGGAGGAGACGGAGAAGGTCTGGCCCTGCGCGACCGCGGCCGTGAAGATCTGTTCCTCGGCGGCGAGCGTGCCGTCCGCTTCGGCGTCGGCTTCGCACCAACCGAGCGAGACATTGATGACTTTCGCCTGATTGTCGGTGACAGCCTGGTTGAACGCCTGCGTGAGGCCGGTATTGCCGGGCGCATCGAGATCGGCCTGGTAAAAGACGAGCCCTGCGAGCGCACCGCCCGCCGCGCCGACGATGCTCTGGCTGTCGAGGTCCCATTCGACCTGGCCGTCCGGATCGTCCGCATAGTTGCCGTCCGGATTGCCTGTACGGACGGACGAGACGTTGACGGGTGCCAGATTGTTGGCGCTCGTGAACTGGTTCAGGTCGGACGTGGCTTGGTCCGCCCCGCCGATCGTGATGACGCCCACGGTTGTGTTTTCCGCGGTCGGCAGCGCCGCCGCGTCATAGATGCCGGGGAATTCGAGCGGATCGTGACCGACGGCCATGCCTCCGTCCGCATGGGCTGGCTGTGTTCGTGGGCCCGTGCGCGCCATCGTATGCGCGCGCGTGATGTTTTGCAGGCCGAGGACGGCGACGACGGATTCGCCGAGCGCTTGCGGCACCTGCGCCGCCGTGGCATTGGCATAAGCCGGCCGCCCGTTCTTGAGAACGTGCACGAGCGGTGTGCGGAATGCGGTCTTCACGGTACCCGCGGTACCGTCGGCGGAAATCAGCATCCGGTTGCGCGCAACCTTGATATTGACGAATCCGTTTTGCCGCAAATGGGCAACTACACGCTCGATTTGCCGCTGAGTCGGGGCGAAGCGCTCGAGGAAGGTTTGAGGCGTCAGAAACTTGTGGTAGCTGGGATCTGCTGGTTGGGTAACCGCCGCGGCCAGGTCGCGCAGCTTGCCGAAGTCCCGCACTTTCATGGCCACGACGATATGCGCGGCCTCGCCCGCCTTCGCTTCCCGCGTGGGCTCGACGGCGAAAGTCCGCCGTTGATTCAGGTTGAGAAAGCCCCGTGTGGCCGTGGCAACCCATTGGGTGTTCTCATGTGCGGCCCCGCTCGCGGACGCGCCAGCGTCTGGCGCTGCCGCGGCGACGGTTGCGGTGGCAGTGGCGGACATTGACGCGGCAGCAAACGCGGCGCCAATGCACAACGGCGATATCGACCGCATTAATTTTGCTCTCGATTTCAATTCGACCTCCTAAAGGATGGCTCGGTATTTGTTTCAAGCTGCTCTATCGGTTTTGATGAGCGCATTCAACGTAAGAGACAAAAAATCGGCCGTACAGCTGTCAGATATGTGAGGGCGCATCCGTGCATCCATCGGGGAGGCCGGGCCGCATGCGCCGAACGGCAAGGCGCATGCGTGTTGAGGGTGCCATGAGTCTTATCGATTACCGCGCATGCGAATTACGTGATCTTTGCCGGCAATATAAATTGTATGTTCGATTCGAGTTGTCGTTCTAATATTCGGGAATATATTTTGGCGCAATCGGAAATCGGTTTAAACCGTAAAACGCAGCGGCGGTTCAACGTGCGGGTGTGCTCGTTGTCGCCACGTCGTAGAAACGGGCGAGGTCCCGTTTCAGTTCGTGCAGTGCCGCATCGTCGAGATAGATCATGTGGCCACTCGCATAATGCGTGATCTCGACGTGCGAGCGCAGCGAGGGCGCCAGACCCAGATGGGCCAGGTCGTATTCGGTCGAGAAGAACGGTGTCGCGAGATCGAAGTAGCCGTTCGCGGACAGTACGCGCAAGCCGGGTTCCTGTCGCATGGCTTGGGCGAGGTCGCCCGCGGCATAGGGCACCTCGAGCGTTTCGCCCCACCACATGCGATGTTTCGAGCTCCAGGCGGTGAGCACCTTGCTGTTGAACACGAGGTAGGTGAGAGGCGACTGATAGTCCAGATCGCGCGCGAGATGTTCGTGAAAAGCGGCGTCGAAAGCGCTGGCGATATATTTTTCCGATGCGTCGAAGTCCGGTGAATCGGACGTCGAATCCGCTTCGATGCCCGTAAAGCGCCCGTCGTAGCGGCCGACGCTGCGCGCCTCGTCGCGCAACAGCGCCTGGCGGAAGCGCGATGGCGGGATGCGCAAGCGAGCGGCGATCACGTATTGCGCGTCGAGCCCGGTATAGTGCGCGATCTTCGCCGCGACGGCATCGCGTTCACTGTCGGGCAGCGCGTCTCCCTTTGCCAATGCCGCTGAGTATGGCCCTGCCGCGAATGCGCGCACCTCATCGAGGAATGCAGGAAGATCGGCTGCCCCAGTATCGCGGACTTTGCCGTGGTACCACGCGACGGCGGCGTACGAGGGCAGGTAGCGTACGCTGGCGAGATCGTAACCGGGCGCATGCACGTTCGCGTTCAGCACTGACGAAAGCAAGGCGACGCCATTGAGCGCGATCTGATGCTGGCTCAGGCGATAGGCGAGCATCGCCGCCCGCGTTGCGCCGTACGACTCGCCCAACAGAAACTTCGGCGAGTTCCACCGCTGGTTGACGCTCAGGTAGCGGTCGATAAAGCGGGCGAACGCATCGAGATCGCCGTCCACGCTGTAAAACTGCTTGCCGTTCGCGGGACTGGCGGGGCGTGAAAAACCGGTACCTACCGCATCGATGAACACGAGATCGCTCTTGTCGAGCAGGGAGTCGGGGTTGTCGGCCAGCGGGTAGGGCGCGGCGGGCGTGGGCGCCGGGCTTTGCGTATGCACGCGTCTTGGCCCGAGCGAGCCGATGAGCAGGAACACGCTGCTGGCGCCGGGGCCACCGTTGAAGAGAAAAGTCACCGGCCGATGCGCGGGGTTGCCGCCACGCGCCGTATAGGCGACATAGAACATGCTCGCGTCAGGCTCGCCTTTTGCATCGCGTAACACGAGCGTGCCCGCTGTTGCGCGATAGGCGAGCCGGCGGCCGTCGATGGCGATCGTATGCTCCGTGACCTTGGACGTTTCCTTGGGCACCTGGAGTGCGGCGGATGCCGCCGCGACAGCGGAGGCGCCCGATACCGTTGACGCCGCCTCGGCCTGCGCCGCATGCGGACTGGGGGGCGTATCGAGCGACGCGGCCTCGTCGCTTGCCGCGCGCGCGATCGGGCTCGCAAGGCAAAACGCGGCGAACGTGCAGGCGAGCGCGGCGCTCGGCATGAGCGTCGTCCCTGTACTGGCACGGTGCACCGGATCGCCGGTACGGACGGCAGGGCGGTGCGGCAGGCGAACGCGGCAAAGATGCATGAACACTCCCGACAAAGTGGACCCCGCGGCGGCATCGCCACCGTTGGACGACGCGAATGGGAATCAATGCAGCATAGATCGTGGAATCGATCCTATAACATGTCGTCCCATCGTCCCTAAGATGCGAGCGTTTCCGATGTCATCCGATCATCCTCTCCTTCCCCCGATGCGCGATAACCGCAAAGCTCAGCGGATCGCATGGGTCGTGCTCAATATCGTGCTCATCGGGCTTGCGCTTTGGGTGATCCGGGAGTTCATCGGGCCGGTGGTCTGGGCCGCAGTCATCACGATTGCGCTATGGCCCCTGCTGCTGCGGATCTCCGGCCCTCAGCACGATCCGCGCAGGGCCACCGGTATCGCGCTGTTGCTGACCATCGTCGTCGGCTTGTTCGTCGTCGTACCGGTCGTCATCCTCTTCGCTCAGACGGTGGGCGAAGTCCACGAACTCGCCGCCTGGCTCAAGGATGTCATGGCCAATGGCATTCCTGTTCCCGCAATTCTGCCGAAGTTGCCATTCGGTGCGCAAATCGCTGCCTGGTGGAGCGACAATCTCGCGCGTCCGCTGATCGGCTCGCCGGCCATGGAGCAGCTGCATGGCACGGCGACCGTCGTCACGGTCAGTCGGCACGTGGGTTTCCTCGCGTTGCGCGGCATCGTGCATTTGGGCTTCATGCTGCTGGTTTTGTTCGTTCTGCTGAGGACTGGGCCACGGCTTGCCGATCAATCGGTGAGAGCGGTGCGACGCCTGTTCGGCATGGCCGGCGCACGCCTCGCCGTGCGGATGGCCGCGGCAGTGCGCGGTACGGTGACGGGGCTCGTCGTCGTCGGATTCGGCGAAGGCGCCTTGATTGGCGTGACGTACGGGCTCGCGGGCTTGCCGCATGTGGCCGCGCTGAGCCTTTTGACGGCCGTCGCCGCCATGCTGCCATTTTGTGCGCCGATCGTCTTCGGCGCCGTCTCGCTATGGCTTTTCGCGCACGATTCGCCGACGGGTGGGATCGCCGTGCTCGCGACGGGCACCGTCGTGGTATTCGTGGCCGAGCACTTCGTGCGCCCGGTGATCATCGGCAATACTGCCCGGTTGCCGTTTCTACTTGTGCTGTTCGGTATCCTGGGTGGCGCGCAGACCTTCGGGCTCGTCGGCCTCTTCATCGGCCCGGCATTGATGACTGCGCTTGCGGTGGTGTGGCGCGATTCGTCGCAATGACGCGGGATGCAGGTTTGGCCGCGGCGGGTTCGGGCAGGCTCGTCACCGCCGCGCGCATTTTCTTCTCGGCCGCCGAAAACAGATCTTTGATATTGCCGGCACCGAAGCCGCGAGACCCTCTGCGCTCGATGAATTCGAGAAAGAGACTGGCCGTATCGTCGCTGAACGGTGTCACGAACGCTTGGGCGAGCTGTCCGTCTTCGTCTTCATCTAGCATGATGCTCGACGTGCTCGCCCGTGCAAGCGCGCTGCGATCGCTGAGGCGGCACGCCATCGACGCATAGACATCTTCCGGGGGCTTGAGGAAGCGAAACGGCGTGCTGCTCAAGCGCTGCGCGAAGCGAAAAATGTCGCTGACGCCGAACGCGATATGCTGCACGCCCGCTCCATGCTTGTCGATGAAGTCATCGATATGGCTGCGCCGGCAATGCGCCAACGGGCAATTGAGTACGTAGGTAATGGCGGCGTTTTTCGATCTCACTACGCGAGTGACGAGTCCGAATCCGCCTGTTTCGATCGTGTCGCTATAAACGGCATCGAATCCGAGCACGTCCTGCGCGAACCGCGCGGCCGCATCGAGTGCGTTCGGCGGCAAACAAAAGGCCAGATGGTCGATATTGGCGAGCACGTTCTTCGTTTCGACGGCTGGACGATGGCGCGTTCGCGCTCGCGATGACGTCCCGCGCCCGATGAGCGTATGCGGTGGCAACCCTTCCGGTTGCACGCGTGCAGTGGGTACGCCTATCTCGTGCGCGTGGGCGCCTCGCGAAATCGACGGCGCTTGCAGCACCTCGGCCCCGCTGCGGACGGCACGGCGATAGCACGCGTCGAAATCGTCGGTGACGATCGCGATATCGTCGACGATGACTTCGCTATTGCGTATCGGAGCCAATGTGCGCGCTTGCTCGATCGCGAGCCGCGTCCCGCCTACGAAAAAGTCGGTCGCACCCGCAACAGCCGGAAGCGGATGCGCAGCGGGATCGAGCCCGAGCAGCGTGACGAGACGCCTCGCCGTTTGCCGGGGATCGGTCGATCGCAAAGTGATCTGCTCGCAATGCACATTGCCTCCGTCGCTCAGAAAGCCGGTGACACGAACCGTGCATCGATCTTAATGAGCGGAGGAATCGGTTTCGTTCGGTGCGCGAAGCGAGAGAAGGAAACGCGAAGCGTCATGCGAAAGACACACGCCGTACGCGAACCGCGCGCGATGAGCGGCGACGCGAACGGGCGCGAATGCGTGGGCCTCGGATGGAATCGACCCGCGCCGTTACTGCTCGGGACGGGGAATGTGCGCGAGCTTGTCCGGATTACGAACCATGTAGATGGCGACGATGCGCTCGCCGTCGGTGGCGAACGCTTGCGCCGATTCGACCTGACCGTCGACATAACGCAGGATGCCCACTTCGCCGTTGATAAGCGCCAATCGGTAGACGATTTGCGGAGTGCGCCGGTAATTCGCCCAGTAGAGATTCGCGATGCGAAAGGCGCCGCGCAGAATCTTTGCGATCTGCGGCACCTTGCCGCCGCCGTCGCCGACGAGTTCGGCATCGCTTGCGAGCAGCGCCTGAATGGCGTCGCGGTCCCCACTTTGCGCGGCTTTCATGAAGTTGGCGACGACACGCCGGTGCGCTTCCTTCGAGACGTCGAATCGAACGCGCTCTTGCTGGAGGCGCTCGGCGGCACGGTGCACCATCTGTCGGCAGGCTGACTCCGTCTTGCCGAGCAGCGCCGCGATATGTTCGTAGTCCTGATCGAAAGCCTCGCGCAGCAGGAATGCCGCCCGCTCTTCGGGAGCGAGCCGCTCGAGCACCCAGAGCAGCGCCACGGAAAGCTCGCTCGCCAGTTCAGCCGCCGTCTCCGGCGTGCGCTCGTCGATTTCGACGAGCGGCTCGGGCAGCCAGGCTCCCAAATAGTGTTCGCGCTCGACCTTGGCCGCGCGCAGCCGGTCGATCGCCAGGCGCGTGACGATCGTAACGAGCCATGCTTCGGCGGACTGTATCGCTGCCCGATCCGTCTGATGCCAGCGCAACCAGGCGTCCTGGAGCACGTCGTCCGCATCGGCACGCGTGCCGAGCATGCGGTAGGCGATCGCAAAAAGACGCGGACGCAGCGCATCGAACGGATCGGTTGGCAAGCTGGGACGTGGCGTATCCATGCTGATGAGTGGCGATTACCGACAGCTGCATTGCGGCCCGTTCAGGCCATTTCATCTGCGCGGCTAACGGGGCTAACCGGGCTAACGTGGCGCAACGAGCCCGAATTCACGCAGCAAGACGGCATCGCGTTCGTGCGCCGCCACGTTGCGTGACGCAATTTGCCCACGCGCGATGACCTTGAACGTATCGTCGAAGAGAATCTTGCGCCCTTCGTCGGTCTGCCGGACAGCAACCAGGTGCTGGACGAAGATCGAATCCGGATGTCTCGAATTCAGAAAATTCGCCGGCACGAAATCGACCCATTCCTGCGGAGATAGATCGAATTCATATTGATCGGCCCATTGTCCTTCTACAACTGTTCGTAGCAAATACCGATCGTCGGCGATTTTCTCGAGCCGGTAGGTATCGAAGTCCTGCAAGACATCCGTATTCGGGCGATCGAGCGACATCGGCGCGCGCAGACCATGACTACCGAAGCCGAGGTCGAAGAGCCACCGCTCGCCCTCGAACGTCAGGATGAGCCCCATATGCGTTCTCGGCCGCCGGCTCGCATAGGTGCGAGGACGCGCGGCGACGAACCGATAGGGCGCGCCGAGCGCTTGCAGCGCCATGGCGAAGAGCCCATTGACTTCATAGCAGTAACCGCCTCGCCCGTTGCCGAGGATCTTCTCGACGATCTCTTCAGGCACGAGCGAGACGACTTTGCCGGCCTGCACGTCGAGGTTTTCGAACGGCACGGTGCGCAACTGACGCCGCATGATTGCCGTGAGGGTCTGCCGATCGGTGTTCGCCGCGTCGTGGTAGCCGATTCGCTCGAAATACGCGCGCAGGGAAAAATTGGTGGCTTCCATGGTCCGCTACCGGCTCGATCAGGTCCGTGTCGAAAAGAAATCCGTCGCGACGGCGAGCGCTCGCTCGACCGCTTCGCGATCCACGTCGAGATGCGTGACCCAGCGCTGGCGGGTCGCCCCATAGGCGGACGTGACGCCGATGCCGCGAGCGGCAAGGTGCGTAGCGAATGCGCTCGCGTACTGGGGCTTGATTTCGGCGAAGACGATGTTCGTGTCGGGTTCGGCAACCGTGACACCCGGTAGTTTTCCCAGACCTTGCGCCAGCGTCTTTGCGTTCGCGTGATCGGCGGCCAACCGTTCGACGTTATGCTCGAGAGCGTAAAGGCCCGCGGCCGCCAGAATGCCGACCTGCCTGAGCGTGCCGCCGAGCATCTTGCGCAGACGGCGCCCCTTGGCGATCAGCGCGGTCGAGCCGACGAGCACCGAGCCAACCGGGGCACCGAGCCCTTTCGACAGGCAGACGGAAATCGTATCGAACGGTCGTGCAAGCGTGGCGACGGGAACGCCCAGCGCGACGGCCGCGTTGAACACGCGCGCGCCGTCGAGGTGGCAGGCGAGCCCGTGGCGGCGCGCCAGCGCCGTTGCTTCTTCCATATAGGCGATGGGCAAAACCTTGCCGCCGATGGTGTTCTCCAGAGCCAAAAGCCGCGACCGGGCGAAGTGCGGATCGTCAGGCTTGATCGCGGCTTCGATGTCGGCCAGACGCAACGTGCCGTCGAGCTGATTCTCGATCGGCTGAGGCTGGATGCTGCCGAGCACGGCCGCGCCACCGGCTTCCCAACGGTAGCAGTGCGCTTGTTGGCCGACGATATATTCATCGCCACGTTCGCAATGGGCCATCAGCGCGATGAGGTTCGATTGCGTTCCCGACGGGACGAAAAGCGCGGCTTCCTTGCCAAGCCGCTCGGCGAGCTCGGATTCGAGCCGCTTGACGGTCGGGTCGTCGCCGAAGACGTCGTCGCCGACAACGGCTGCCGCCATCGCGGCACGCATGCCCGGGCCCGGCCGGGTCACGGTATCGCTGCGAAAATCGTACTGCAATGCTGCGGTCATCGTTTGTTCTCCGAATACATTGGCGCTATTTGACCAGCGCGCGAACCGCTTCGAGGAACCGGTCGATGTCGCGGGCCTCTATCGCGCCCATGGTCGAAATACGGAACAAGCTGTCGTATAGCGCGCGCTGACCGGGATAAATCACGAACCCGCGCGCCTTGAGGCCGTCGTGAAACGGCTCGAACGATACACCCTGCGGCAGGCGATAGGCGCGCAGCACGACGGAGGAGCGTTCGGGCGGCAGCAAGGATTCGATGCCGAGCGCTGCCAGCCCGGCGCGTGCCTGCTCGGCGAGCGCCGCATAGCGCGCGTGACGTGCTTGCCAGCCGCCCTCGTCGCGGAATTCACGCAACGCTTCGACCAACGCATAGTAAGCGTGCACGGCAGGCGTGAACGGCGTGTTGCGCGCTGACTGCAGACGTGCCAGGCGGCCGAGATCAAGGTAGTAGGTCCGGCTTACGGCGCGCTCGAGCGCGTCGCGTCGGGCAACGACGAATGCCGCGCCGGGCACACCGTGGAGGCACTTGTTGGCGCCAGCCGCCACCGCGGTAATGGCTCCGCTTTCGAAGTTGATCGCCTCGGCTCCGAAGCTGCTCACCATATCGACGAGCAGACGAACGCCGCGCGCATGGCAGAGCCTGCCGATTGCGTCGACGTCATTAAGGCGTCCGCTCGTTGTCTCGTGATGAACCACGGCAACGTGGGTAATCGCGCGATCGGCCCCTAGCTGGGCCGCGATGCGCTCGAGATCGGGCTCGTCCGTCCAGTCGTGCACGAGTGCTTCGTGCGCAATGCCGTATTGCCGAGCAATCTCGACGATCCGCTCGCCATAGACGCCGTTTTGGACGACGAGCAGCTTGCCGTCGTGCGGCACGAGCGCCGCAATCATGCTCTCCACGGCAGCTGTACCCGATCCGGTCAGCAGGGTGGCCGACCATGTCGCGGCGTCGAGGCCGTAGACATCGAGCAGATGCGCGCGCGCTTCGTCCTGCAGGTCGTAAAACTCGCTTTCGCGATGGCAAAGGTCGGTCCGCAGCAGGCTTTGGCGGACTCGCTCCGTCAAGGTGACGGGGCCAGGGTTGAGCAACAGCATCGGTCACACTCCGATAGGCGCGCCAAGCTGGCGCATGAGTCGCGTTTTGACGTCGACCGGCGAGACGGTGGGCCGCGGCAGTCCATCGGGCGTACCTCGGCGGATGGTCAGCCGTGCAAAGCGTGGCGCGTCGGGCAAGGCGCCCTTGTCGGCATCGTCGAACAGTGAATCGATGATGCTCGCATCGTCGCCTTCGATGGCCGACGCGTAACCGCAAGCGGCGGCAATGGCGGCGAAGGAGACATGAGGCGACACCGTCGCCTGCCCGCCCGTCGAATCGTGCACGCCGTTGTCGAGCAGCAGATGCAGCAGATTGCCACGGCCATAAGCGCCAAGCGTCGCAAAGGCGCTCATGCGCATCAGCGCCGCTCCGTCGCCGTCGAGCGCGACGACACGCAAGTCGGGTCTGGCGAGCGCCACGCCGAGCGCCAACAGCGACACGCACCCCATCGAACCTACCATATAGAGCTGGTTCGGGCGATCGTCGATCGCGTAGAGTTCTCGCCCCGAGAACCCCGTCGATGCGAGAACGACGGTCGAATCGAGCGGGGTCCGCTCGATGACGCGTGCCAGTGCCTCATGCCGCGTCGGCAGGGAATCGGCCGGCAAGCCCCGCCATTGCAGGCGCGGCTCGCAATGGGCCGGGCGCGTGACGGCTTGCCCGCTCAGCGGATAAGGCGCTACGCTGCCCTTTTGCATGACGAACGCGTACGGGCGGCCCGTTTCGTTCATGTAAGCGACGGCGCGCCCGAGCGCGGGCTCGATCTCGTGCGCTTCAGACGGGAAGCGCTCCCACGGTATTTCCATCGTCTCGAGCAGCTTCGGCGTGATCGGACCCATCAACGCGTGCTGCGGCTCGTCGGTCAGACCGGGCTCGCCGCGCCAGGTGACGATCAGCAATTGCGGCAATCGGAATGTCCACGTGAGCGAAGTCAGCGGACTCACCGCGTTGCCGAGTCCCGAATTCTGCATCATCGTGACGGCCCGCACGCCGTCGCGCGCACCCAGCGCGATGCCCGCCGCGAATGCGACGGCGTCGCCTTCGTTGGCCGCGCTGACATAGCGCAGCGCGGGGTCTTGCAGCACATAGTTGATGAATGGCGTCAGAAACGAGCACGGTACGCCGGCATACCAGTGGAATCCATGCCGGCGCGCCGCGTCGACGAACTGTCCGGCTTCGATCACCGCGCGCCTCCGTTGCCCTGGCCGTTGCGCGCGGGCACGAGCGGCGCCTGTGCGTGCGCGAAATCGCCGGCGCGGCGGAAGTCTTCCAGATCGTTGACGCCGCACCAGTGTCCGTGAACGTAGTGCACTTCGATGCGCTCGCCTGCGTCGATCAGCGCGTTGATCAGCGCAGGCATATCGAGCGCATCGAAATCGGGCTGTAGCCGCATCTCATCGAGCATCGCCGTCAGCCGGGTGCATCCGGCGCCTCGCACGCTGAGCAGACCGATCCATCGGCCATGTGCCGGCGTATCCGCATGCGAGCCCGAGCGAATCCGCTCGAGATACGTTTTTTGTCCGAACAGCGCGCGGTCGTCGGGTGCCGAGCAATACGCAAAATCGCGCACGCTCTGATTCGACGGTTGCGTCTGCGAGGAATCGACGACGACCGTAAACGGCGCATCGCTTTCGACGAGATCGCGCAGGATGTAGTGACGAAACAGCAGATCGCCGTACGAGATGACGGTGTCGCCAGTGAGCGCATCGCGGGCGCGCGCGAGCGATGCGAGCTCGCCCGTTTGGGCGTGCTGTTCGTTGACGACGAGCTGGATACCGGCTGCTTCGATCGCGTCGGCGCGATAGCCTCCGACGACGGTGATGTCATTGACGCCTTGTTGCTTGAACGCCTCGACGAGCCAGCGCAACAGTGGTTTGCCCGCGATGGGCAGCATGACTTTGGGCCGGTCTTCGGTCACGGCCTCGAGCCCGCGACCGCGGCTGGCTGCCAGCACGACGGCGCTGCCGGCGCGCCGCGCGCTGGACAGATAAAGGCGCTCGGCCGCCGAGTATTCCTCGGCGTTTTGCAGGCGAAAGATTTCGTCGACGCTCGCGATGCGTTCTTCCACGTTGACGAGGGTTTCGCTCTCGTGAATCTCTCTGGCCACCGCCTGCATCGACGACGTCGCGGCACGGACCAGATGATTGGCCCAAATGACGAGGCTGATGCCAGCCTTGCGAAAGACCTCGGTCGGCGTGCTGTAGTACTTCGTCGGTACGATCACGAGCGGCGCGCGGCCTGCCCATTCGCGCGCGAAGGCGAGGATTTCGTCGGGACGCGAGAGCTTGCTATGGATGAGAATCGCATCGGCACCGGCGGCGCGGTAAGCTTCGGCGCGTTTGAGTGCCTCCTCCATCCCCCATCCGGCGATGAGCGCTTCGACGCGCGCGACGATCGAGAAATCCGTTTCGCACTGCGAATCCTTGCCGGCCTTGATCTTGCCGCAGAACTCGTCGATATCGGCGAGCGGCTGGCGCTCGCCTCCGATGAAACTGTTCGTCTTCGGAAACTGTTTGTCTTCGATGCATACGCCCGCGATGCCGCGCTGCTCGAGCTTGCGTACCAGCCGGCGCACGTTGTTGAAGTTGCCGTAGCCGGTGTCGCCGTCGAGCAGGATCGGCAGATCGCTCGCATCGGCCATGAATTCGAGCGTGTCGACCACCTGCGTCCAGCTGGCTTCGTTGTTGTCGCGCACGCCGAACTGCGCGGAAATGGCGAGGCCCGATGCCCAGATGCCTTTGAAGCCTGCTTCGCGCACGATACGCGCGGACAGGCCGTTATGCGCCTCCATGATGAATTCGAGCTCCCGGCTCGCGAGCATCTCGCGCAGCCGCGTAAAGCGCGAGCATGCGGGGGCAAGGTTCGTCGATTCGCGTGCATTCATCGGATGGCTCCTGCGATCGGTGCGAGGCGCGGCAGGATGTCCCGCTCGGCCCGCTTCACATCGTTGGGAAAGTCGATTTCGATCCAAGGCATGCCGGTGACATCGGCCACGTCGAAACGCTCGCCCCGTTCGAGCAGCAGATCGCGTACGGCTTCCTCATGCGGCATGTTGGCGCGGCCTTCGTCGACGTACTGCGCGACGATCTGCGCGAGCCGCCGCGCGCTGTCCTCGCGAAAACGGAAAAAACCCACCGATTCGCCGATCGTGTCGTACTCGAGCCCCACGGCGAGCTGTTTGCGAAGCTCCGTCGGCACACCGTCCTTGATGCAGAGTTTGACGGGCTCGTCTCCCGCCTCGAAATCGCGATCGAGCAGCAGCCGGTCGGCGCTGGCACCGGCGACGAGTGCCTGCAGGATGGCTTCGTCGTAGAGAACGTCCGCGTCCATCAGCAAGACGTCGCCGCCGCGCGTCAGCGCGTCGGCGACAGTGTGAACGGTCAGCACGCTGCCAAGCTCGTAACGCGGGTTGAGCACGATCTCGGGTGTCGGCTGCCAATCGATGCGCGTGAGTTCGTCGCGCACCTGCTGCGGCTCGAAGCCCAGCGCAAGTACGACTTCGGTGACGCCCGCGGCTCGCAATGCGCGCAGATGGCGCTCGAGCAACGTGATGCCCTGAAAGCGCAGCAGGCACTTCGGATGCTGCTGAGCCGCTGGCAACTGCAAACGCAGGCCAAGGCCGGCGGCGAGAATGATCGCCCGCATAGCGGTTTCTCCTTGCAAGGGGCCGGCTGACGTGGCCGGCTCGTGAAGTCGAAGCTATAAAATCGATTCGCGGCGCCGACGACCGGCAGTGTTCGACGTGCCACGATATTGCCGCCATCGGCGCTCGCTCCAATGCAGATAGACGAGGCCGGGCAAGCCGAGCGCGAGCTCGCGCGCGCGTTTGACCAGCGAGAGCGCGAGCGCGGCTTCGGGCGGCAGCCCTACGAGCGGCGCGAGCAGCAGGTAGCCGCCTTCCTGTGCCCCGAGC
Organism: uncultured Paraburkholderia sp.; assembly: GCA_966421005.1. Classification (GTDB taxonomy): domain Bacteria; phylum Pseudomonadota; class Gammaproteobacteria; order Burkholderiales; family Burkholderiaceae; genus Trinickia. Next base: position 24,072 of record CBJLAJ010000028.1, read on the forward strand.
GAGCCCGGAATCGCAAATGCGGCGCCTCGAATGGCTTGTCCTACGCTTTCGAGCAGCAGCGCATCGAGCCATCCGACAGGGTGACCGAGAAAGCGTAGCGCGAGCCACACCTCGCCGGTGCCGACGATCCAGCCGGCCAGACTCAAGACGAATGTCGCGGCGACTCGGCTTCGCTGACGGTAGAGCGAACGTACGCGTTCGTCGATCGTGTCGGCCCGTGCGGCGAACGTGCCCGCGTCGCGGTTGCCGAATATTTTCGACGCCGCCCGCGCGAATCGGCCGAACACGCCACGCTGCTGTGCGATGAAGAACGCGGCGACGGAGACCCCGAGTGCCACTCCGGCGATCAGCATCGCCGTGCGCACGCCCCGTGTGCCCAATTGCGCGGGGACGGTTGCGGCGGCCGCGAACGCGGCGAGTCCGAGGCAGGCAAAGACGATTTGCGCGACGGCTTGCATCGTGGTGCTGACGGTGACGGCTGCCGCCGCGCTCGGCATCGGCATGCCGCGTTGCGCCAGATGGCGCGCCATCAGCACCGGGCCGCCCAACTGACCTGCGGGCAACAAGCTGTTGACCGATTCGCCTGCCCAGCGCGCCAAAACGGTATGCGCAAACGTAGTCTGTGGCGTCGACGCGAGCACACGGATGGCGCCGGCATCGATCAAGAGCGGCACCAGATGAAAAAGCGCAACGAGCGCGAGCCCCCATCCAGCCGCGGCGAGCGTCTGGGCCACTGCACCGAACCCTTGCCACGCGATGAGCGCAATGAAGACGGCGATGCCGAGCGACAGCAACGCCAGGGCCGCCCGCGTCATGCGGAGTCCTCCGGTGTACTGCCCACGCCGTCGTGCCGCGGTGGCTTGCTGAACACTTGCCGAAAGCCGAAATAGGCAATCGCATCCTTCATATTCGAAATGAAGCGCCGCCACGGGCGCATGCGGGCATCCGTCACATACTCGAACGTGAGCGAGACGCGCATTTCATTGGCGAGCGCCGGGGTGATCCTGTGCCGCAGCTTGTCGCCGTCGAACAGTACGAGCGCGCCCGGGGGATATTGGATCGAGCCTGCAACGGGCGTGACATTCGGGGTGCGGGTATGCAGTTCGTAGTCGAGCCGGCACGACGAGTCGTCGATGACGCCCAGCAGCACCGTATAGCGCCTGCCTTCGTAGTAGGAGGTGTCGTAGTGCCAGCCGATGTGATCGCCCGGCCGCGTGTAGTAATAGAGTGCGTAAGCGTGCGGATCGTCCTCGGGCGATGGCAGCAGACGCGCGCCCGTGATCGACTCCAGCCACGAGATGAGTTCGCGGGATCGGTAGAGCTCGGCGATGAACGGTGCGAGCCGGTCGATCGTATGGCGGCTGACACTGCCGCCTTGCTTGTGTCCTGGAAGATAGTTGCGATTGACGGCCGGCAACAGCGTTCGAGCAAGCTCGGCCAGCCGTGCAGTCACCTCGCGCGGCAAAAAATCGTCGAGATAGAGGAACGCCCCCTGTTGGGCAAACTCGCGTTGCAACATCGCGGGAGCGAGCCGGCCGAGCCGTGCGGCCAACTGGCGATCGATCGAGCCCGCATCGGCGGGCCCATGCCGCATCTCGCGCGCGTCGCGGCTGGCCACTGCGCAATCTTCGGAGACTTGTCCGCTCATCGCGACATCCGCAGCTCGGCCGCCTGCTGCGAAGGGCGCCCCCGCCGCACGATGCGCCAATAATCGAAGACGACCCAGACGGCGAAGAGCGGCGCCCCGATTGCGGCTGCATCGATGAATGGCTCGACACCGTGCGCGAGTGTGACGAGCGGCAGGAGATACAGCACGTCTTCGGTTTCGAAGCCGCCGGCAAACGCTTGGCGCGTTCCGGCTTTGCCCGCGATCGCTTCGATGCGCATGCGCAGATAGAAAATCAGCGCGACGGCAACGCCCGCGATGGCCCCGAACGCAATGGGCAGGGCGAATATCGATTCGCCCGGTCGCGCGATGCCGATGCCCATCGAGACAAACAGCGCGACGGTGACGAGCGCGTCGCTCGCGAGATCGTAGAGATGCCCGAACCGGCTCGATTTGCCGCTGATGCGCGCGAGCTCGCCGTCGGTGTGATCGATGAAATTGGACAGCACGATCAGCAACGCACCCACGTTGGTCCACGCGAAATCGCCCATGGCGAGGCAGGCCGCGCCAGCCAGTCCCGTTGCGAGCCGCAGCGTCGTGAGATGGTTGGGCACGATGCGCGTGTCCTTGAGCGGCGTGACGAGCCGGCGTGCGAGTCGCGCGTCCCAGGTACGCGGCGGCGGGACTTGCGGGACGGCTTCAGCGTTCGTATCGGCGCAATTATCCATCCGCAGAAATATATACGGTTTTCACGCCGAGTGCGCTCATCCTTGCATGTGGCGATTGGCTTGCGATTACAGTCTGTTTCAGCGAAGGATCGATAAAGGCGGTAAAGTGCCTGCCTTCAGGCGCCTTCCGACTCGCATGAACAAGTTTCTTGTCACCGCCACCGCCGCCGCGCTCGCCGGCGCGCTGCCCCAGACGAGCACCGCCTCGCCGCTCGACGACGCGCTTCACTGCAAGCAGTCCGCTCACACGTTTATCAGTGGTCTCATCGATGCGGGACAAATCGAGCCGCAGCCCACACGCGTGGAATCGAACTCCATCAACGCGTTCGATCTCGTCAAAGGGGCGGACTTGCACGCGTTCGGCTATCCGGTGTTCGCCATAGTCGGTTATGAAGAGGGGGATCCGATTTTTCGCAAGGGCAGCGGTACCCGTCTTTCGCGTTCGGCGTACGGTGCCGTGGTATGGGGTTCGACGAGCAAGGTCAAGGCCGCGGTCGAGGCGGCGAAGAGCAATGCAATCGTGCACCACGTCGCGCCTTTCATTACGGCCATTTTTTGCGACCGGGATTGAAGCAGCGATTACCGCGTAGGCAAGCCTGTGTCAAACAGTCGTTTGATGGGGGAGTGGCTGCGAGGCAACGCCTTTGTATCCGGGGCATGTGTCCCGATAGACGCAACGGATCAGTCATGCCACCATCGCTCTCATGACTGACGGACCGACTGACGGCGTCAGTCCGGCCAAAAAAAGAATGACCCAACAAAAATGACCCAGGCGGACGGTTGGGAGGGCTTCATGAAAAAGCATATCGTGATGCTCGCGGTGCCAGCGGCATTCGCGGTGCCTGCGTTCGCGCAGAACAGCGTGACGCTTTATGGTTTGATCGATGAAGGCTTCGACTTTACGAACAATGTACTCGGTCACCACGACTACGAGCTGCAAAGCGGGTTCGTGCAGGGCAGCCGGTGGGGGCTGAAGGGCAGCGAATCGCTCGGCAGCGGTCTCAAAGCGGTGTTTCAGCTTGAAAACGGTTTCAATCTGAGCAATGGTCGCCTCGGTCAGGGCGGGCTGATGTTCGGCCGGCAGGCTTATGTCGGGCTGGCCAGCGATTCATACGGGACATTGACGGTAGGCCGCCAGTACGATTCCGTCGTCGACTTTCTCGCGCCAACCACGGCCAACGGCAGCTGGGGCGGTCTGCTGTTCTCGCATCCTTTCGATAACGACAACACCGATAACACCTTCCGCGTCAACAATACCGTCAAGTATCTGAGCCCCGATTTCGCGGGCGCGCAATTCGGCGGCACCTATAGCTTCAGCAACAGTACGAACTTCGCCAATAACCGCCAATACAGCATCGGCGGGCAATATGCGAACGCCGGGTTGCTCTTCGCGGCGGCTTATTTGCAGGCGAACAATCCGTCCGCCAATGCGTCGGGCGCGATCGGCAATGGCGGCGATACCAACTTCGTGGCAAGCCGGCTGCGTATATTTGGCGGCGGCATCAACTATACGTTCGGACCCGCCACTGCGGGCTTCGTCTATACGAATGCGGATGTGCGCGATCCGATCGCCAACGGCTACCTCAATCAGACGACGACGGGCGAGACCATTGCGCCAATCGCTGGGCCGCTGGCCGGCGCGGCCGTGACCTCGATCCGGTTCCAGAACTTCGAGATCAACGGCAAATATCAACTTACGCCGGCGCTCTACGTCGGCGCGCAATATGTGTATACGCTGGAGACCTACAGCACCACGCTCGGGAGCGCCAAGCCTAAGATTCATTCGTTCGGTTTGATGGCCGACTACAACCTTTCGAAGCGGACCGATGTCTATATTCAAGGCGCATTCCAGAAAGTCGGGGGCGACACGACCGGCTCGAGCCTCGACAACGCCTATGTGCCGGGCGCCGCGGACTTGTCGGGCAGCTCCCGGCAGGTGGTTGGCCGCGTAGGCCTTCGTCACAAGTTCTGAGGAGACGCGAATCATGACCCCGACACAAACGCTTGCTGCCCAGCTGATCGAGGCGCACCGCACGCGTCGGTTGATCGACCCGGCATCGATTGGCGCGTTGACGCCGGCGGATGCGAACGAAGCTTATGTCGTTCAGCAATCGGTGCTCGCCGAGTTGGGCGGGTGCGCCGGTTACAAGATCGGCGCGGCGTCGCCGAGCGCCGAGCCCTCCTATGCGCCGTTGCCCGCGCGTCGCGTTTTCGGCGCGGCGAAAGGCGTGCGCCTGGCCGACTACACACGGCTCGGGCTCGAGCTCGAGATTGCGTTCAGTTTTGCGGAAGACATCGACCGGACATTCGCGGAGCGCGCGGAAGACACGCTGGACGCGATCGATACGATGTCGGTGGTCGTCGAGGTGGTCGACAGCCGCTACGAAGGGTGGCCGAAGATCGATCCGCTATTGCAACTGGCGGATTTGCAGAACAACGGCGCGTTGGTGATCGGGGACTCGCGGCCCTATGACAAAAACTTCGACTTCGCTTCTCCGCAGGTGTCGTTTCGGTGCGGCCAGCACGAGATTTTCAGCGGACGCGCAAAGCATGCCGCCGGCGATCCGCGCCGCCTCGTCGCCTGGCTCGTCGCGCAGACGTTGCGCCACGGCCATTCGATTCCCGCGCGTACCGTGCTGACGACGGGATCGTACACGCCGCTTTATATGGCGACAGAGCCCGCGCGCGTGCAAGGGACGATCGAGGGGTTCGGGAGCATCGAGTTCGAGATCGCGTGAACGGGCCCGGCGCGAGGCGGCCCCGATAGCACGTCGTTCCGTATGGCTCGGCGGGAAAAGCCGCCGGGTCGCGTTTGTCAGCTCGCCGTTGCGGCTTCGCCCGGCAGTACCTTGTTGCGGCCTGCTGCCTTCGCGTGATAGAGGGCCTCATCGGCCGCTTTGATCACTTTGGCCGCATCCGTTTCCTCGCCGGCATCCTGATCCGGGTCCCACGTCGCGAAGCCGATGCTCGCGGTCACGCGGCCGAACTCGCTACTGGCATGCTCGATGTCGAGGTTCGCTATTGCCGTGCGTATCCGCTCGGCAACCTCCGCCGCCTCCCCCGCCGATGTATCGGGCAGCACGATGAGGAACTCCTCGCCACCGTAGCGCGCGGCACTATCGTTCGGCAAACGGATGTTCGCGCTGATGCAGCGCGCGACCTCGAGCAGCGCATTGTCGCCGGCCTGATGCCCGTAGGTATCGTTGTACGCCTTGAAGTGATCGATATCGACGAACAGCAGGGAAAGCGCGCGCCGTGCTCGCCGCGCGTCGCGCCATTCGCGCTCGAGGATTTCACCGAGCATGAGCCTGTTGTTGAGGCCGGTCAGACCGTCCACGCGCGCGAGCAACTGCAGTTCCGATTCGGCAAGCAAACGTCGACGCAGTTGCGCGCTCAGCATGATCGCGAGCGCGACGAAGGCGAGCGCGAGCACCACCATGAGGACGAGGACTGGCAACGCGCGGCGCTGCCAGTTGGCATAGACGTCTTCCTCGCCCTGGGCCGTCATGATGATGAGCGGCAGCCCTTTCAGATGCTTGAAATAGTAGAGCCGACGAACGCCGTCGATCGAAGCAGTGTCCGAAAACGAGCCTTCGGGCGCCGACATGAAACGGCGGAACGTGCTGGCGGACCGGATATTGCGCCCGATGATCTTGGGATCGAACGGTTGCCGCATCACCATTACGCCGTCTTCGCCGATCAGCGACATCGAACCGTGCGGGCCGAGCGACAATCCCGCGAACAGGTTGTGAAAGTACTCGAGATTGATCGCCATCAGCGCGATGCCGGCGAAGGACCCGTCGGGACGGGAGATTCGGCGGCTCAGCGCGATGGTCGGGGAGCCGCCCCGCAATTGAGACTGGAACGGGGCGCTGATATAGAGCCCCGCGTCGGGATGATCGCGATGGATCTGAAAATATTCGCGGTAGTAAAAATTACCGTGCCGCGGTGTGGAGCTGGCCGCGTCAAGAATGATATTTCCTTTCTCGTCGAGCACTAGCACCGAGCCAAGAAATTGGGCCGTGGTCGCGCGGTCGAACAGGACTTCTTGACGCACTTTCGGCGGCAATGACATCGTCGCCGGATTGCGTACGCCGTCGACCACCGCCTGCAGCGATAGCGAATACAGTTCGAAATTACGCGTAATGTCGCGCTCGGCGATCAGTGCAAGGCTTCTGGAGACCTCTTCGGCTCGCTCGAATGCGTTGACCCGCCCTTGATAGAGCGATATGACGGCCAGTGCAACCATGACTGCCGCAATAGCGATTGCGCCAAGTACAACTGCGCGTGGCCCGGCCCAGCGTGAGAATCCGCCTGTTATTCGTCTGATTCGCGCGCGCATCGATTTACCGCCATTTGTCTCCACCATCCGGATATGGGTTCTTGGACTTTGCCGAGATTCGATCGAATTGGCCCTACGATATGGAAATAGGCGCTCTTCCGTCAAGCAGTTCCAGTCGATCGGGAAGCGTAGGGCCGGCATTTTCGCACATTCGATGCGCGCCACCGTTGCGCCTATCGCGTGTCGCGGGCCAGCCGTTTGCGCAACAGCGGAATGAGCCGGTCGTCAGGCGTCGCGCACGCCGACAGCGCCGGAACATGGGGATAGGCGATCTGCGCAATCGACGTCAGCACCTGGCCCGGCTGCGCTTCGACGAGCACCGTCGCCCCCAGCTCGATAATCGATGTGAGGGCGTCGAACCAGCGCACCGTGTAGCGCATGTTGGTGGCCAGGTCTTCTCGGATCGCGTCCGGCGCGCGCAGCGCGCGTGCGCGGCGGTTGCCGATGTATAGCGCGCGAGGCGCGTGAAACGGAATGTCGGCGGCATACGACAACAGCTCGTCCGATTGGGCAGCAAGCAGCTCGCAATGCGAAGGAACAGCGACAGCGAGCCGCCTGGCACGATGCGCGCCCGCTTCGAGCGCCCGGGCGTTGAAGGCTTCGAGCGCTTCATCGGCGCCCGCGACGACGATTTGTCGAGGCGCGTTGACGTTGCCGACATAGACTCGTTTCGCCTGCTTGCGCGCCATCTCATCGGCCAGTATCTCGACTTCGTGCTCGGTCAGCCCGTCAATGGCGGCAAGGCCGTAGCCGCTCGGGTAAGCACCTTCCATCAGCTCGGCGCGCTTTTTTACGAGCGCGAGCGCGTCTTCGAAGGCAAGTGCGCCGCAGGCCACGGCGGCTGCGTAAGCGCCGACGGACAATCCGGCGCATAGGGCAATGTCGAAACCGGCATCGGCAAGGCGGCGTGCCGATGCCACGCCGGCCACGACGAGGCCGATCTGCACGGCCACGCTCGAGCGCAGCGCATCGGGCGTATCGAGCGACAGGACGTCGATCGCCAGTGCCGCCGATGCCTGATCGACGGTCTCCCGGACGACGCGATGCGCCGGTAGCCGGTGGAGGAACCCGGGGCTTTGCGTGCCCTGGCCCGGAAAAAGACAAGCGAGCATCACGTGCCTCGCGACGACGATTCATCCAACGAAAAGGGCGACCACGGATTCTCGACGAGGCGCGGGCCGTTCGGAGTCCTGATCATCGTGTGCGGCTTGGCCGCGGCCCACTCGGCGAGCGCGATCGCGCCTGCGGGCGTTTCGAGTTGTACGTCGATGCGTACGCCGGCCATCTGAGCTTCGGCTTGTATGCCCGCAAGGAGGGCGGCCGCGTCGCTCGGCGTCATGGGCTCCCGCGTCCGCACGAGCAGGTCCAGGTCGCTGGACACACTGACGGTGGGTACGCCCGTGGCGAGCTCGAACCCCGCGCTGCCCGTCGGCCCCCACGCGTATGGCGCCATGCGGCGAGCAGCGCGCAGTCTATCCAGCGCAACGAACGCGCCCAGCGCGCGGCGGTCGGTCGTTGGAGCGGCGTCCAGCAACTGCTCGGGACTGATGATTGTTTCGATGTCCTGACGATTCGCGTAAGCCGCATGGCGCTGCGCGCGTGTATCGCCGCGTATGCCGATGGGAATCGTGCCGTCGGTGTTTGGCGCCCGGCGCACCACGGCAAAAGGGATGCTGCCAAGCGCTGCGTGCGCCCAGGCGGGCGCATCGCTACCAAGCGGTGAGCGGTTCAGTCTCAGCAGGTCGTGAGGGCGGGCCATGGTGAATGCCTATCCCGCTCTCAGGCCGCGTCCCATTGCGCGGCCAGTCGGCGCCGTACTTCAATGGAGGCCGCGCGCGTCGATCGGGCCGCCTCGTTGTCCAGCCGGCCGGACAGATCGAGCTCGTTGCGATCTATGCCGGCGATGGCTTCGATCAGCTCATTGCGCACGCGTTCGATCTGCTCGGCGCTCGGCGCATCCGCATCGACATTCGTGATCAGACGATCGAGCAGCCCGAGTTTCGCGAAGGCCGATAGCGAGTACGACATCGGTGTGACGGTCTCGCCCAGCGCGTCGAGGGCCTCGACGGAGCGACGCGTGACACGCGCTGCCGCATCCTTGCCCATAGCGTGAACCATCGTGCCGGGCGCGTCGAGCGCGAGAATCCGGTTCGCCTGATAGCCATGCGCGAGAAATGCGCCCGACATTGCCGGCCCCACGATCAGCGCAACGACAGGGTGTCCGGCCTGACGCGCGCTGGCATAGGCGTCGACGGCGGCCGCACAGGCGAGATGAATGCCGAGCATTTCCTCGCGATAGCCGTAGGCCTGGCTCTTGACGTCGACAATGGCGACGATCGGGCGCGTGCGGGCAGTCGCGGCATCTTCCTCGATGGCTTGCCGGACCGCGCGAGCGAGCAGCCATCCCTGTTCGAGTCCGACCACATTGTCGCGTGCCCGCACGAAGCGGTTTTGTTGATCCGGGACGACAGCGATGAAGCGCGTTCGCATGCCGCCGAGCGGCGCATCGGTACACCAGACGGGCGCCGGTGTCTCGGGTTCGCCCGCGAGTGCACGCATCCAGCGCTCGCCGCGGGTCGGGGTTGCCTGGTTCATGGGGACTCCTCACGATTCGCTTTCGACGGGGCGCTCGGCTTTTCGGGGCCCGAGTCGTCGCAAGCGCCCTGCAGGCCGCACAGGCGGAACACGGCGCGCATTGTCTCGGGCGCGACTGTCGCCGGATCGATGCGCGCGAGGCTGCCCAGATAGCGCTCGATCGCCTCGCTGCGGTGTGGGCCCTCGATGGCTTGCGAGAATGCGACATGGAGCGCCGTGGCGATCGCGCTGGCATCGTCCTCGACGAGCATGTCCGCAAAGCCCGACGCGACCCGTTGTGCACCGCCGATCAACTGCCAGATGCGCAGACGATCGCTTGCATCGAGTTCGTCGATGCCGGCTTCCTGCTCGATGACTTCCGGGCCGTTCATGCCGAGCCGCGCTTGTTTGGTCATGATGAGCCGCGTGCAAAGCGCGGCGGCGAGCGACATGCCGCCGAAGCACCCCACCATGCCGGCGATCACGCCGACGACTGGCACATGGCGGCGCAACGAGACGATGGCCGACTGTATCTCCGCAATCACAGCCAGACCGAGGTTGGCTTCCTGCAGACGCACGCCGCCGGTTTCGAAGACGATGACCGGGCGTACGGGACGTCCGTTTTCGCAATCGCGCAGCGCAAGCTCGAGGGCCCCGGCAATCTTGCTGCCCGCCACCTCGCCGATGCTGCCGCCTTGGAAGGCCGATTCGATCGCTGCCACGACGGCCGGTGCGCCATCGATGGTGCCGCGCGCAATGACGACGCCGTCATCGGCCTGGCAGACGATGCCTTGCAAAGGCAGCCAAGGCGAGGTGAGACGATCGAACGGTCCCAGGAGTTCGCGGAACGTACCCTTGTCGAGCAAGGCGCGAGCGCGTTCGCGCGCGCTGAGTTCGATGAAGCTCTCGCGTGCGACGAAGGGCGGCGCGGTCATTGCCTGCGTGCTCATGGGGTGCCTCCCCGGTCAGCCGGGCCTCCGGTGGCTCCCGCGGCCAGTATGGCCTCGACCGCTTCGGCGAGACGCAGCGAGACGACACCCGGCGTGGCGCCGAAATCGTTGATTTCGACGCGCACGGCGCCGTCGTAGCGCGAAAAGAAGCGATCGAGCACGCTCTTCCAGATGGACCCGTAACCGTCGACGCTCGTTTGAACGGCGACTTGCGTGCGCATCGTGTCGTTCGGCGACAACAGCACTTCGAGATCGCCCGAACCGACGACGCCAACATGAGCGCGCGATGTGACGATATGCCCCGCGGGGTACTCGAACGTCAGATGTTCCATTCGTCTGGACTCCTGCCGGCGCCATATCGCACCAGCTTGTCGATGAAGAGGGTGGCTGCGAGAAGATCGGCGGCTCCGCCGGGCGAGGCGTTCATCGCGACGAGTCGGCGGTCCAACCGGTAAAGCGCGGCGCGGCCCGCAAGGCTCGCGCTGCCGCCGCATGCGAGCACTTCCCGCGCGCCGTGCCGGGCGGCCTCGAGTGCCGGCAGGCCGGCACGGTGCAAGAGACAGGTGTCGTCGAGCGAGACCATGATCGAGAGCAGGGCGTCGATACGGGCAGGGTTTTCACCGTGGCCACGTCGCCGCGCCGCTTCCAATGCCGGCAATCCGTGCTCGAGAACATGAGGGAATCCGTCCTGCGCTTCGCGCCGCGCGCCCCCTACGCCATAGCGAAGGCGCACGCGTGCGCCGTTGCTCTCGGCCGGCAGCGACGGCGCCGCGTAATCGGGAAAGCAGGCGATGCGCGCGCCATATGCGCAGATGCTGCGAGGATGCCAGGCGCCGTCGATATCCTGCGCGATCGTTGCGCCCGCAACGAGAAGCCCGATGATCCAGATTGCGCCGCGGTGCGTGTTGCTGCCGTTCGTAGCCGCCATCATCGCCGCTTCGCCGGTGCGGCCGAGTGCGGCGAGCTCGCTGCGCAGCACGGCGGACGGCCGTTGGCCGCGCGCCGCGCGCGCCAATGCGAGGAAGGTGGGCTCGAGCGCATGCGCCGAGCGCAGCATGCGCGCGAGATCGAGATCGCGATGCGCGCCGCTGCCGCGCCGATCGACGAGCGCCGGTTTGGGCGTCAAGTGCGCTTCTTCGATCAGTGCATCGACGGCAAACCGGGCGAGCAGCGACGCGAGATCGCGCGCGCCGCTGGAATACTCGCGGACGGTCTCTTCCGGCATGCGCATGGTGGCTGGGGACACGGCTTACCAGCTCCTGAAACGGGCAGGGGGCGCGTAAAGGCCGCCGGACCATGCGACGAGATCGTCGATGCTGCGCGCGGCGAGCAGCGAACGCTTCGCTTGAGCGCGGCGAATGCCGAGGTCTTCCGGATAGGCGACGATACCGCGACGCCTCAACTCAGCCGTGCGTTCGGGCTTCGCGCGTAGTCCGATCGGCGTCACGCCGGCCACGGCCGCGAGCGCGGCTCTCCGCTCTTCGACGCCTTGCGCCTTGTGCAGATAGGCGATGCCTTCTTCGGTGACGACGTGGCTGACGTCATCGCCATAAATCATGACGGGCGCGATGGCCATGCCGCTTTTGGCGCCGACGGCGACGGCATCGAGTTCGTCGACGAAAGTTGGCTCGCCGCCTTTCTTGTACGTTTCAGCCAACTGAACGACAAGCTTGTGCCCGCGTGCGATCTGCGAGCGCTCGGCGCCGCCTGCCTCAGCCTGTGCCGTCAAAAGCTTGAGCCACGGCTCGGTTGCGTGACGGCGCCCGCGCGGATCGTGGCCCATGTTGGGCGCGCCGCCGAAGCCCGCCAGCCGCCCGCGCGTGACCGTCGACGAATTGGCATCGGCGTCGATCTGCAGCGTCGAACCAATGAAAAGATCGACGCCGTACTGACCCGCCAATTGGCAAAGCACGCGATTCGAGCGCAGGCTGCCGTCGCTGCCGGTGAAAAATACGTCGGGCCGCGCGGCGATATAGGCTTCCATACCGACTTCGCTGCCGAAGCAATGAACGCTCTCGACCCAGCCCGATTCGATCGCCGGTATCAACGTAGGGTGCGGGTTCAGTGTCCAGTTGCGGCAAATCTTGCCCTTCAAGCCCAGCTCGGCACCGTAGGTCGGCAAGATGAGTTCGATCGCGGCGGTGTCGAACCCGATGCCGTGGTTCAGCGACGTGATGCCGTAGGCTTCGTAGATGCCGCGTATCGCCATCATCGCGGTGAGCACCTGCAGGTCGCCGATATGACGCGGATCGCGCGTAAAAAGCGGCTCGACGGCAAACGGCCGGTCCGCCACGACGACGACGTCGACCCACGAGCCGGGAATGTCGACGCGCGGCAACACGTCGACGATTTCGTTGACCTGGACGATGACGATGCCGTGGCGGAACGCGGCCGCTTCGGCGATCGTCGGCGTGTCCTCGGTATTCGGCCCGGTGTAGAGGTTGCCGTGACGGTCGGCCTTGTCCGCGCAAAGCAGCGCGACATGCGGTGTCAAATCGACGAACATGCGCGCATAGAGCTCGACATAGGTGTTGATTGCGCCTATTTCGAGCTGACCGTCTTCGAGCAGTTGCGCAACGCGCAGGCTCTGCGGTCCGGCGAACGAGAAGTCGACCTTGTGTGCGATGCCGCGCTCGAACACCGTCAGATGCTCAGGACGGCTGATGCTCGAAATCAGCAGGTGCACACCGCTGACCTTCGCGGGATCGACCTGCGCAAACGAGCGCGAGAGAAAGTCCGCCTGCTTTTGGTTGTCGCCTTCCAGTGCCACGCGATCGCCGGGGCGGATCAGCGCTTCGAGCGCATCGACGATGCGCTCGCGCGGCAACACGCCGTCATCCAGCCACGGCGAGACGACGGCCATGCGCCGTGCTTTCTCGTCGCGCAGCGTGGTCCATGAGCGTTTGGCGGTGGTATCGGCAGCGGGATTCATCGGCGAGTCGGCTCGGATTCGATCAGGTTGGCTGGGTGAGAGAGCGTGGGGCGATTACGGTTTCAACCATGGTGGCCGCGCGATACCACGCGGCGCTTGCGCAATGCGCTTACCTCGGCTGGCGCTCCTTCGGACGCGTTCTTGCTCTCGTTCTCGCTCAGCAGCCGGTAGAGCAATTCCCCTGTCCCCAACAGATGGGCGGTCAGCAATTTCTGCGCCGTAGGCGTGTCGCCCTTGCGAACGGCACGCATCAGCGCCGCATGCTCCCGATCGGACACGCTCTTGTGATCGGGCAGACCGAACTTCACGCGCAGATAGCGTTCGCCGCGACGATGCAACGTGGTGATGAGCTCGATGAGCTGGGGGCGCCGCGATGGCGCGTAAAGGCTCATATGAAACGCTTCGTTGCGCGCGACGTAAAGCGCCGGATCGGGCTCCGAGCGCGCCGCATCGGCGAGCGCCTGAGCTTCGCGCAGCGTCGCCTCGGTGTGCTCGGGGATCGCGCAGGCAATGGCAAGGCTTTCAAGCGATGCCCGTATCTCATAGATCTCGCGTGCTTCGTCCGCGCTCAGCGGCGCCACAGTCGCACCCTTGTTCATTTCAACTTTCGCCCAGCCCTCGGTTTCGAGCTGGCGCAGCGCCTCGCGAACCGGAATTGCGCTGACCGAGAAGTGACGCGCGAGCGCGTCTTGCCGCAGCGGCGCGCCAGGGGCAAGCGTGCCGTCGACGATCGCCGCGCGCAACGCGTCGGCCACCATTTTCGCCGCGCTCGTACGTGGCGCGATCGAGACCGAGCCCAGCGACAGGGCGTCTCCGGTGTCCAAGGGTAAACGATCCATTGCGTCAGCATCCATGATGGTCGATATTATATACAAAATATTCGATATAGAAATGGGGCAAACCCTGTGCACCGGGGCGATGTCCGAGCCGTGATCAACCGTTAAACCGTGCCTTTGGAGGAGTCCGATGAATTCGATAACCGATAGCGCGCGTGCCGCGCGACGTCGCACGCCGCTCAATCGTTCGCAGATCGCGGGCTTCTGGGGCGCGTGGGCGGGATGGACGCTCGATGGGATGGATTCGTTCATCTATGCGTTGGTGCTCACACCAGCGCTCACCGAATTGCTGCCGCGTTCGGGCTACGCGGCAACGCCCGCCCATATCGGGCTGGCAGGCTCGATTCTTTTTGCGCTCTTCCTCGTGGGGTGGGGGTTGTCTTTCATCTGGGGGCCGCTTGCCGATCGATTCGGACGCACCAAAGTGCTGGCCGGCACGATCTTTACGTTTGCCATTTTCACCGGTCTTTCCGCTACCGCGCACGATGTCTGGCAGCTTGGCTTCTATCGATTCCTCGCGGGTGTCGGAATCGGCGGCGAATGGGCGCTGGCGGGCACCTATGTCGCCGAAGCATGGCCAGAGGATCGCCGCAAGATGGGCGCCGGCTATTTGCAGACCGGCTACTATGCGGGATTTTTTCTGGCGGCCGCGCTCAATTACACGATAGGCGTGCATTTCGGCTGGCGCGCGATGTTCCTGACCGGTGCGGTGCCTGTCGTCGTAGCCATCCTCATTCTGCTACGCGTGAAAGAGCCGGAAAAATGGCAAAAGGTGGAATCGCGCGTTGTCCACTCGCATCCGTTGCGCGAAATTCTCGGTCCCGGTTATCGGCGCCGTACCTGGGTCGCCTGCGCGTTGTTGACCATTGCGATCGTGGGACTTTGGGCGGGTGCCGTGTATGAGCCATCGGCCGTCATCCAGCTCGCGATGAAGGCCGGGATGGGCAAGGCCGACGCGATCAAGACAGCTTCGCTCGCAACGGGGCTGCTGTCGATCGGGACGATCCTCGGCTGCCTCGCGCTGCCACCGCTCGCCGAGCGCATAGGACGCAAGAAGACGCTCGCCGTCTATTTCGGCGGGATGGCTGTCTCGATCGTCGGCAGTTTCGGCTGGGCGTTTTATTTGCCCAACGGGCTCGCGCCGTTCATCGCATGGCTTTTTGCCCTGGGCTTTTTCGGCGGAAACTTTGCGCTCTTCAGCCTGTGGCTGCCCGAGCAATTCGAAACGCGCGTTCGCGCAACGGCATTTGCCTTTTGCACGTCGCTCGGCCGTTTCGTTGGAGCCGGCGTGAACTTCCTGCTCGGTGCCGCCGTGGTACAGACGCATACGCTCGGGCTGCCGGTTGCGTTGACGGCTGTCGCATTCGTCGTCGGTCTTTTCATCATTCCGTTCGCGCCGGAAACGCGCGGCGAGGCTTTGCCGCAATAAGCGGCCGCGGCGCGCGTCGCGCGTCGCCGCGCCCCCTCAGCCGGCTGGATTTTCCTCGTCGGGCGCCGGCGCGGCGCCGGTGGGCTCGCCGAGGATGCTGATTTGAAAGACGGGGGTCGCGGCGAGCGATTGCAATCCCGGATCTTCTGGAATCCTCAATAAAAGCGGGAAGATCACCGATCCGCCGATGATGGCGCGGCGGCTGTTATCGGCGGGCCGCAGGCCCCATATGTCCTGATAGACGAGCGGCACCGTCTTGCCGTCCCGCACCGTGTTACCCAGATAGAGCATGACGTGGCCGCCAATATAGACGAGCGTGCGCATCGGCGCGCCGTGGTCGGCGAGATAGGCGATACGCTCGGCGGGCGTCTCGCCGGACAGATCGGTCATGCGCCCCGCGCTCATTTGCGTCGACGAATGACGTGGCAGCCAGACGCCGAAGGTGGCGAATATGCTCTGCAATTCGGACGAGCAATCGTTATAGAGCCCCATGTTGCCCCAACCGTACGGGCGCCCGATCAGCGCTTTCATCAGGACTGCCAAATGTCTTGGCGTGGCGGCGAACGGCATCGGCGCAATTTCCGAAATACGGAGGGCTGCGCGACGGATCACGGCGTGGCCGTCGATATCCCGCGCGGGGACGAGCACTGGATAGGCGTCGAGGGGCGCCCCCGCGGTGCTTGCGGAGCGCGCCGCGGCAAGTGGCAGTAGCGTGCCGGCCGGGGCGCGAAAGCGAAACGAGCCGGTCTCGTCGGTCACCGGCGCGGACGCTGAAATGACGGCACCCCATGCCGTGCGCGCGGCAGTTCGCCATTGCGCGACGAAGGCGTCGTCGACGCGCGCCACACCTGGCGCTTGCACCCACCCCTGCACGTCGGGCGTTTGCACGTAAGCCCACGCGCGGTCCGCACTGCGTCCGATCACATAAAGCGGCGTGCCTGGCCTGACGGCCGTTATCTGAAGGTTGTCGAACGGATAACCTTCGCCGGCCAGCCGGTGTGAATAGAACGATGGATCGGTCGTCGGCAGTTCGCGCACGAGTAAATTGTCGGTCGCGATGGCTCGAGCCTCCGCTCTGTAGCTCGGGGCTCGCGTGAACTGCGCGATATCCATGTTCGTTTCGATGGAATCGATCCAAGCCGACGTATGCGGCCGATAGTTCTGTCCGTAGCCGATATGCCTCGCGCTCTTGCCCGCGTTGTCGTAAAGCGTTGCACGCCGCAACTGGAGTTCGGCGATATCCGTGCCCCCTTGGCTATAAAGGCGCGCCGTAATGAAGGCGCTGTTCCAGGGCGAAGGGTCGTTGGCTTGCGTACCGAAGTAGCGGGCAAAGAGCGCGTCGAAATGAATGGCTTGTTCCCGCGCGCTCAGAAACGGTTTGTCGTAGCCGGGACTCGACGCGTCGATCCAATGGTCGACGTTTTGATCGTAGGCCTCGAGCGGAAAGAGCGTGATGGGATCGCGCGCTGCCGCCTCGCGGGAGCCGGGAGACATGGGGGCGCACGCCGCCAGCGCAAGGCAAAACGTTGCGAGCGCCACGCGCAGCGCATTGGGGACACAGGTTTTCGACATCTTCGATAAGTCCGTCGATTCGGCGTGTCGATGCATGTCGACGGCGCGCGGGATCATCGTTCGCGAGCAACACGGCGCAGCACGTCCAGCGGGCCGAGTTGCCGAATCGTATCCATTTGCCCGGCATCGCGTATGACGAGCGATCCGGCGAAGCCAAGCGCGTTGATGGAGATGCCTTCGACGCATTCGGTCGTGCGCGGCACCATCAACATCCAGCGCGGCGTGAGCAGCAGGCTGTACGGCGCACGCTGGCGCGGGCACGCCGAACCGTCGCCGCGTTCGACGCCCAGCGCGAGGGCGCTCAGCAGTGCGTCGTAGCGTTCGAACGCCACGCGTGCGGCGTGCTCGGGGGCGGCGGGGGAGAGCCACGTGAATGCGTTCGCAAAAGGCAGCCGTGGCACCGAGCCGACGGGCTCGGCGGGTTTCGTTTCGTGAAAGAGCGATTCCATCGGCACGCCGATGCCGTCGAGGCCGATCGGCAGCGGAACGATTTGCATATGTTTGTGCCGCTGGCTTGCGCCCGCCGCTTCCCCGCCGTTGTAGAAGCCCAGGCCGTCGAATTCCGTGAGGCAGGCGCACCACGCCTCGAAATCGGCCAGGCCGAGCAGATTTTCCTGCTCTTCGAAGGCTCGGGTGGCGATGACGAGATGATGATCGACGATATTGAACTTGTTCAGCAGCGCGATATGCGTTGCTGACACATCCGCAACGAATAGGTCGGGTTCGTAAGGCAGGAACGGATCGGCGGAAGGTGCTTGACGCGCGCCGTCACCGCTGCGCTCGCGCGCCTTGCGCGCGACACTG
>CBJLAJ010000029.1:0-41345 GCA_966421005.1 uncultured Paraburkholderia sp.
CTTTATGTTGCCACCGCCGTAGGGTTGGAGGTGGGCTTCCATCGCCACGTTACGCATAAGGCGTTCGACGCCAAGCCCTGGGTGAGAAATGTATTGATCGCGCTGGGGTCGATGGGTGTCCACGGTCCGGTCAATTGGTGGGCGGCGACACACCGGCGCCATCATTCGACGAGCGATGCCGAGGGCGATCCGCATTCGCCGCACCTTTCGGGCGACGATCTGACCGGACGCATCAGGGGGCTGTACCACAGCCATGTGGGCTGGCTTTTCCTCGGAACCTCCACGCGGCCAGAGGGCTGGGAACGTTACGTTCCCGATCTTTACCGCGACCCGCTCGTTTTCCGGCAACACATGGCCTACTACCGCTGGGTCGTGGTGGGGCTCGCGCTGCCGCCCGTCATTTGCGGCGTCGTCGGAAGGTCATGGTCTCATGTCCTGCTCGGATTTCTCTGGGGCGACATGGTGCGCGTCTTTGCGGTCAGTCACTGCATCTGGGCACTGAATTCGTTGTGCCATGTCATCGGCAGGCGAGATTTTCATACTACGGCGCATGACCGCAGCCGCAACAGTCTGCTGCTGGCCATACCCACGTTCGGGCAAGGCTGGCACAACAATCACCATGCATTTCCCGCCTCGGCCTACACGGGCCTGCGCTGGTGGCAGATCGATCCCGGCGGCATCGTCGTGCGCGTCCTCGAATCGCTGCATCTGGCGTTCAACGTCCACCGTGCAAATGAGGAATCGATTTCAAAAAAACGCATTAACCGGTGATTTTCGATCGATTATCTGTCCGCTCAATCAAGAAAGGGGAAGCGCGCCATGTTGAAAGCACTCGATGTCGATGCAAAATCTCAAGAAGATATCTGCAACTGGATGATCGACTATCTAGCGAAAAAGCTGCGCATCGATCGCGCTGAAATCGATGTCAATACGCAGTTTATCGACTACGGTCTCGATTCGGTCGATTCGATGAAAATCGTCGGCGAACTCGAGGATTATCTCGGCTTCGAGTTGTCGCCCAGCCTGCCCTATGAGTATCCGACGATCGAAACGTTGGCAACCGCGCTGGCCGAGGCCGCGAGGTTGCAAGGAGCGCGGCAATGACACCGGAACTCGACAGCGCGGAAGCGCTCGCCGAACGCGGCGCGCACCTGTATGGCGCTTCGCCCGAGGCGATCCAGTATCACTACGACATCGGCAACGCGTTTCTTGCACTAGCTCAGGAAGGCGGCCGCAATTACTCGTGCGCGATGTTCGAGGCGGGCGACACGCACGAGCAGGCTCAGATCCGAAAGCTCGACTACCACATCGGCCAGATACGGGCGCAGGGGGCCGAGCGCGTGCTTGACATCGGTTGTGGCTGGGGGGCGCTGCTCGATCGCCTGGTCCGCGTGGCCGGCGTGAAGGAAGCGGTGGGACTTACGCTCTCGAAAGAACAGGTTAGTTATATCGCCGAGCAATACGCCCACCCGAATGTCGAGGTGCGCCTGGAGAACTGGCAGGACTATCGGCCCGAGAAGCCCTTTGACGGCATCATTTCTCTCGGCGCATTCGAGCACTTCGCCAAGATGAACGAAGACAAAGTGCAGGCGTACCAGCACTTCTTCAGGAAGTGCCATGACTTCCTGAAGCCGGGCGGGCGGTTGTCGCTGCAGACGATGGGCTATGGCGACGTGCCGCGCGACAAAGTGCACTCGGAACTCTTCATTGCGCGGGAAGTGTTTCCCGAATCGGACCTCCCCTATCTGGCCGACATCGTGCGCGCGGCGGAAATGCTGTTCGAAGTCGAGCTGGTGCGTAACGACCGCCACGACTACACGAAGACGATGCGTGCGTGGTTCACCAATTTGCGCGCTCACCGAAAAGAGGCGCTCGAGCTTGCGCCAATCGAGGTCGTCGAGCGCTACGAGCGGCTTTATCGGACGATGAGTTATTCGTTCGATCTCGGCGCGTTCGCGCTTTATCGCATCACGTTCCGGCGCATCCAGCCGAATCGGCTGCTCTCCGGGGCGCAAGCCCAGCCGGCGGCCGTATGAAGGACGCGCAGGCCGGCAACGTCGAGCAGATCGAGCGAGCGTCGCCCACCGCACGTTCGCGGTCCCGGCCGGGGGCGGCTGCGGGCGACGTGCCCGAGCAGCTCTCCATCGCATCGTCGTTGCGGCATTTCGGCGTGGCGGCGGTGCCAGCGGTGGGAACCGTGGCAGCACTCGCCGCATGGGCAGCGTACGGGCTTGCGCCTCGCATGCAGGAGCTCATCCTGTTCGTGGTCTGCTACCTGCTCAACATCCTTGGCATGGAGTTGGCGCTGCATCGCTACTTTGCGCACCGCGCCTTCAAGGCGTCGCCCGCGATGAAGATCGTGCTGGCGATCCTCGGTTCGCTCGCCTATATGGGGCCGCTGATGTGGTGGGTTGCAATTCATCGACTGCACCATGCGAATACCGATAAGCCGGGAGATCCGCATACGCCGCAGCTCGGCGGCCCTGGATGGGTCGGTGGCATGAAAGGCTTTCTGCATGGGCATGTCGGATGGCTCTTCGATCCTTCGTCGGCGCGCCCGCGCAACTGGAGCCAGTTCGCCAACGACATGTATCGCGATCCCACGTTGCTGCGCATTCACTTGGCGTATGACCTCTGGTTGCTACTGGGCCTCCTCCTACCGGCCGCGATCGATGGCTTGTTGGACCTGTCCTATCGGAGTGCGTTGCTGGGTTTGTTATGGGGGGCAACGGTGCGCATTTTCTTTGCGACCAATGCCATCTGGGCGGTCAATTCCGTCTGCCACTCGGTGGGTGGTGGGCGGCCGTTTCGTGGCCGCGATGAGAGCCGCAATGTCTTCTGGCTTGCGATTCTGACGCTCGGCGCCGGTTGGCACAACAATCATCACGCGTTTCCTCAGTTCGCCAGCACGGGTTTTCGGCGCTGGCAGATCGACATCACGGGGTGGATCGTTGTGCTGCTCGAACGTCTGGGTCTCATCTGGGATGTGCAGCACCCGGACCGCGCGGCGATCGAGAAAAAGCGTGCGAGCACGCGAGACGAATCGTGAAGAGCGGGTTTAGGGCCGACTGAACGCAACACGGCGGGGGATGCAATGACTGCGCAAAGAGTTTTTGACGTTCGAATTCATCTGCTGCCCGACGTCATTTCCAAACTGGTCTGGAAGAACTACGAGCGCGACGCATGGAAGGTCCGCTACCCGCTGCTGGCCGATCAGGCGATCGAATTTCTCAAAGAACGTGGCATCGAACGGATGGCCGGCATCTGCTATGCAGGGCAGCCTGGCATAGCGTCATTTCTGAACGATTTCATGGCGCAGCTTTCGCAGCGCTATGCCGCAACCCTCATTCCTTTCGGCACCGTTCATCCGCGAGACCGGGATTGCGAGAAAGAGACGCTGCGCGTGCTCCATGAGCTGCGCTTCGCCGGTATCAAGCTGCATTGTCATCTGCTGAAGCTCGCGCCCGACGATGACACGCTTGCACCTATCTTCGAAGCCGTGGCGGACCGGGGCAAAGTGCTGAATCTGCACTCGGGGGCGGTTGCGAAAAACAATGCGGGGCTCGACGAGATCAGGCAGTTTTGCAACATCGATGCCTTTCGGCGAGCGATGCGGCGCACGCCGCAGTTGAAAATCATCGTTCCGCATATCGGTTATGACGAGGTTCAACCTTATCTGGACTTGATGGACGAGTTTCCAAACCTCTATTTCGATACGGCGATGGCCTTTGGTGGGCATCGCGTCGCGACGGGCGAGGCACTTCCCGATGTGAGGCCGCTGCAGGAGCAGCGATATCCGCGCGATGCGCACCCCCCGCTTCCGTTTCCGTGGAAGCCGGCGCTCGAGCAATTGGTGCCGCAAATGCGCGATTATCCAAGCCGCTTTCTTTACGGAAGCGACTTTCCGCACATTCCCTACGATTGGGACCTCGAGATCGAACAGATCAAGCGCTATCTGCCGGACGACGTGGCGAGCAAAGTGCTGTGGGAAAACGCCAACGCACTGTTCGGGCTCGACGAAGCCGGGAGTCGGATGCCTCCATCGAGCGCGGCAGCCAACGCGATGGAGACGATGCCCTGATGGACGATGCAATCTTCGTTGCCGACGAAGCGCCAACCGCGGCGGGTTTGCGGAACTTCGTCGAGCTGGCGCGCTATCGCGCGGCGCACTCTCCGGCGTTGCCGGTTTACACGTTCGTGCGCGGCACCGAGCGGCGCGCGCAAGTGCTCACCTGCGCGGAGCTTGACCGCCGCGCCCGCACCGTTGCCGCCGCGCTCGCGCGCGAGGCATCCATCGGCGAGCGCGCGTTGTTGTTGTTCGAGCCGGGCATCGAATACATCGTCGCGCTTTTCGGCTGCATGTATGCCGGCGTCATTGCGGTTCCCGCTTATCCCATCGAACCGGCGCAAGCGGAGCGCACGTCGCGCCGGTTGGCGGGCATCGTCGAAGACAGCATGCCCGCCGTGCTGCTCACCACATCGGCACTGATAGAAGGGATCGCCGGTATATCGGCGTCGGTCGCCGGACTCGAGCGGGCATCGTGGATCGCCGTGGACAGCCTGGACGACGTGGCCGACGCGAACGGTATACGCGACGTCGAGCGCGCGGACGACGCGCAGCCTGTCTATTTGCAATACACCTCCGGTTCGACCGGCGCGCCGAAGGGTGTGATGATTACGCACCGGAATCTGCTGCATAACTCGGCATTGATCGCGCGCCGCTTCGAGCACGATGCGACGAGCCGCGGCGTCATCTGGCTGCCCCCGTATCACGACATGGGCCTGATTGGCGGAATACTTCAACCGTTGTATGCCGGCTTTCCTGTCATGCTGATGTCGCACGTGGATTTTCTGAAGCACCCGATGCGATGGTTGCGCGCGGTCAGCGAATTTCGGGCGACGACGAGCGGCGGTCCCAATTTCGCTTATCAAATGCTGGCGACCATGCGGCTCGCCGATGCGGACGTGCAAGGACTCGATCTGAGCTCGTGGTCGTTGGCGTTTGTCGGTGCGGAGCCCATTCGCCGCGGCACGTTGCGAGCATTCGCGCAACGCTTCGCGCGCTGCGGATTCCGCGCCGAAGCGTTCTATCCTTGCTACGGCCTGGCCGAGCACACGCTGTTCATGACGGGTGGGAGAAAATCGACATTGCCGGTCGAGCTGCCGCTCGCGCGAGGCACCGGGCAAGACGTTTCGCCGACGGGCGAAACAGCGATGGCGATCGGATGCGGCAGTCCTGCCGAGGACAGCGTCGTCGCCATCGTCGATCCGCAGACCGGCGTGCCCTGCGAGGACGGCCAAGTGGGCGAGATCTGGGCACAGGGCCCGAGTGTCGCGGCGGGCTACTGGAACAACGCGCCGCTGACCGCGCAGACGTTCCAAGCGCGGCTGCCGGGCTTCGAGGGCACGTTCCTTCGTTCGGGGGATTATGGATATCGCCTGCACGACCAGCTAGTCGTGACCGGCCGCCTGAAAGACATGATTCCGATTCATGGCGCGAATCACTACCCGCACGATATCGAAGAGACGATCGAGGGCGTCGATGCCGAGATGTTTCGGGCTGGCGGAACGGCGGTCTTTGCGATCGAAACCGGCGAATCGCTGCAAGTGATCGTCGTACGCGAGCTGCGTGCGCGCTACATGAAGCATTTCGATGTCGGCGGTGTGCCGCATGCCGAATCGCCCGATCCGCTGTTTGGCCGGCTTCGTCAGGCTATCGCCAGGTGTCACGGCATTTCCGTGTATCGGATCGTATTCACGTCGCCTTCCGCGATACCCAAGACGACGAGCGGCAAGGTGCAGCGCTACGCCTGCAGGGACAGGCTCGCGAGCGGTACCCTGCCGATCATCGCGCAGTGGCGCGCGCAAACGAGTGAGACAGGAGGAGACGAATGACAGCGACAGAGAACGACGGCGCACCGCACGCACTCGATGCCGAATACTTCAATCGATTCGGCGCCGAATATCTGCCGGGCTTGCTTGGCATTGTCGTCGAGAAAGTCGAGCGGCAACATGTCATCCTGACGCTGCCGATTCGCAAAGCGCTGTTGGCGCATGGCATCGTCCACGCAGGGACGATCGTCAGCATGGCCGACACGGCGTGTGGCTATGGATGCCTGGCCAGCCTGCCGGAGGGCGCCGCGAGCTTCAGCACGGTGGAGCTGAAAAGCAATTTTCTGGGGACAGCGCGCGACGGCGTTTTGCTATGCGATGCTCGCGCGATACACACGGGCCGCACCACCCAGGTATGGGATGCCACCGTCCGTCATCGCGAGACCGAAAAGGCGATCGCTATGTTTCGCTGCACGCAGATGATTCTCTGGCCCACGCGGTGAAACGGCGATGAGCACTGAATCCCTGAAGCCGGGCTCGAGTCAGAGCGGCCTCGTACGCGGTTCGAACATCGACATGACGTGGATCGACCGCGTCCGTACCGGTGCGCGCGCATTGCGTATCCGGCAAGGGTGGCCGTCGCAAACGCGTCCCGGCGTCCGGTTTTGCGAACTGCCGGACGCGAGCATACGCGTGCGCATTGCGGGAGATCGTGTGAAGGGGCAGGCGACGATCGTATTGGTCTGCGATCCGCCGTCCGTCATCGAGCACTTCGATACGTTGATTTCGCTCATCGAACCGCACGCGCGTGTCGTGTGTTTCGAGCCTCCTGGGTTTGGCTTTTCTGTTCCGGGCCGGCATTTCCGGTTTTCGTTCGACGACTATCTGGGCGCGATCGAAGCGATGTTGATCGAATTGAACGAGGGCCCGTACTTGCTTGCTTTTTCATGCGTGTGGGCGCACATCGCCTTGCAGATCGCGGCACGCGAACCCGAGCGCATCGAAAAGTTGATGGTGTGGCAAAGCCCCGAGTGGGATCAGGTGGTGCAATGGGCGCGCCGGGTCGATGCGCGGAATTTGCTCGCAACGCCGCTCCTCGGTCAGCTGATCTGCTTGTGCGGCGCGCGCAAGATCGGCAAGGGCTGGTTTCGGCAAGCGATGGCGAAGGACCGCTATCGTGAATTCGCGCCACTGTTGGAGACCGCGCTCGGCGAGGGCGCGTTTTGCTGTCTCGCTTCTCTTTGGCAGCACTTTTACGACGACGTGCCGAAACCGGTGCGCGTGGTGCAGCCCACGCTGATCACGTGGGGCACGGCAGATCGAACGCATGAGAAAAGCGATAAGGCGTCGATCGCCCGCTATCTCGCTCACCCCGTTCATCACGCGTTTTTCGAGCAGGCGGGCCATTCGCCCGAGCTCGAGCAGAGCCGCGCGTTTTCGGAATTGCTATTGGGGTGGTTGAAAAACGATCGACTGATCGAGCGCGGCGAACTCGACGGAAGCGAGCCAGACTCGCTTCAGAGCGCAGCCGGTAATGGAAAAATGCGGGATTGACGGCCTCAGAGCGTTTTGCTTTGCGGTGCTTTCGTCTTCGGCGCCGCGGACGTTTTTTTGTTCTTCTTCAACGCCGTTTGGTTATAGGCGATCGCCGCGCGCACGAGATTTTTCAGCGCGCGCGCATCGATCTTGTCGCTTTCGAAAAAATCGATTGCTCGTCTGGCATTGCCTTCGAGCCCGGCGTTGAAGAGTTTGTCCGGATCCGGCAGGGCGGCGCCGTGCATGAAAGTCACCTTCACTTTGCCCTTGTGGGCATTGGCCACGGCAATCACGCCGTCGCGAGACCACACCGGGCTCCCCATCCACTTCCATTCTTCGAGGATGCCCGGATCGGCTTCGAGAATGGTTGCACGGAGTTCGGCAAACGTCTTGCCGCGCCAATCCGTGAGACCTGCAATCAACTGGTCGATGCGTTCGGAAGCGTTCATGTGTTGGTCTTGAGCGATGTGATGAACTGCGCCGCCACGCAGTCTACTCCACATTGCCCGCCGGCGTCGCGCCGAGGCGGAAGCGCGTATCGATATGCCTGAGCAGCGTACGCGCGAGTTGAGACGCACCTTGCTGAACGAGCGTATCGGTCACACGGGACAGGGCATATGAGGCGGCCACGGTGGCGGCGACGGTGAGCACGAAGACGGTCAGCGACAGCCACGGTCCATGTGTGGCGAGGACGGTCGAATCCCTGAAAACATACATCGCCGCGAACGGAAAGATGAAATGCCAGAGATAGACGCCGTAGCTTTCGCGCCCGATGGCATCGGCGACGCGCGAAGGCAGCGATCGGCCGGCTCGCGAGCAGCAAGCTAGCAGCAACCCGGCGGCACCGCATGCCGCGACGATGGGCGCCAATTCATGGGCCAGTCCAAGCCACACGCCAAGAACGGCAGTGCCCGCGCCGCAAAGAATCGAAACGGCAAGGGCAAGTGCCATGCCATGGCGCCTCAATTGCGCAATCCCCGTGAGGTACGGGCCGAACAGATTCCAGCACCAGAAGCCCACCAGAAAGCATGGCACCTGAACGGGCGGCCAGAAATAGAAGAACGTATTGTTTTGAACGCTGCATTCGAGGCGGCCGCCACACGCGCCCGTTATCAGCGATGCCGCGCAGGCGAGCAACAGCAGGACGCTGAGCGCTGTCAGGCGAGCTCGCGAGCCGCTCGTACAGAAAAAGACGAGGGGGGCGATCAAATAAAACAGCATCTCCACGCCGATCGACCACCCGCCCGGAACGACGTTGTTGATGGCGGAATCGGACAGCGCGTGAACGAAGAGCAGGTTCAGCAGGATATCGGACGTGTCATGGGGCCCGAGAATCGAGGCGTGATCGGCCTGAAAGGTGTAGGTGTACCAACTCATCAGGCCATATCCGACGATCGCGACGTAATAGAGCGGGGCGATGCGAAAAAACCGCTTGACGTAAAAACGCAAGACGATCTGACCGGTGCTTGCATATCGCGCACGGTCCGCTTCCAGCGTCATGAAGATCGTGATGGCGCTGATGACGAAGAAAAGCTGTACGCCGTATTGCCCCATGCGTGCGACGATTTTTGCCCAATGCGGCAGATGAGGGAATTGAAACGACAGGTGAACAGCCACGACTGACACGACGGCAATGGCTCGACCGCAATCGAGACCCGGTACTCTTTTTCGATCCATCCACTCTCCTTGCATCCATTGAGCTGTTGTTTGCATGACAAGACAGCTCGAGCCCCGCTGATTTTTCGAGGCGTTGATGTGCATTGAGTAGTGTTCGGTTCAGGATCGCGGGAAAGTTCCCCTTCTTCCGGGATTCGTATCGGCGGCCTCTCAGGTACGCCGGCGCGGGCCGCCACGCGGATCGCCCACCCGCGCATTGGCCTCGATCCTCAAGTCTTTTCGCTCGCGCGCGGCGCGCGCCAGTGCCTGGACGAGCGCCCGAACAGGCGATTTCGTTTCGGGCAATGTCGGCGAAGCGCCGATTCCATCCGGGTGGTTGACCGATGGCTGCATGTTGCGTCTCCGGGAGTTCGCCTCCTCTACCATAG
Organism: uncultured Paraburkholderia sp.; assembly: GCA_966421005.1. GTDB lineage: Bacteria > Pseudomonadota > Gammaproteobacteria > Burkholderiales > Burkholderiaceae > Trinickia. Next base: position 9,414 of record CBJLAJ010000029.1, read on the forward strand.
GGCGCCGCCGCATTGGCAGGACGGTCGACACGAAGTTCGATAGCGTGATGCGAAGCTCGCATGCGGGATGGATCGATTTCGCCGATCCGATGGCGCGTTCGCATTGCGTCGCCAGAAAAAAACGTCGTCATCAAGAATGGCGCCACTTCGCCATCGCCTGCGGGGCGTCCCGGCCGATTCCCCGGTCATTCGCAACACCGCCACGAACTATGTCGAAACCCATCCCGAGACACCCGCTCGGCGCGGACTTGGTGCGCGCATCGGCAGCGCACGAGGCGTGCGCCGCCAGTTCTTGCCAGAGCGCGCCCCCCCGGCGAACGCAATGGCCAGGCGCGCACGGAGGAATCGATGGTCTGCCGCAACGCGTGCACCTTGAATTCGGTACGAGCGTTGCCCGCTTGTCTCCGGGGTTCTCCGCTCACAACGATGCGATTGCGCTTGGAATGAAAAAGCGGTTGTCCAACCCGGGTCCTCGTAGTCTCGGAGCGGCGGCAAACCCCTATCCGTCGCGTAGGGCACCAGACAGAACGGCACCCGGGAGGCCGCGTTGGGAACATCGGGAATATGGCGGCGGCACGGTACCGTATGCACACAACTTTCTCGCGAATAAAGACGATCCTGAAACGCAGCGATGGCTCGAATTGCAGAAACGGATTCTGGAAAACACACTCGATTGGGAGAAGGTCGATGACCTGGCGGACGATTGGGCCGAGGGTGCCGATCCCGACAGCGGCGTTTCGACGATCGAAGCGGTAGGGGATCGCTATGTTCTCGCCGATGCAAAAGGACTCTGGTCTTGGAAGCCGGAGGATAGCGAGCGGCATCTGATTTGGCCGGTGGAGCAATTGGGCGAGCCCTCTGCCTCGATCATGGAAATGGCTGTTTCGCCCGATGGCCGACACGCGGCGCTTGCCATCGGCAATGCTGATGAAATGATGGTGCTGCGGGTGCTCGACATCGAAACCGGCAAACTGCTCGACTCGGAGGTCCAGCGCGCATGGACGGCTAAACCGCATTGGCTGGATGATCGTACTCTGCTTGTCGGACAACTACCGCTCTCCTCGGTTGAAGGGCCGCCGACGATGAGATGGCGCCATCAACACGTTTGCGCGTTGCGCATCGAGGGCAATCAAGTGTCGGAACGGATTGTTTTCGACGCGAGGCCCTACACCGATCGGGCTCATGGTCATTGGACGATCGGCAGCAACGAACGACATGTGTATGCCATTGGTTCGGACAGCAATGACTACGACAAGATGGTGTTCGTAAAACCACGGGGCAAGCTCTACGACGACGACCCCTGGCAGCCCGTCCTGCCAGACTACGAGATATCGAACTGCGTCGCTGGAGGCAAGTATCTGTTCCTCGTGAGCTATCGAGACCGGGCAGGTGGAGAGGTAATCCGTTTCGATCCGCAAACCAATGAAGTCGAAACGATGAGGACGCCTTTCGACCATACCCCGATTGTGCCGGACCAGTCGTCGCTCGCAATCGACGACTCGATGGTTTATGTCAAAAAGAGCGGTGGCAATCACGATCGGCTTTTCGGCATCGGCGTTGAAACCGGCGAGAGCGTAGCCGTTGAATTGCCTTTCAACGGAGAAATTACGCTGATGTCCGCGAACGCCCAGCGCCCGGGATTGAGCTTTCGATTGAACGGCTATCGGGGCGAGTCAGGTCATTTCCGCTTTGATCCGCTGACGCGCGAAGTGACCGAAACAGGCTTGATGGAGCGCTTCGAGGCAATCCCTGGAATCGACGTCGTCCTCGACACGGCACCCGGCGCGGATGGACAGCCGGTAGCTTACGTCGTGGTCGAGCGAAAGTCTTCGGAGGGAAGCGCGGCCATTGTCTCCGCATATGGCGCTTACGGTTTTCCACCCTACCCTAGAATGCCCAGCCGTTCCGAGCTGCATGCGTTGGTGGTCAAACGCGATGTGAAGCTTGTCTATGCGTATATTCGGGGAGGGTCATCCGGCTTGCCGTGGGCACCCACGCGCTTTTGGCGTGCCCCTGAGTGGGGCCCTCTTCAACGAAAATCGCGCGCACTGGGCGATCTGAGCGGCGTGATTCGTCGATTGGGTGGGCGCTATATTCATCCTGACAGGATCACGATACGAGCGGCCTCCGCGGGTGGCCAGCCAGCGGGCATCGCGATTGTCGAAGACGCGATGAGTATTGCCGGCGCATTTATCCAGATGGGCGTCCTGGACCCGACGCGAAAGGAAGATGACACGAACGGTCCTTTCAATGTGCCGGAACATGGAACGCGTGAGACGCGCGAAGGGCTCGAAGCCTTGCAGGCAATGAGCCCCTATCACAGAGTGCTCGACCTGCTGGCTACCGACAAGCCGGTGCGCCCCGTGTTGGGCAGGGGCCGGCCGATCGCGCCGATGGTTGTCCTCGGCGGCGCAAACGATACACGTGTGCCGCCGGGGCCGATGCGTGCGTTCGTTGCGGCGTCATCCGATGTGGCAGCCAAGTACGCGGAGGACTGGAATGAACCGCCTGTGCCGATCGTCTATATCGAGACGGACGGCGGCCACCGCGAGGTCGTTCAAAGCGGCGATCAAGCCAAGCGTGACGGCGTGATCACTGCAATCGCATTTCTTCTCCAAGCTGTGGAATGGAACGTCGAACGCACAAAGAGGAATAGGGGACTTCGATGAATTCGTATCGAATGCGCCCCCGCACGCATTGTGACAAGCGATTGCATTCGCTGAGAAGACAATCCCATCGGACACGGTCAGACTGAGCATCGCCGAGCCGTTCAGACGAGCGCTGAAATGGGAGAGTCGACATGCCGGTGATTGCCGAGAAAACTATCCCCCGTCTGGCGAAGGCGCCACATCGGGAAACGGTCGTTCCGCCGCAGCGCCTCGCGCAACAGACCCACGATACGGTCTGGTATGACGAGCTTGAATATGCCTCGACGGAGGATGCACATTCGCCAGCGCGCGCGCAAACGCATGTTGCACGCGTGCTCGCGGCGCAGCGAACCGGTAGCGCGCGCGGCAGCGCTGTCTCGGCTTTTATCTCGCTGTTGGGCTTCGATACGATTGCCTATTCGACGATCTTTCACCGCCACGCGCATACACGCATCGCGTATTTACCCGAGCACTATGTGCTCCGCCCGTATTGGGACCGCTATTTCTCGGAGCGATACGACGAGATCGATCCTTGCCTCTACTATGCACGTCGAAGCGCAAGGCCGTTCAAGTGGGAGCTGAAGGCGCTTTCCCGGATGACCTCGGCGGCCTCGGCGGCCCGCGACGATGCCCGCGGCCGCGCTTTGTCGATGGCAATGGCGCGTCATGGCATGAACTCCGGTGTCACGTTGGTTTTGGCGACGGCGCGGCGCGACCGCTATTCGATTGTTTCGTTTTTCTCGCGCAATCTATCGAGCGATTGGATTTCGCCGTCATTGATCGATGAGACGACAGCGCTCGCGCTCGGCATTCATGAAACGATGTCGCCCTGCGTTTCCCGGCTGTTGGACGCTCATGCGATGCGCGCTGGAGAGGGCATCCAGCGTTCGATACTCGCTTGTCTGGCGTCCGGCATGTCCACCAAGGAGATGGCCTCGATGTTTCGAATGTCCGTTCCCAACGTCGAATATCACATCAAGCGATTGCGCACGCGTCATGAGGCTTTCAACCGCGCGCAACTGGCCTTTTTGTGCGGGCGCGGGCGGATTGAATAGACGGTGCTCACGACCTCTTGGACAAAGTCCGCGGAACAGTCGCTGCCGTGCGATTGGATCATAGCGCGCGCGGCTGAGCTGGGCGCGGGCGGCACGGATCCGCGGTATCCGGATAATCTGGGCCGGCGATTGCGCCTGCTTGGATTCGAGTGGCTTTGCTATCACCGCTTTGGATTCGCCGGGGGGCGGGCCGTGTCGGCGGTTTGCATTGACGATCATTCGCCGCCGGGCTGGTCCAAGACTTACTTTTCCAATGCGCTTTTCCGAATCGATCCCCGGCTCGCTTTCACGCGACACTACGAGATTCCGTGGGTATGGGACCGTGCATCGTTGTCGTGCGGCAATGACGCGTCGCGCGACACGGGTGCCGGGGCGGCGCGCACGAGCCAGTTTTCGGCCTCCGCGATCAAAGCCAATCTTGGCTCTGGCGTCACGATCGGGCTGCCGGACCCCTACGAGCGTACCCACGTTGTCGTGACGGCGAGTGCGCGCGAGCCGTCGGCGACATGGATCTCGGATCGCGCGATTGGCGCGGTCCATGTGCTGGCGTCGGAGCTATATGAATGCTTCAGATCCTACGGAATCGCGCCGGAGCGACCCGACGACAAGCCTTTATCATTAAAACACCGAAAAGTGCTGGCACTGCTCGTGCGCGGTACGACCCAGCGGGAGATCGAGCGGCGGCTATGCCTCGCGCCTCGCGAGGCTGAATCGCAAATACGTGAGCTGATCAAGCTGTGCCGTGTGCGCAATCGAATTCAACTGGCTTACGTAGCGGGCAGGCTGGCACGCTTGCGAGCGCAACGCTTGCTCGACGCGTATGTTTGACAGTACGGCGAGCCGCCTGCTAGTGTTTCGCGAGCATCTTGCCTTGGGGGTGAGCCGCCATGCCCGCACTAACTTATTCGACAGAAGGCCACGTGCCGCATGAGCGCTTCGATTACTGGCGCGATGCAATGTGCGCCAATTTCTACGGCATGACATTCGACGTGGAACGCAGCAAGCGCAACGATTTCCAGGGACATCTCACGGCCAGGCCGATCGGAAATGCCGGGCTGGTCGAAATGCAGGCCTCCTCATGTGTCATTCACCGGCTCGAAAAGGAAATACAGGATGCGCCGGGAGAGGCATTGTTTCTTTATCGGCAGCGTGCGGGCAGGGCCTGGATAGAAGCCGTGGATCGACGGGACACGTTCGTCGTCGAGGCGGGTACGATTGCGATCGGAGACTCGGACCTCCCGTTCAACACGGCGCCGATGGGGGCTGACGATTACAATTGCGCGATCCTCAAAATCCCCATGCGCTGCTTCGATTCGATTGGCGAGCGGCATATACGGTTTTCCGCGCAAGGCATCGATCCCAGTCGCGGTCTCGGTTACCTGATCTCGACGGTTTTCGACGCTTGCTGTCGTGAAGCGGACAATCTGAGCGGGCCGGCCGCCGACGTCGCGGTGCAGACGTTGGCTCAGCTTCTGGCGGTCGAGATGGGGATGGCCTCGCCGCAAAGCGAAACGACGCGCGATGCGCTGCGCGAGAGCAAACGTCGCGCTGTGAACGGATTTATCGACGCGAATCTTCACGATCCGCGTCTGTCGCCGTCATTCGTTGCACGCGAGATGGGGATGTCCATTCGCCAGCTTCACTGGCTTTATGAGCCCACGGGCACGACGTTTTCGCAGCAAGTGCGTGTTCGGCGCGTCGAGCGCGCCCGGACGATGATCGTCCGCTACCCGCAACGACCGATCATCGATATCGTGTACGCATGTGGTTTCGATAGCAGCGCGACGTTTTACCGGGCGTTCAGGAGCGTGCTGGGCGTGTCGCCCGGCGATTTGCGGCGGCAGTCGAAAACCTAGGTAGCGTGAACAGGTCCTAGAACATGCCGGGCCCCGGTGTAAGAATGCCGCGCGGGTCGTAGGTCTGTTTAAGCGTTGCAAACGCAGTGTAATTCGCGCCGAATTGCTGCATCCAGTCCGAGACCGTATGCGGCAATGCACTGATCGCATAGAACTTGCCCCCAAGCGCGCGGGCGCTCGCAAAGATTTTCTGGTTCCGCGCGATTTTCGCCGCCACGAAATCGGTATTGGCTCCAGGCGCGGGTGCGGCCGTCAGAATGTCGAAGAGATAGAACCAGCCATTGCTGGTTTGCGGCGCGTTGAAAAACTTCGGCGTCGCGGCGTTTTGCCGTATCGGAAAGAGGAGTACGAATCCGCCCGCGCCCACATCGTCGAATGACAGGTTTTGCATCGTTTGCGTAACGAAGCTCTCCGTCACTTCGGGCGGCAGGAATGTATCGAGCCATGGGTGCGGCACGTTGTACCAGAGGCCCAGGTTCTTGAGCAAATCGATGAGTACATCGATTCGCAACATATAGTCGAGGTAGGTCTGATCGAATTCATAGCGCAGCGGCAGCAAGTCGGACGTTCCCTGCAAGAGCGTCGCGGCACTCGGCGGCGCGCTGGGATCGTAGTACTGCGTGACGTTGATCTGGTAAATCCAGAGTCCCTTGAGCGAAGCGGTGAGCGCGCTCGCCGCGCTGAGAAAGGGCCCCAGCGCAGACATGCCAAGGCTGGCCGATGCCGCAAGCGGACCAAGCGCTGCGACCACGTCCGGAGGAACGGTCTGTGTCACAACCTGTGGACTGACCGGCGGGACCATGAACGCCATGACCTCGCTACATTGCGCTCGGGTATGGAGCATGCGGAAGTCGTGGAAAAACGTCGCGGGATCGAGGTATTGCAATACCCACGAACGAGCGCGCGGCAGGGCCGGTACGAGGTCGACGGTGGCGCGCGTGATGATGCCGAGTTGCCCCACTCCGCCCAGCACACCGGCAAAGAGATCGGCGTTCGCGGAGGGTGAGCAAGTCACGATGTCACCGGTACCCGTGACGACTTCGAGCTGTTTGACATGGTTGATCTGTATTCCGCCGTGCAGGCTCGAAGCACTGACGCCACCCACCGACAGCGTGCCGGCGACGCTCAACCCGAGGTAACCCGTCAGCACGGGCGGCGTGAGATTTTGCGCAACCGTTTGCGGCAGCAGCGCTTTCCAGGTCAGGCCCGCGTCTACATCGGCGCCAGCAGGGCCGATGCTGTGTACATTCGAGAGCGTTGCCGTCTCCACGATCAGACCCGCGTCGACGAGAGCTTGTCCGAAGACGCAATGCCCTTGGCCGCGCGGCGCGAGTTTGATGCCGTATCGCGCACAATATCGGACCATCGCGACGATGTCGCTGACGGAGGCGGGTCGCAGCACGGCCCATGGCTTGTGGTGAATCATATATCCGGCGTCGGTGGAATCGGCGCCGAGCGATGCGTCGTCCATCACGAGTTGCCCTTGAAGCGGGGGCACCGCATCGGCGGATGTCGCGGCACGCGCGTCGGTTATCCACATCCGCGAGAGCGGATCGAATGCAGTGACGACCGAGCCGGCGAGCCCGATCATCAGGCGGCGGCGGGTCCGGCTGGAAACGCGTGTCTGGACTGGCTGCGCGTGGGTGGAACGGTGCTTCATCGTCGCTCCTTGGAGAAGGTGGACCGGATTGATCCAGCTTAGGCGAGATGGAAAGCGGGATGCGCGCGGAAAACCATAGGAATGCTCGCAGCGCGAACGCTTGCACTATTCAATTCACCTATCGCCATTTGCCCGTCCTCGGGCGACGCTGTTATTCCGTTTGATCTGGCTCTGGCGAAACCGAGTGCCGATAGGGAGAGACGTACAGTCTATTGGGCACAGGTGCATTCGCATCATGGGCCCACCGGGGTTGACTCGAATCGCGCCTGCGGGTTTTGCCGATCTCCTTTTTGAGCGCGGCCGCAATAGCACTCGCCGCGCTGGGACCGCTATGACCGTCGATGACGCCCATTAGCAGATGGCGATCGATCGAGGCAGTGAGCTCCGTCACAAGTACCGTCTTATCGTCGGTGCTGTGCCGCGCGATTGCGTAATCGATCGAGCGTACGGCGAATTCCGACTCTTTGCCCTGTTCGATCAACGAGCGGAGCAGGCGCGGGACGCGGTTGGGGCGCGGACAGACGTTCCACGTTTGCTTGCGCCGTCGACGAGACGTGGATGCGTTCGCCTGTGTCGGCGATTCGATAATACGTCTCGGCGTCTCGAGGCTCGATATGCCGCAGCTCGAGCGGGTCTTGCCTGGATACGATAATCATGCCCCCTTGCAAGATCACGTTCGACGTGAGTGTGCCGTGCATGTCCCAGGCCAGTGGCGAACCGGGCGGCACGAACAGCGCCCGGGTCAACGCGGGCTTTCGGATCAGTCGGACAAGCGCGGCGCCACCTTGCGCGGCGGTACCCGGTGCGCTCACCTCGAAGCGTTCGCGATCTCCGATCGCGTCTCGCGTGCTCTTGTAACAATCGCGGATGCCCAGCGAACGCGCATAGCCGAGCAGCGCGTCGATCGTGCTCAGCGACGCGTCGCCGTTGGAGAGCGATGCCAGCTTGTCTTGCATCGCCGCGGCCTGTTCGTCGGTCGCGTTGGAAAAGATGATGACGCCGGTGCCGTCCGCCATGACAGGCTGCCAACTGCCTTCGTCGGCCGATATGCCGCTCCAGAAAAGGAGGCCGCTACTCTCGATGGGACCGTGGCGGCCCATCATCGGCGTGGCCGTCATTTCTTGCGCGCCGACGAGTCCGCGCTTACTGGCGTTGGGGACAGGAACGCCGATGTTCGGGGCACCTTCGATCCGCGGTACGAGTAACGCGACATGCCGCTGTTCATCCGATCTCACCAACGTTCCCCGCCCCGCCTGGAATGCTCGCAGCGCGTGCTGATAGCTGACAGCCGCAGGAACGGCTGCATTGGATAGTTGCACGTGCCCGGTGTCGACGCTCTCGACTTTGCGCGTATAGGCACGCGAGCGCAGGCTGGCGAGCACCGGCGCAATGGGGGGCGCAAGTACGGCAACATTGGCAGGTGCGCCGGCATCGTCGTCCGATATCCGGCGGGGAGCGGCAGACCGCGATGGGTCAATCGACCGAAGTGACATGGTCGGAAACACTAACAAGCCCGCTCGATGCGGGTTGCGCTCGCGCGAAGAAGGCGCACCCGCGACGAAATCGCACGCGATGCGAGGACCGGACAAACCCTGTCATACGTCGGTTTGTCCAGTTTATCCAAGCGAAGACTTCGTCCATCCGCACGTAGAATGGCGCGCGTTCGAAGCGATGCGTAGGCTTTGATACATGCTCCACGCATTCATTGCGGCGAGCATCGACTTATCGGAGAACTACGATGTCTCGGCTGAACACATGGCTTTTGATGGGCAGCAACGCCTACGACGAATATACCTACGTGCCATGGCTCGGCAAGAACGTCTATCGCCGTACCGTCGATCTGCGTCACGTCACTTTGCTTTGACCGTTCCAGCGCGGCGCGCAGTGTGATTGCCGCCGCGTCTTTTTCCAACGCACCGCCGCTTCGGCGGCAAGCGCCACTGAACGAAACGCCAAAGCGCCTGCAGCGCGTTTCGCGCTACCGGATTCATCAAGGAAGAGGGAAGAAACGCGCCGCGTCGTCGGCTTCGCGTGATCGGGGCAATTGCTTCGGGAAACTGCGAGCCGTCCGCGGGGTTCGCGTTCGTCTGGCGGTTTGTCTAACGAATCGAGCGTCGCGGGTTCAGTCGCTTGGATCGTCGAGCATGGCAAACATGCGCCCCGCGGCTGATTCCTTGCGCAAGACACATTGACGCGATTTGTCGACCGCCCGCACGATCCGCCTGCGGCCCGGGCCGTGCGCCGGGCGCAACGCGCCTGACGGCGATCGCCCGCTCCGCCGGCGCCGTGCCCGAAATCGTTCCGTTCTGACCGCCATGATTGTCTACCGCAAAGATGCGTTGACGAATCCGTCCAGCGTCTGCTTGCGGCCGCCATGCCGCGCGTATCCGGATCGGGGCTTTGGGGCGAAATGCCTGACGACGTTCCGCCCTGCGTTTCAAAGGTAGGTCACCGCATGCCGGGCGACAACTGTGCGAGAAGACGTCGGCTGCGCACGATCGTTTGACGGGTTCATACTTCGGTATGGTCGGGCGCCGCCCACTTGGCCTCATATGTGCCGCACGCCTCGTGCGACAGGCTTGGCGCGGCCTATAATGACTGCCGATTCCCGCGTTGCGGCGGCGCCTTGTGCGCCAGATGCGCGCCGGGTTCACGGGGGCCGCATGGTATCCGCTCAGCATTCGACATTGGCCAAGGCAGGCGACAATTCCCCCATCGTCTATGTAGTGGACGACGACGAGGGAATGCGAAGCGCGTTGCGCAATTTACTGCGTTCGGTAGGGTTTGCCGTCGAAACGTTCGGATCGGTACACGATTTCCTCGACTTCCCAAGAAAGCCTGTGCCGAGTTGCCTCATTCTCGATGTCAGATTGCCCGGCGAAAGCGGTCTCGCGTTTCAGCAGGATATGAGCCGCAATGGTTTGCGCATGCCCGTGCTGTTCATGTCCGGCCATGGCGACATCGAAATGTCCGTCAAGGCGATGAAGGCCGGCGCCCTCAATTTTTTCCCCAAGCCGTTTCGCGAGCAGGACCTGCTCGACGCCGTCAACGATGCGCTTGCGCGCGACAGTGAAAGGCTTGCCGCCGAACGCTCGCTCGCGTCGCTCGGCGAGGCTTACGAATCGCTGACGCCGAGAGAGCGTGAGGTCATGACGTTCGTGATCGCGGGCCTCATGAACAAGCAAATTGCCGCTCGGATGAACCTGAGCGAGATCACCGTGAAGATTCACCGCGGCCAGATGATGAGGAAGATGGCGGCGCGTTCGTTGCCCGATCTGGTGCGAAAGGCGCAGGCGCTGGGCGTGGAGCCACAGCGTTAGTGTCCGATCCCGCAATCGGCTAAACGGGTTTGCCCGCGGCGCGGGCCAGGCATTGCTCCAACTCGTGCGTGTCGATCGGCTTTTGCAAGACCGCAAGCGCACCGTTTGCCGCGACGCGTGCGTCCAGCGCTTCCGTCCTGAACGCCGTGACAAAAATGGTAGGCGGCGCGTAGCCCGACGCCAACAGCTGCTCATGTAATTCGATGCCGGACATGCCCGGCATTCTGACATCGGAAATCAGGCACCCTAGATCATCGCCGTCGGCCAGCGATCGGCGCGACAAATACGCCTCCGCGGAATCGAACAGCAAGGTTTGCCAGCCGAGCGAGCGCACGAGGTTCGCGATAGCGAGGCGGGACGCTTCGTTGTCGTCGACTATCGAGACGGTACCGAAAAAGGGCATGAATGAACTCGTATCGGCGAGCGGCACCCATACGTCGCCGCACGCCATCGTTTACCAGTATCGAGGGTAGTCCGGAACCCGCCGAACGCCCATCATACGGAGGTATGCCGCACGGTCATCGCGGTGGTACGATGGGCTCACCGTTATCTCGAAAGCGGTACAGGAAGCAGCGGGGCAGCGTTGAACGCGGCGGCGCAGACCGGCGCGCGTTCGGCGTGCCGCAGCGGAGGTGGACAAATGGCGCAGGAGACTCCGAACGCGCAGGCGTACGCCGGCGATATGGATTCGATACCCGATGCAGCCAGACGCGAAGCGCAGGCAGGCATCGATCAGACGCTGCGCGAGAGCGAGGCGCATTGGCGTGAGGTGTTCGAGCACAATCCCGTCATGTATTTCATGGTCGATGCGGGCGGTATCGTGCAATCGGTCAACGGATTCGGTGCCGCGCAGCTCGGTTACCGGGTCGATGAATTGGTCGGCCAATCCGTTCTCGGGGTATTCCGTGAAGAAGATCGGCCTTTCGTCGTCGAGCAGATGCGCATTTGTCTGGCGGACCCCGGTCGCTCGCATAGCTGGGAAGTCCGCAAGATCCGAAAGGATGGCTCGCTCCTCTGGGTGCGCGAGAACGCAAAGGCGGTGCGGCGCCCCGACGGCTTCCTCGTGCTCGTTGCCTGCGAGGACATCACCGAGCGCAGGCGTACCGAAGACGCTCTGCGGCAAAGCGAGATGTACCTCGCCGAAGCGCAGCGCATCAGCCATACCGGCAGCTTCGGCTGGCGGATTGTCAGCGGCGAGCTGATCTGGTCCGCGGAGACGTACCGTATTTTCGAATGCGATCCGTCTGTGGAACCCACGGTCGAGCTCGCGCTGCAACGCGTGCATCCCGACGATCGCGAGTTCGTGAGGCAACTGCTCGAGCGCGTCACCCTCGATCAGACGGACTGGGATGTGGAGCACCGGTTGTTGATGAGCGACGGACGGGTCAAGGATGTCCGCGCCGTGGCCCACGCGGTGCGCGACGGTGCGGGCAACCTCGAATTCATCGGTGTAGTGATGGACGTCACGGCGTCGCGCAAGGCGGCGCAAGACCTGAGCCGCGCGCGCGCCGAGCTTGCGCACGTCATGCGTGTGACGACGCTCGGCGAGTTGGCCGCCGCGATCGCACACGAGGTCAATCAGCCTATCGCGGCGATGGTGACCGACGCCCAGGCTTCGTTGAACTGGCTTGGCCGCAAGCCTGTCGAAGTCGACGAAGTCGATCAGGCGCTTCACCGTATCGTCGACAACGGCAACCGGGCGGCCGATGTCATCGGTCGTATTCGCGAACTCGTCAAGAAGGCGCCGCCCCGCATGGGCCTGGTCGACCTGAATCTGGCCGTCAAGGAAATGATCGCGCTGACACGGGCGGAGATTTCCGGCTCGGGCGTCGCACTTGAAACGGCGCTTACTGACGATTTGCCGTTGGTCCATGGCGATCGCGTCCAACTGCAGCAGGTGCTGCTGAATCTGATCGTCAATGCGTTGCAGGCGATGGGGGCGGTGGCGCCCGAACAGCGAAGACTTCGCATATCCACCGCGCGTGTCGAGCCCGATCGCGTGCGCGTATCCGTGCACGATTCAGGCCCCGGTTTGTCGGCTGCGCTCGTCGATCGAATATTCGCACCGTTTTATTCGACGAAGCCCGATGGGCTCGGGATGGGACTGTCGATTTGCCGCTCGATCGTGGAAGCGCATGACGGGCGATTGTGGGCAAGCGCGGAGGAGCGGGGCGGCGCGATCTTTCATTTCACGATACCGGTCGATTCGAATCACTGAGAAGCGCGACGGCATGTCATAGGGTTATCCCGTGTTTGGCGTGCCAGTCGCGCCACGCGGCGCGCACGACTGCACGGTCGCGCGCGCGTTCGAGAAGACGCAGTGCATCGTGGTAGGTGGCGAGAATCAGAGCCTGTGTTTCCCAACCAGCGTCCCGTACCGTGCCGCCGGTGCGGTCGCCCCACAAGAACCGAGTGTCGTTGCTTGTCGAGGCCCTGAGTTCGCGCGGCGTCGGATCGTATTCGAGGCCGAAGTCGCCAACCACGCCACGTAGGCGAGCGAAGAGGCCGGTTTCCTCGAAAAACTCGCGCAGGCCGGCGACGGGGATCGGTTCGCCTTCATCGGCGCCGCCTTGCGGCAGCGTGACCCGGCCGCCATATTGGTTGGTCGGCACGACCAACCACATTCTCGGCACCGGCCATCCTTCGAAAATCACAACGCCGGCGGTGGGACGGCCATTGGAGGCGAAACCGAGCGGGTAGGGAACGTCTACCGCGATGTCTTCGATGTAGTGGGCAAGCCACGCTTGCCTGTCGGCGGGCGGCGTGGCGCTGCGCATCGGAATACCATTGAGCATCGCCGGCGCGGGTGCGCCGGGCACGAATACCAACGAGATGTCCGTGCGCGGCCACAACGAGGGCGGCGAGGGCGTGGTTGGCATATGAATCGCGAACTCGCCTTCGGGCAACGCCGGGTGCCATGCGTGCAGCGGCCGATCGACTTCGGGCAGCGATTCGATCAACGAAGCCAGCGGCTTCTCATAGCGGCGCATGATCCGGTTCGTGATATTCGCGGCGATCTGGGTTGCATCGACGAGCGGCCGGATCGAAGGGCCGCGGCCGGGCAGGACGTTGGTCATCCAATTGATTCCTTCCGTGGCGATGCCTGCCGCGTCGATGGTCTTGATAGGCGTTCCCGTGCGATCGACGACATGGCGTTGAAAGTTGATATCGATCCCGCCCGGCGCGAAATCGCCGTTTCGATAGCGCCGGACAAGCCCGCTTTCCAGCAGATTTGCGTAGAGCGAATTCGTTTGCGGTTGATCCGTAATATCGCCGAGCTGGGCGTGGATCAGCACATCGGCTTCCATCTCATGCGAAACGTCGAGCGATTTCGATCGCAGGACGAAACGCGCGGCGTCTTCGTCGAGTTCGGCATCGCTGTCCGGACCCGGCCCGGGAAAGACCACGCCCGCGTCGATCAGGGCCAGCATCTCTTCGCTACGTCGCGCAGGCACGGCGCCGGCCGAGCGATCCATGCGCGCGGCGAGCGCCAGAAAGCGCCGATGGCTGTCGGGTGTGAGACCGCCGAAATCGACGGCATACCGCAGTACATCGCGGATTTCATGCAGCACGTAAGCGCCTGCATTGAGCGGGTGGCTGACATTGCCTTGCCGCGCACGAGACAGATCGCCCGCCAGTCGTTCTCTCATGGCCTGCGCGTAACTCGGATAGTCAGCGAACGCGGGGACTTCCGGGGCCCGCAGCAGCGCGCGCGCCGCGCTCAGTTCCCGTTCCGATGGCTCGAAGTGCGATAAGTCCACGGCCGATGCGCCTTCGCTGCTGCAATGAACCGCGTAAGCGATTTCTTGTTCGAGCCGAGGCAGCAGGTCGGCTTCGAAATCGAGCTGCATGCTGCCTGTGCGCGACATCGCATCCGCGCGAAGCGCGTCGATGACCGTACGCGTTAGAAAGTGCGGTTCGAACGAATCGTCCGGGCCTTTCCGATCGCTTGCGCGCGTATCGAGTGCAAAGCCGCTGCGCGAGAACAACACGATCCGCGGTTCGCGCCCGCTCGCTCGATAGCTCAATTGACCACCCGGCGGACGCACGAAGCGGCCACCTCGTCCGACCGTCAATTCGGCTACGACATCGAGGCAACTGCGGCCCATGCCGCGCACCGCCACAACCGATTCCGGCGCAACGTCCTCGAGCGCATCGAGAGGATGAGGGCGGGGAACGAACTTGAGTTGCGCGTTGCGGTCCTGGCAGCGCGCCACGCGTTCGAGCAATTCGGATTCGTCGACGCTGAGCGATCCTTCAGGGGGGGCTGTCAACACCACATGATCGACGATGAGCGGAAGCCCTTTTTCGAGCACGATCTTGATGCGCCCGGGATGCGCTTTAGCGCCTTCTTCCGGTGGGTCGGGCGGACGCAGTCTGATGTCGACCGCTCGCAACGGATGATGAATCAGCCGTAGCCGCGAATCATCGTCGATGAGTTTCTCGAGCGTTCGATAAACCTCGTCGAGGTAGCTGCCGAGCAGTGCGCGGGGGAGATGGTCGGTCTCGCGTATCGCGCGTCCCGCGCGGGTGTTGCGCACGAACTGACCGTCGACGAATCGATAGCCGTTGGCGTTGGCCCAGTCTTTCAGGGAGGGACCGACGGCATATTCCTGATCGGCGCTGTCCCACATCGTGACGGCTCCGGCGGCCGTCGTGAGCAGCCGGTGCGAGGGTTGCTCGGGCGAATGAACGCCATGCCCCGGCTCGCCCGGCTCGATCACGTGAATGTTGATGCGGGCGTTGATGCCGATATGCAGCAGATGTTCTTCCGACAACATGGCTTGAATGCGCTCGAGGACGCCGAGGCCGCGCGGGCCGGCACCGACGATCGCCACATGAAACGTCGGCAGGCGCTGATCCTTGTGGGCCGTCACATGGATCGCCGGCGCGACGGACGCGATAGGGTGATGCGGGCTTGCGGTATGAGCGTGCGCGGAGGCTGTGGCGTGCTCCGCATGCGTCGCCTCCATTTCACCGGCCATGCGTTTCGGTCGGCGCTTGAGCGGATCGAAGATCGACTGGACGGGTTGGCGCGCCGCGGAGGGTGGCGTGGATGCGCCGATTGGATCGGTCTTGCCTCTGCTCAATGCAGGGCGGCCCCCGGGCTCGGATGCGGAGATATGCGTCATGCGTAGTTGATCTCAAAGCGACTGTCGGCCGCTTCGTAGGTCTCGTCGAAGGAACGTCGGATGAACTCGCGAGCGCCCGCGGGCCGACGAAGACGAACGGATCGGCAACGAGGTCGGATTGTCGCGGATCGGCCGAATCGACGGGCGACGATTCCGAAGCGCATGCGGTCTTCGCGAAGCATGTTCATGTTTTTTTGGGTACCTGTCATGCATATTCACGATTCGTCTTTTCCTTCCCGGCTTCGCATGATGGCGAAGCGCGCGATCGGCTTTCGCGTCCAATATCGCGACGTCGAAAATGGAGAAATCACGTGTCATTGAAACTAACAGCCCGTGCCGAGTCCGCGTTGGCATTTCCGAATGCTGCGCACTCCGGCACGGTGGATTCGCCCCTCGCACGAACATCGCTAACGAGCCGCCGCGGGAGGGACTCGCGGTTCGAGCTGATCGAAGGCGGGGCGCTGCGCGATGACGGGACGCAGGGGCGCGCGGCGAAGGTGGCGTCGTTCAAGGTATCGACACGATCGCCCTTACATGTGGTCGTGCAAGGTCCCAGCGCACCGCGCGCTACGCTCGAAAGCCTGAAGGCATGCCTGCGCCCCGAAGCGGACACGGTTCGTTTGCCGCCGGGTGCGCTGCACGGCGACGCGTTCCGTCTGCACGACGTGTCGTCCGATGCTGCTGACTATGCGCGTGCGCAGGCACTGGCGCGCGAGGCCTCGCTAGATATCGCGCAGGTGCCGGATCATCGGCATATCGACGACCTGGCGTTGTTCGCAACAGATGTGGATTTCACTTTGATCGACGGCGACTTCCTCGAGAAACTGGTCCACCTCAAGGGCGACCCGCAAGCCGATAAGCAAGCGTGGCGCGAAGACCTGGTCGAATCGATGCTGGGCCGTGTAGCCGCGCTCGCTGGAATCCGCATGGACGATTTCCATGAGGTGGGTGACCTCATGCTGCGTGAGCTGATGCCCGGTGCGCGCGAGTTCATTGGCATGCTGTCACCGCAGGCCCGGATCGTACTGATGTCGTCCGGCTTCAGCCAGTTCGTCGAGCGTCTGCGGGATCATTTGGGCGCAACGCATGCGCATGCCAACCGGCTGTTGACAAGATTTGACGAAGCGCATTCGGAAGTCGACGAAGCTCGCCTTCGTGACGCGGCTGCTTCTTTGTCGAACGAAGCGGCGCTTCTCATTTCAGAAGTGCTGACCGGTGAAATGGAAGTTCCGTTTCTCGACGGCGAGGTGAAGGAGCAACTGTTTCGTCAATATCATGGCGAACTACCGGAGGGTACGCATTCAGCCGCGATGGGCGATGGCGAGAACGACATCCCGATGCTCGGGGCAGCCGTCGAACTGGGCGGCGTGGGCGCTGCGTTCAAGCCGGGCTATGACTGTAGTCTGCTGCCGGCGGGTGTCGATGTCATTGAACATTCGGGGTATGACGCACTCGGCAATCTCTTCATGGGCATCGAGCATAGACGGCGAGCCGGTACGCGGTGACCGGGTGAGCCGGTGACCGCGTGGCCGGCACGGGACGCAACGCATGTCGTACCGTGCTTGCCTAACTCAATAGAATGAACTCCAGCCCCACCTGAGCATCCATGCCCGCGCCAATCACGAGGTCCGGATCGATCCTGCGCAGCAGTCCGCCTCGATCGACGAGATGCGGCTGTGTGATGTCGACGGGCGATGCTTCGGCGCCGCGCAACGGCGGGTTGATCGCGGCGATCGGCCCCTGCCGGACAATGGGGCCGCGGCCATGGTTCGCGCCGTGGGCGTTCTGATGAGCGAGCTGGAAGCCACGCAGGAAGGCGCCGTCGGCCGCGACCATGCCCAATTGCACCGAGGCGGATGCGATATCGCCCGTCATGATCGAATGCGCGGCGCCAAGCGCGTTCGCGGCTGCGAACGGGACGGAGGCAATCGTCGCCCCCAGCATCTGAAATTCGGGCAGCCGTTGGAAGAACGGCGGTTTATACATCCGGCCTCCGTCGGGCCTGATCCTGTTGTAGATCAGTAGCTCGCCCATCGCTTTTTGCATCCAGCGGGGCCGTTCGTCGTTGCCCGGAAGGAATGGGCGCAGTTTGTCGCCGGCGGCGGGCACGGTCGGATCGAGGTTGTGCTTGTTGCCGATCACCTCGAGCGAGCGCGAGAGCCTCTGGCCGCCATTCCCGCTCAGATGCACCGGCACGAACATCAACGTGGCCACATTCGCGAGCCACGTTGCCGTACCTTCGATCGAGCCGAATCCCGTCAAGAGCACCTGCGGTGCCAGCCAGACGCCGGCTGCGGCAATGTCGCTGGGCGCATAACTCGCGCCCCAGAACACGCGGCGCGCGCGCTCGATCGGGCTGTCCGACGCGAAAAGCCCTTCGCTCGCGACCGTATCCAGCCGGCGCAAGGCGTCGACGTCCTCGGGCGTGGTTCGCATCATCTCGGCCAACATCGCAATTTCGTCGCGATCGTGGCGACGATAACCTCGAACGATGCCGCGCACGCCTGTCGCTCGCTCTTCGAGCGTATCCAGAGCGGCTATTTCCGCACGTTGGAGTTCGATATCCGAGTCATCGATTCCTGCGGCGCGAGTTCCGTCGGGATTCAATAGCAGCTCCCGATTCGCAGCGACTTCATCGAGACGTTGTGCGGCACGAATCTGGACGACCCGCTTCATTGCGTTGATGCTGGCCCGCGCACCGAACATTGCGAGTCCCGACGTGCGCATGACTTCCAGTGTCGTATCGGGCGGCAGATCAAGCCCGATACGCAGGCCCATATAGGCACCTGTTGCCGTCGCCGCAATCTTGCCCGCTGCGCGTGCGCCTGCCCAGCGAATCGTGCGCTGGGGCATGCCGGTAATCGGCGGGGCGCCATATTCTTCACCTGGCTGCGCGCGATATTTGGCCCGGGTATTGGCGATCGTGGTCTGATACAACGTGCCGTTGTCGTCGAGGACCATCGCGGCCCGCGCAACGAGGTCCCTGTCGATGCGCTGTCGCTTCAGGTTGGCGTGCAGCTCCCGCGCCGGCCCTTCGATGCGATAGATCGCCACGTCGGCATCGGGATTGGATGCGATGAGGCGAATGGCACGTTCGCGTGCGCTTTCGAGGCTCGCGAACGGACGCGTATGCACGTCGAGCGTCAAATCGCTTCCCTCTGTTCCAATGACGTCGACGGGCATCTGTTTTGTCGAGACAACGTAATGCACCGAATCCCGACGCGGCCCCGCGATGAACCGATGACCCATGCGTCGCTCCTCCGCTCTGAGCGCGCGAATGCGTTCACCGAGCGACACATATTTCGATACGTAGGCTGGAGGTGCTTCAAACGCGGCAAGGCCTTCGCGCTGCTTCGCGGTCATCTGATGCGGCAGCACGCCAATGCCCGCGCGAGCCAATCGAACTTGCTCGGGCAGCGCTGTCATCGCGCTATCCAATTGCGGGCCCAGGTGAGACGTAAACCTCGTGGCGGGCATGACCGCGACGCCTTCGGCACGTTCGTGGTGAGGTGCGGTGTGCTCCGGAATCTGTGGCTCGTGAACGGTGATGTTTTCGGAGTTGGGATCGACCGTATCCACGCTTATGCTCTCGAGCGCGGACGTCAGTATTTGCGCGACGGAGATGGGCAGCGGTTCATTGAATAACGCGCGGAGAAATTCGATGACGCCGGGATCGGTACCGGCCACCGCCTCCAGCAGTTCGTATGAGACTTCCGCGTTCCATTGCGGCCTGTTGCCAGGCGGTTGCTCGAAATCATTCGGCGGCATATGGGGTGGCCGCTTTCCGAACCAATAGGCCAGAAACGCCCGGATCGCGAGGCGTTCCTCGTCGGAGTAATGACTCTTGATCTCGAGTTCCGGCGCGATCTCAGCCAAATGTCGGTCCTCGACCCAGCCTGCCTCGACGACTGACAGGCGCACAGGCTTGGGCACATCGTCGTGATCGGCTTGCATCACGCGGGCGATGGCTTTGTCGAGCAACTTCGGGGTCTGCCGGTGTGCTGCGTGAACCGCGCGCTCTTCCTGACTCTTCCCGGGTTGCCCATGAGTGCGCCCTGCCTCTGCCCGAGTGCTGATTGCGATCGCCGGTTTTTCGTCGACTATGATTTGCGCGAGGAAGTTGATGATGTCCTCCTCGTTCCAGTCCGCAATATCTATATACGTGATGCTGCGCTCCGCCGGCGCGTTGTACGGGCTGCGATCCGGATAGCTGAGCACGTCGACCTTCAAACGATCGGGGTATTGCCGAGCCAATGCGGAAAACAAGCCGAACGTTTGACCGATGCGCGTCGCGCCGTATTGCTCCGAGAAGAGCGCCTCTTTTCCGGTCGCGGCATACGTTGGCCGCTGAATACCTGTCTCGCTGGTGTATGCCGTGCCGCCATTCGATTGCGTAATGTCGACCAGATGGACCGCCACGCCCATCGAAAGCAACGTGGTGACCGCTTTGACTATCATCGATTCATCATCGGGATGGGCGAACACCAGGAGGGCGCTACCGCACTCCCAGCCTGGCGCATGGCGATCGAGCAGCGCCTGCATGTGCGGGTCGATCGTACGGACCCGCTCGGTATCGTTCATGTCGGGCGACACGCCGCCGCTCACCGCGGGCGTCTCGTCGGACGACGATGCGGCTTCGGCGCGCGTGGCCTTGCCCCGGGCCCGCACGTCGTCGCTGCCCGCTGTCGACGTTTGGGGGCGAGAGCCTTGCCGGACGCGATTGCCGTCGACCAAGCCCGCCAGGCGCGAAGGCGCATGGGATCGGCGGGTCGACTCATGCAGGCGGGCAGAAGACCGATCTTCCGGCGAGCGAAATGCGTGATCGGGCTCGGTGGCATGCGTTCGGGAAGCGCGCTTGAACACGGCAGGGGCTCTCATGAAAAAAATGAAGCGACACACGGGACATCGTACGGTTGAGCCGTTACCGCGGTGCGGGCAGCCTTACTCTCATTGTGCATAGTCGCGACGCTCGTGGCGCGGCGCGCTTCGCGCAAGAACGCGGGATTTCGCGTCAAATCGCGCTGAGCGGCATCCACAGTCGCCGGTTGAATAAAGAACGAAGCAGTGAAGCGTCGCGCGAACTGTTGCAATGCAGCGTGCTGGGCTGGTTCAGAATTGATCCCAATGACACCCTGTTCGTGCTCTGTCGCTAAAGTCGCACGGGCCCGCGCCGATATTGTTGGTAGGAGAGAGAGCGTGGAAACGACGCGCGTCGGCGTGCGCGGATCGCAGCGCTTCGAATTGAATTCAGATGGAACGACGGCATGCATGTCGCCATCTCTTGTCAGGCCATGATGGCAGTTCACAGGTTAATGGACATCGCGCGTTCCGCCAGCGGGCGGTTTCGCCGCATCGAAATAGGCTCCCGTGCATTTCTGCCGGTGGCGCTCCTCCTTTTGAGCGTTGGGACGTTTGCGTGCGGTGTGGCATACACCCTGGCGTCGCACAAGGAGGCTCACGAGGTGCGTACGCGTGCCATGCGTGCCCGCGACAGCGTGGAAGCGATTCAATCGCTGCTGCTGCAGGCCAATGCGGAATTTCTGCTGGGCTTGGGCAGTGCGCGGGCCTCCGATTACGGTTGGCCCATCGAGCGCGTGGCCGAGGCCTCCCATTGCTTCGAGCGTTTGGAAGAGATACTGGCGAGCGATTCTGCAAGCCTCGCTGTCGTCGCCGCGCTCAGGCACGATACGGCACGATGGGTTTGGCAGCTTGCCGATACAGCCATTCACGCGCGCGCGGGCCAGGAAAGGGCCACCGTCGATAGCGAGCGGCTTTTATCGACCAATCGTAATCTGAGCCGTATCGGGAGTCGGCTCGCAGTCCTGCGCGCGGAGCAGGTCGAGATTCTGCGTATCGATTCTGACCGAACCGCCAACCGGCTATTCGTCGAACGGGCTGTGCTGGCCTCCACGGCGGCGATCGCGTTCGGCTTGCTGCTTTATGCATTCGCCGCGCGGCATCGGGCGCAACTGGCCCGGCAACGTGTACACGTCGTGGCCCAGGAGAGCCAGCGGCGCTTTCGCGAGTATTTCGATCACCATCCGTTGCCGATGTTGATATTCGATGTCGAGACTCACGCCATACTCGCGGCGAACGGCGCGGCGGCCCTGCAATACGGTCACTCGCAGGAAGCGCTTTGCGTTCGCAACATGGCATCGCTTTACGCGCCCGAGGACTTGCCCGCGTTCAAAGACGATTTGCGCCGGTTCCGGAGAGCCGTGGTGCCGAGCGGATCGGCGGGACTGTGCCGGCAACTGAACAAGAGCGGCGTGCGCATTTTCGTCGAGCTGTCCTATCATTTTCTGGACTATGCGGGGCACGATGCCTGTTTCGTGACGGCGATCAACGTGACGAGGCGAAAGCATGCCGAACTCGCGTTGCGTTTGCGGAGCAAGGCGCTTGACGCCATCGGCAACGGTGTGCTGATCACGCGGCCGACTGACGCGGGCAACGTCATCGAATATGCGAATCCCGCATTCGAAAAGATCACCGGGTTCGCGCGCGAGCATATCGTTGGACGCGAACTGAGTGCTGTCGAGACGGAGTTCGGCCATCATGCGGCCGTTGCCGCGATCGGCCGAAGCCTTGCGCATAAGGCGGATCTCTCGACCATCCTGCGCAGCCGTCGCGAAGATGGCAAGACATTCTGGAACCAGCTGCATGTCTCGACGGTACAGCCCGAGGACGAGGCATATACGCACCACATCGCGGTGATCAACGATGTGAGCGAGCTCATCGAATCGCGCGATTTGCTGCTCAAGCAGGCGCGGTTCGACGCGCTGACGGCGCTTCCGAACCGCGTGATGCTCGCCGAACTGCTGGACCAGGCCATTCGACAATGCGGCGCATTTGCACTGCTTTTCGTCGATATCGATCACTTCAAGGACGTGAACGACAGCCTGGGTCACGGCGCGGGCGATGCGCTCCTGCGCGAAGCCGCGGTTCGGTTGGCGAGCGCGATCGGTCCCGACGATGCCGTCGCGCGGTACGGCGGCGACGAGTTCGTGATCCTGATCGATTGCGCCAAGCGCGACGATGCGCTCAGCGTGGCACTGGAGCGGGTGAAGCGCGCGTTCGATGCGCCGATCGCCATAGACGACGTGCAATTGCACGTACAGACGAGCATCGGCGTGACGTGCTATCCGACGGATGGCGCCGATGCGGAGTCCTTGCTTCGGAATGCGGATCTCGCGATGTACCGAGCCAAGGCGCTCGGCCGCAACGGCATCCAGCGCTTCAGGGCTGAACTCGCGCACGAAGCCAAGCGCCGCATTGCGCTGTCGCGCCGGCTGCGCGAGGCCTTGGGTGCCGGTGCTTTCGAGCTCGTCTATCAACCGCAGATCGATACGCGTTCGATGACCGTCACGGGTGTCGAAGCCCTGATCCGGTGGAACGATGCGGAGCTTGGTGCCGTCAGCCCGGCGTCGTTCATTCCTCTCGCGGAGGAACTGGGTCTGATTGCATCGATCGACGAGTGGGTTCTCAATACCGCCTGCGCTCAGGCCAAGCTTTGGGAAAGCACGCTTGCCGGCGTGCGCATGTCGATCAACGTGTCGCCCCGCCAGCTCGCGAGACGGGATTTTCACCGCACGGTGCGCGAGGCTCTGAATAGGGCGCGGCTTTCGCCCGAGCGCCTGGAGGTCGAGATCACGGAGCGGGCGCTTGTCGCGCAAGGGGCGCTTCCGACGCTGCGGGCGCTGAGCGAAATTGGCGTGGCGATTGCGATCGACGACTTCGGCTCCGGCTATTCGAGCCTGTCGTATTTGCGCAGCTTTCATGCGGACCGGCTCAAGATCGATATGTCTTTCGTGCACGGCATTGGCAAGAGCCGCGAGGACGAGGCGATCATCAGGGCGATCCTTGCGCTCGCGCACAGCCTGCAGTTCGAGGTCGTCGCTGAGGGGGTGGAAACGGAAGATCAGCTGAATTTTCTGATCGGGGCGCGTTGCGATGCCATTCAGGGGTACATTTTTGCCCCTCCCGTTTCGGCGAAGGATGCGCCGGAACGGATCGCATCCCTCGAGCGCATCTCTTCTCGATTAGTGAATCTTGTCTAAATCCGTTTTTTTCCCTTACACCTATTCGCGTTTATTGCTTCACTTCATGTCGCTTGCGGGCGGTGCACACCGCGCGCTGCCTGGTCCATATCAGAAAATTTCCGATGGACGAATCGGAGGAGGCGACATGGCAAGACGAATCAAAAAGATCCTGCTCACCGGCGCGATAACGCTCGTGTCGATCGTTGCGGTGGGGATGGCCGATGTCGGCGCGGCGCGCGCCACAGCGGCGATATCCCCGGCGGCGGTGCCGGCCGCGACGGCTGCCACGCCCCCCACGGCGGACGCGGCCGATACCTACGCGGCCACGCGCTACCCCATCGTGCTAGTGCACGGTCTCACCGGGACGGACCGGTACGCAAATGTGCTCGATTATTGGTACGGCATTCCGCGCGATCTGCAATTGCACGGCGCGGCTGTTTATGTCGCGAACCTTTCGGGTTTCCAAAGCGATCTCGGAGCGGGCGGTCGCGGCGAACAGCTGCTCGCGTTCGTCAGGGAGGTGCTTGCCGCGACAGGGGCACAAAAGGTCAATCTGATCGGGCATAGCCAAGGCGGCCTGAGCGCCCGCTATGTGGCGGCCGTCGCGCCGGAGCTGGTGGCATCGGTGACGACGATCGGCACGCCGCATCACGGCTCGGAGTTTGCCGACTTCGTACAGAGCACGATGGAGAAAGACCCGACGGGGCTCTCTCAACCGGCTATCGCACAGCTCGCCAATGTCCTCGGCGTACTGCTGAGCAGCAATCACAATACGAACCAAAATGCGCTTGCCGCATTGCAGGGACTGACAACGTCGGGCGTTTCTTCCTTCAATGCGGCCGTGCCAAGCGCGGGCCTCGGCGCGCCGGGCAGTTGCGCGACGGGCGCAGCCACGGAGACGGTGAGCGGCTACACGCATTACCTCTATTCGTGGGCCGGCACGGCCATCGAGCCGAAGGGGGCGCTTTTCGGGGTGCGCGGCGCGAAGGACACGAGCTTGTCGGGCCCGCTAGATCCCGCTTTGTTCGCCGATCCGGGCACCCTGGCGCTCCTGGGCACCGGGACGGTCATGATCAATCGCAACGCGGGACCCAACGACGGGCTCGTTTCGCTGTGCAGTGCGCTCTATGGCAACGTGCTCAGCACGCAGTACCACTGGAATCACCTCGACGAGATCAATCAATTGTTCGGCCTCATCGGGCAGAACGCCGAAGACCCGATCGCCGTCATGCGCACGCATGCGAACCGGTTGAAGCTCCAGGGGTTGTAGCGCGTGGCCGGCGGTTCGCACAACGGGGCCGGCCTGCGCCGGCGCCCGCCCTGGCACTCGTACTCGCAGGCACGTCGAGCGCGCGCATTTCGAGCGATCGGTGCAATGCTGACAGCGACGGCGACGGTTATGCTCGTCGTTTGGCTCGTGGGCAGATCGATGGCCAACGGTCTCGACAGCAACGCCGCGAAACGCGTTGGGCGATCGATGCAGTCTCAGCCGCCAAGCGCTGACAAACGCGGGTTGTTTTCGCCGCCAGCCGCCGCGTCGAGCATGGCGACGTCCGGCGATGCCAAGCCCCATTCGTTGTCCGGATCGATGGCGCCGCGTTTGCCGCTCGACGACCGAGGGCATTTGGCTACCACGCACGCAGCGCGCGACTTCTTCGATTACTTCCTGACCGCGCGCCACGAGGTGACGCCGGCAGCGCTCGACGCCATGGTCCGGCGAGCGATCGCGGCGCAGCTCGAAGGCAGCAAGGCCCAATCGGAAGCACTCGACCTCTGGCAGCGCTACCAGCGCTATCTCGCGGGGCTGACCGATCTCGCGCCGTTGCAGAGAGCGTCTTCCGCGAGTGGCGTCGTCCAAAATCCGGATGCACTGCAGGCCGCATTCGATGCGCGTGCATCGCTCGCGAGCCGCACGTTGGGTGCCTCGTGGAGTGAGGCGTTCTTCGGCGAGCAGTGGCGGAGGGCGGCCTATTCGATTGCGCGCTTGCGGATTGCGAGCGATGGTGCGTTGACCGACGCGCAACGGGCCGAGCGTCTCGCGTCATTCAGGCAATCGTTACCGCCTGAAGACCGCGCGGTGCTCGAGCGCGAGGCCAACGCGCGGGCAACTGTGGATACGATCGCCGAGCTGAGCAGGCAGGACCGATCGACCGACGACCTGCGCGCGCAAGCCACCCAGGCATTGGGCGCTGAAGTGGCGGAGCGCGTCGTGCAAATGCGCAGGCAAGACGACGAATGGCGTACGCGCTATGGCGAATATTCGGCCCAGCGGGCGCAGATCGATGCGATGCATCTCATGCCCGAGGAGTACGACGCGCGCGTGACGCAATTGCGCGAGCGGATTTTTCCGTGTGCGGGCGAGCGCGTGCGTGCGGCGGCGCTCGATGCGGGGCTCGCGCGCTAACGCGTTCGATCGCGCCTGCGAGACGACGCAGTGCCTTGCTGCTTACGGTCGCGAACTATGCGACCCGCTCGGCACGGCGCTTGCCGATCTGATGCTCGATCACGCGCGCAAGTGCATCGAAGGCCGGCGCCATTTTATCGTTCGGCACACAGGCATAACCGAGCAGTAGACCGCGCCGTGCCGCCCGTTCGGCGCTATAGTAGGCGGAAAGTGGCCGCACGATCACGCCGGCTTCGAACGCCGCGGCGGTCACCGCGCGATCGTCGACCGAATCGGGCAAGCCCAGTACGAGGTGAAGGCCGGCCTCGTCGCCCATCACGGGCAGCACGTCGCCGAAGCGCGACGCGATCGCATCGATGAGCAACTGACGGCGTTCGCCGTAAAGTGTGCGCATGCGTCGCACATGCGACGTCAGATAGCCATCCATGATGAACTCGGCAAGCACGGCCTGATGCATGAGCTGGCCTTCCCGATAGAGCTCGGCCACGCCGGTACGGAACGTATCGACGAGCTCTTCGGGCGCCACCATATAGCCGATGCGCAGCCCCGGGTACAGAATCTTTCCGAGGCTGCCGACATAGATAACCCGCCCCGCTTCGTCGAGCCCTTGCAGTGACGCGATTGGCCGGCTGCCGTAGCGGAATTCGCTGTCGTAGTCGTCTTCGATGATCCACATCCTATGCTGACGCGCGTATTCCAGCAGCGTACGGCGACGCGCAAGGCTCATGACCATGCCGAGCGGATATTGGTGCGAGGGGGTGACGACAGCGAGCCGCGGCGGCTCGTTCAGCGAAGGTTCGCGCGGATTGAGTCCTTCCTCGTCGACCGGCACGGGCGTCAGTTCAAGTCCGGCCGACTGCAGCACGCTGCGCGCGCCCCAGTAGCACGGTTCCTCGACCCAGGCGCGATCGCCGACATCGGCCAGAAGTCGCACGGCCAGGTCCATCGATTGGTGGATACCCGTGGTGAGGATGATCTGATCGGGCGAGCACTTTACAGAACGCGCAACGCGCAGATAATCCGAGAGCGCGCGCCGCAGTGGCCGGTAGCCGCCGCCCGGTGCGTAAGTGAGGAGCTCGGGATTGGCTTCCTTCCACAACCGCGCTTGTAGACGGCTCCACGTGCGGGTGGGGAATTCCGTGACGTCGGGTACGCCGGGCATGAAGGCACCCCATTGCTTCGGTGCAACGCCGGCGCGAGCGATCAACTGCCGGCCACGGCTCGAGAGCGGCGGTGCGGCGGTGGTACCTAGGGTTTTCCCGGTGGCGCTACTCGAAGTTGCGCCCGCCGGCATAGTCGGCAGGTTCGATGGGGGGGCGCCTTCGGGCGGCCGAGCCGCGGGCTTCACACGCATGGCCGCGGTATCGGGGCGGGTATCGGCGACATAGGTGCCGCTACCGGTCGTCGAGAGCACGTAGCCTTCGGCGGTTAGTTGATCGTAGACGCGCAGCACCGTATTACGGGCAATATCGAGGTCTTCGGCCAAAGTCCGCGAACTCGGCAGCTTGGTACCGGGGGCGAGTTGGCCGGTGAGGATGGCTTGTTGCACGAGCCGCAGTACCTGCCGGTACATCGGTTCGGTTGTGCCGCGCTCGAGCCGCGCGCCGAGCCAGTCGGACAAGATGATCGTGTCCAAAGTGGTTCCTCTCGGAATAATGAAATGGCTCCGTTCAGTGGAACCGTAACCGATTATATTGGATCGCACGGGAAGCGCGGTGCGCATCTGTCGATGGAGCCATTCAGGTGCAGGAGGGGGAGACGATGAAATCGGAAGAAGTGATTGTCAGCTTTCGCGGCGTGCGCAAGACGTACGACGGCGAGACGCTCGTCGTCAAGGGGCTCGACCTCGACATTTATCAGGGTGAATTCCTGACGCTGCTGGGGCCGTCCGGTTCCGGCAAGACGACTTGTCTGATGATGCTGGCCGGCTTCGAATTTCCGACCGGCGGCGAAATCCGGCTCGATGGTCAACTGCTCAACACCGTACCGCCGCACAAGCGCAACATCGGCATGGTGTTCCAGAACTATGCGCTGTTTCCCCATCTGACCGTTGCGCAAAACGTCGAATATCCGTTGACCGTGCGCAAGGTCGGCGCGGCCGAGCGGGCGGCGCGCGTACACGACGCGCTCAAGATGGTACGCATGGAAGCGTTCGGGAAACGCTATCCCGCGCAGCTCTCGGGCGGCCAGCAGCAGCGGATTGCACTGGCGCGCGCGCTCGTGTTCGAGCCGCGCCTCGTCCTGATGGACGAGCCGCTCGGCGCGCTCGACAAGCAGTTGCGCGAGCATATGCAGCTCGAGCTGAAAGCGCTGCACGAGAAGCTCGGCGTGACGTTTGTCTATGTGACGCACGACCAGGGCGAAGCACTGACGATGTCGGACCGCGTCGCCGTGTTCGATAAGGGGATCGTCCAGCAGCTCGATACCGTCGACCGGCTCTATGAATCGCCCTGCAACGAGTTCGTCGCGAACTTCATCGGCGACAGCAATACGCTGCACGGCACCATTGCAGGCATCGACGGCGAATTCTGTCAGCTGCGTTTGCGCGATGGTACGCATGTGGTCGGGCGCAACATCGCCAACGCGGCGGCCGGTGCGCCGGCCATTGCCTGTATACGTCCGGAGCGGTTGCGGCTCGCGGCAGGTGCGAATGGCACGAGTGGTGGGAGTGCGCGCATTGGCCACAATACGCTGGCGAGCGAAGTGCGCGGGTTGATCTATTTCGGCGACCACGTCCGCATGCGCTGCGCGGTGCCACAACAGGACGAGTGTTTCGTGAAGGTGCCGCTCGGCACGGAGGCGCTCGACTCGTTCGAGGCCGGGGCCCCTATCGCGCTCGAATTTGCCCCTGAACACCTACGCGTTTTTGCTTGATCCACGCGAAGCCGCGGTTTCGCGTGCGCTGCATCCATTACCCGTCGCCGTAGTGGCGGACCCGCCCACGAGGAGAACCCAGATGAAGACCAAGATGATTTCGTTACACCGTACCGCCGTGACGGTGGCCATTGCGGCTGCGGCGACGCTGTCGTTCGCGGTGGTCTCGCACGCCGCGGAGCTGACCGTCGTCAACTTCGGCGGCGCGAATGCCGATGCGCAGAAGGTGGCCTACTACCAGCCGTTCGAGAAGCAGACGGGCGACAAGGTGACGGCCGTCGAATACAACGGCGAGACGGCCAAGATCAAGGCGATGGTGGAAGCCAAGCATGTGAACTGGGATGTGGTCGAAGTGGAATCGGGCGACCTTGGCCGCGGCTGCGACGAAGGCCTGTACGAGAAGCTCGATTGGTCGAAGATCGCGAAGAAGGACGAGCTGATTCCCGAATCGCCGCGCACCTGCGGCGTGGGCTTTTTCGTGTGGTCGACGGCGCTTGCGTATAACGCCGACAAGCTGAAAACCGCGCCGACGGGTTGGGCCGATTTCTGGAATGTGAAGAAATTCCCGGGCAAACGAGCGCTGCGTAAAGGTGCCCGCGGCAACCTGGAATTTGCGCTGATGGCCGACGGTGTGGCGCCGAAGGAAGTCTACAAGGTGCTCGCCACCAAGGCAGGCCAGGATCGCGCGTTCAAGAAGCTTGACGAACTCAAGCCGAACATTCAGTGGTGGGAAGCCGGTGCACAGCCGCCTCAGTTCCTGGTCGCGGGCGACGTTGTGATGTCTTCGGCCTTCAACGGCCGCATCAGCGCCGCGCAAAGCGAGGGCAAGAATCTCAAGGTCGTCTGGAACGGCAGCATTTACGATCTCGACTACTGGGTCATTCCTAAGGGCTCTCCCAATAAGGCGCTGGCCGAGAAGTTCATTGCCTACACCGTGTCTGCCGATCCGCAAAAGGTCTATGCGCAGCACATCACCTATGGTCCGGCCAACCGTGGTGCGATCAAGTCGCTCGATGCAAAGACGCTCGCGAATCTGCCGAACTCGCCCGCCAACGGCAAGAACGCCGTGCTGCAGGATGCGGCATTCTGGACTGATTACGGCGACGAGCTTGAGCAGCGCTTCGCGGCGTGGGCGTCGAAGTAAGCGGCAAGACGATTGGAAGCCATACCGTTGCGCAGCCCGTTCGAATGAGCGGGCGGCGCGCGGCGCGAGGGGCAGGGTAGGAGATGAGCGTGAACACGATGATGATCCCGGGCGAGTTGAACGCGGCGACGAGCGCCGCGCTCAAGCGTGAACTGAGGGCCGCGCAGGCTCGCAAGCGGGCAGTGGCCTTGCTCATGATCGCGCCGCTCGCGATTTTTTTGCTGCTTATCTTTGTCGTACCGATCGGTGCATTGCTGACGCGTGCCGTGGAAAATCCCGAGGTCGCGGGTGCGCTGCCGAAGACGGTTGCGCAGCTGCGCCATTGGGATCGCGAGAGCGCGTTGCCCGATACCGCTTACGCCGCGCTGGCGGCCGATTTGACCGCGCTTGAAGATGGCGAATCGCTGGGCGGTCTCGCGCGGCGTTTGAATGTCGAAATCCCCGGATATCGTTCGCTCGTTGCCAAGACTGCGCGAGCGATGCCGCTCAAGGATGATGCCGGTCAACTGCTGCCGCCCGAGCGGATTCGCGCGCGGATGATCGAGATCGATGGGCGCTGGGGTGAAGTGCGCTATTGGCGTGCGATTGCGAAAAACGGCTCGCGTTATTCGCCGTTTTACCTGCTGGCATCGCTCGATCATCGGCAGGATGTCTTCGGCCACATCGAAGCGACCGATCCCGATCAGCGCATCTATTTGACGGTGTTTGTGCGGACGTTTGTCATCAGCGGCATCGTGACCTTGGCGGCGCTGATACTCGGATATCCGCTTGCGTACTGGATTTCGACGCTCGACGAGCGGCGCGCCAATCTGGCGATGATTCTGGTGTTGATTCCATTTTGGACTTCGATTCTCGTGCGTGTTGCCGCGTGGATCGTATTGCTGCAAAACGAAGGGCTGGTGAATCGAACGTTGCAGTCGCTTGGCTTGACTCATGCGCCGCTCGCGTTGTTGTTCAATCGCGCGGGTGTGTACATATCGATGACGCATATTCTGTTGCCGTTCATGATCTTGCCGCTTTATAGCGTGATGAAGGCAATTCCGCCGACTTATCAGCGTGCGGCCGTTTCCCTCGGCAGTCATCCGTTTGCCGCCTTCTGGCGTGTGTATGTGCCGCAGACTTATCCGGGCATCGGCGCGGGTGCGTTGCTCGTGTTCATTCTGGCGATCGGCTACTACATCACGCCGGCTTTGCTCGGCGGCCCTGACGATCAAATGGTCAGTTACTACGTTGCGTACTTTACGAACGTGACGATCAACTGGGGGATGGCTTGCGCATTGGGTGGCTTGTTGCTGGCGGCAACGCTCGTGCTGTATGCCATCTATGGGCGCTTTACGCGTGCCCAGCCTAGTCTTTGATTGCCTAGCCGTCGACCGGAACGGTATCGGAGCTTTCTATGAGATTCGCGAAACCGATGTTTGCGCCGCATACGTCGCTCATCGAGCGCGTTTGGTATTTCGCGCTGCGTGGCCTGGCTGTGCTCACGCTGCTTTATCTGGTGCTGCCGGTGCTTGCCATGGTGCCGCTCTCGT
The DNA here is from genome assembly GCA_966421005.1 of uncultured Paraburkholderia sp. GTDB lineage: Bacteria > Pseudomonadota > Gammaproteobacteria > Burkholderiales > Burkholderiaceae > Trinickia. The sequence continues at coordinate 41,078 of CBJLAJ010000029.1, forward strand.
TTTCGTCGAGCACGTTTCTCGTTTATCCGATTCCTAGCTGGTCGATGCGTTGGTACATCAACCTCGTCAGTTCGACCGAATGGCAGCATGCCGCACGCAACAGCTTTATCGTCGCGCCCTCGGCGACGGTTGTGGCGACTGTTCTCGGCACGCTCGCGGCGCTCGGTTTGGCGAAGGCGAATTTTCGCGGCAAGGCCATTCTGATGGCGGTTTTGATTTCGCCGATGATCGTGCCGGTGATCGTCGTGGGCGTGGGGATGTATTTGTT
>CBJLAJ010000030.1:0-41144 GCA_966421005.1 uncultured Paraburkholderia sp.
CGCCCCCTTGTATTTCCCCCGTCCCCTCTCCTTCTCCTGCGGTTGTGTCCCCCTCGATTTCGCTCCGAGAACCCACGCCGCTATCGATAGCGGGGCCAAGGCCGTTGCCGATATCGCGGAAGAAGGTGCACCCGCTTATGGCATCAATACCGGTTTCGGCCGTCTGGCCAGCACGCATATCCCGAACGACCAGCTCGAACTGTTGCAGCGCAATCTGGTGCTGTCGCACGCGGTAGGGGTTGGAGAGCCGATGTCCGCGCCAGTGGTCCGCCTGCTGATCGCACTGAAGCTTTCAAGCCTTGGGCGGGGACACTCGGGCATCCGTCGCGAAGTGATGGACGCGCTCATCGCGCTGTTCAATGCCGACGTGCTGCCGATCATTCCAATCAAGGGCTCGGTGGGGGCTTCCGGCGATTTGGCGCCGCTCGCACATTTGTCGGCCGTCTTGCTGGGTATCGGGGAAGTTCATGCGCGCGGCGAGCGCATGAGCGCGGCCGCGGGTCTGGCGCTGGCGGGCCTCGCGCCGCTCACGCTGCAAGCGAAAGAAGGGCTCGCGCTGCTCAACGGCACGCAGGCGTCTACGGCGCTCGCGCTTTATCACATGTTTGCGATCGAGGATCTCTTTCGTACGGCGCTCGTCTCGGGAGCGCTGTCGGTCGATGCGGCGGCCGGGTCGGTCAAACCGTTCGATGCGCGCATTCACGCCCTGCGCGGCCACCGCGGACAAATCGATGCGGCTGCTGCTTATCGCGCGCTGCTCGACGGCTCGGGCATCAATCTGTCCCATCGCGACTGCGGCAAGGTACAAGACCCGTACAGCCTGCGCTGCCAGCCGCAGGTAATGGGGGCGTGCCTCGATCAGATGCGGCATGCCGCCGACGTGCTGCTTATCGAGGCGAACGCCGTCTCCGATAACCCGCTGGTATTTCCCGATACGCGCGAGGTGCTCTCGGGCGGCAATTTTCACGCCGAACCCGTGGCGTTCGCCGCCGACAATCTTGCGCTCGCGGCCGCGGAAATCGGCGCGCTCGCCGAGCGCCGCATTGCGCTGCTCATCGACGCAACGCTGTCCGGTCTGCCGCCGTTTCTCGTCAAGGATGGCGGCGTGAATTCGGGTTTCATGATCGCGCATGTGACCGCGGCGGCGCTTGCCTCGGAGAACAAGACGCTCGCGCATCCGGCATCCGTCGATTCGCTGCCCACATCGGCGAATCAGGAAGATCACGTGTCGATGGCGACGTTCGCGGCCCGCAAGCTCGGCGATATCGCCGAGAACACCGCGAACATTCTCGCCATCGAACTGCTTGCCGCGGCTCAGGGCGTAGACCTGCGCGCGCCGAATCGAACGAGCGCCGCGCTCGAACGCGTCATGGCCATCGTGCGCTCGGCCGTACCGCACTACGAACTCGACCGCTACTTCGCACCTGATATCGCGGCTATCGCGAAGCTCGTGCGGGACGGCGTGCTCGCCGCGGCGAGCCCGTTGGCGTTCGCATCGCAATTGCAATCGGCCTGACGAGGTCGCGGCACGCGAACGCGAGGCGAAAAAGCAGATGAACGCACCGGCTTATCAGGGCATCAAGGACTTCATCCTCGCGCGTATCCATTCGGGCGAGTGGGGCGAGGGCGATCAGGTGCCGTCCGAAAACGAGCTTGCCCGCGACTTCCAGGTGGCCCGCATGACGGTCAATCGCGCGCTGCGGGAGCTGACAGCCGAGCAGGTGCTCACGCGAGTGCAGGGCGCGGGGACGTTCGTTGCGCGGCCCAAATACGAATCGACGCTCGTGGCGATACGCAGCATTTCGGACGAAATCGCGGCGCGCGGCCACCGGCATCGCGCAAGCGTTCTGTCGCTCGGCGCGACGGTGGCCGATGCCGCGCTGGCCGACGAGATGCAGCTGAAGCCGGGCAGCCCGATCTTCCACTCGCGTGTTCTGCATTTCGAAAACGACGAGCCCGTGCAATTCGAGGAGCGCTGGGTCAACCCGGCGACGGCACCTGAATATGCGCTGCAGGATTTCACGCTGATCACGCCGAACCAGTATCTGGTACGCGTCGCGCCGCTCGCGCGCGTCGAGTACCGCATCGAAGCCGCGCTGCCCGAACCGGACACACGCGCGCATCTGACGATGGCCGATGGCGAGCCGTGTCTCGTGTTGCATCGGCGCACGTGGACACAAGCGCTCGTCGCGTCGATCGCGAATCTCTGGCATCCGGGCAGCCGCTACCGCTTCACCGGACATTTCTGAAAACGCATCCGAAAGGCAAAGAGGGGCCCTCATGAACGATCCGAAATCCGCCGACCCGCGCTACGACGCCTCGCGCACGGTGCGTGCGCCGCGCGGGCCGATGAAGTCCTGCAAGAGCTGGCTGACCGAAGCCGCGTATCGGATGATCCAGAACAATCTCGATCCCGACGTTGCCGAGCATCCGCACGCACTCGTCGTCTATGGCGGGATTGGCCGTGCGGCGCGCGACTGGGCATGCTTCGACCGTATCCTCGCAACGCTCAGAACGCTGAACGACGACGAAACGCTCCTGATCCAATCGGGCAAACCCGTCGGTGTCTTCCGCACGCACGCCGATGCGCCGCGCGTGTTGCTCGCGAACTCGAACCTCGTGCCGCACTGGGCCACGTGGGAGCATTTTCATGAGCTCGATCGCAAGGGACTCATGATGTACGGACAGATGACGGCCGGCAGCTGGATCTACATCGGCAGCCAGGGGATCGTCCAGGGCACTTACGAGACCTTTTACACCGTCGCCAACCAGCATTTCAACGGCCGGGCGCAGGGACGCTGGATATTGACCGGCGGGCTCGGCGGGATGGGTGGCGCGCAACCGCTTGCCGCGACGATGGCCGGCTTTTCGATGATTGCCGTCGAGTGCGACGAGACGCGCATCGATATGCGTCTGAAGACGCGCTACCTCGATCGCAAGGCAAAATCGCTCGACGAGGCGCTGGCGATGATCGAGGCGGCCAAGACGAGCGGCAAACCGGTCTCGATCGGTCTCCTGGGCAATGCGGCCGACGTCTTCATCGAATGCGTCGCGCGCGGCATCACGCCCGATTGCGTGACCGATCAGACGAGCGCGCACGATCCCATCAACGGCTACCTGCCGCAAGGCTGGACGTTGGAGACATGGCGCGAGCGTCGCAAGGTGGACCCGCAAAGCATTGTCCTGCCCGCCAAGCAATCGATGGCCAGGCAGGTTCAGGCCATGTTGACGCTGCAATCGCGGGGCGCCGCGACGCTCGATTATGGCAACAACATTCGTCAGATGGCGAAAGAGATGGGCGTCGAGAACGCGTTCGACTTCCCTGGCTTTGTGCCAGCCTACATCCGGCCGCTTTTTTGCGAAGGTAAAGGGCCGTTTCGCTGGGTGGCGCTCTCGGGCGACCCTGAAGATATCTACAAGACCGACGCCAAGGTGAAGGAGCTGATTCCCGACGATGCGCATCTGCACAACTGGCTCGACATGGCGCGCGAGCGCATCGCGTTCCAGGGGTTGCCGGCGCGTATTTGCTGGGTCGGCGTGAAAGACCGCTACCGGCTCGGCCTCGCGTTCAATGAAATGGTGGCGCGCGGCGAGCTCAAGGCGCCGATCGTGATCGGCCGCGATCACCTCGATACGGGTTCCGTCGCCAGCCCCAACCGCGAGACGGAAGCGATGAAAGACGGCTCGGACGCCGTGAGCGACTGGCCGCTCTTGAACGCGCTGCTCAACACCGCCGGGGGAGCCACCTGGGTTTCGCTGCATCACGGCGGGGGCGTGGGAATGGGCTTCAGCCAGCATGCGGGTGTCGTGATCGTCTGCGATGGCACCGAAGCGGCTGCGCGGCGCATCGCACGCGTGCTGTTCAACGATCCGGCCACCGGCGTCATGCGTCATGCGGATGCGGGCTACGCGCTCGCCGAGCGCACCGCGCGCGAAGTCGGCCTGAATCTGCCGATGCTGGGGCGATGACGCAAGATGAACGATCTGGTCTGGCAGCATTTGCATCTATGCCCGCGCGGCGATCCGGACGAGACGATTGCCGATGCCGCGCTTGCCGTGCGCGACGGCAAGCTCGCATGGGGCGGCGCGCGTGTCGATCTGCCGCGCGATTTTCATGACTGGCCGCGTGAGGACCTGGGCGGCGCATGGGTGACGCCAAGTCTTGTCGATTGCCATACGCACCTGGTCTATGGCGGGCACCGCGCGGACGAATTCGCGCTGCGCCTGGCCGGCGCGAGTTATGAGGAGATCGCGCGTCGCGGCGGCGGGATCGCATCGACGGTGCGTGCCACGCGCGCGGCCGACGAAGCGACACTCGTCGCGGCGGCGGGCAAACGGCTCTCGGCATTGATCGAAGACGGCGTCGGCGCCATCGAGATCAAATCGGGCTACGGTCTCGATCTGGCAAGCGAGCGCAAGATGCTGCGCGTCGCACGCGAGCTGGGACGGCGCTATCCGGTCTCGATCTATACGACGTTTCTCGGCGCGCATGCATTACCTGAAGAGTTCGCGGGCCGCGCCGACGCCTACATCGACGAAGTCTGCGATCGGATGCTGCCGGCGCTTGCGGACGAAGGGCTCGTCGATGCGGTGGACGTCTTTTGCGAACGCATTGGCTTCACGCTCGCGCAAAGCGAGCGCGTGCTCGAAGCGGCGGCGCGTCGGGGCTTGCCCGTCAAGATGCACGCCGAGCAGTTGAGCGCGATGGGCGGTGCGGCGCTCGCCGCGCGCTATGGGGCGTTGTCGGCCGATCATCTGGAGCATCTCGATGAAGCCGGTGTGGCGGCGATGAAAGCCGCGGGGACCGTGGCCGTGCTCCTGCCGGGCGCTTATTATTTCATCCGCGAAACGCAGTTACCGCCGATCGAGCTGCTGCGCCGCTATGAAGTGCCGATCGCGCTCGCCACCGATAGTAATCCGGGCACTTCGCCTGCGACATCGCTCGTTGCGATGCTCAATTTCGGCTGCACGCTGTTCAAGTTGACGGTTGCCGAGGCGCTGCAGGGTGTGACGCGGCATGCGGCGCGCGCGATCGGGCAGGGCGAGCGACACGGCGCGCTCGAGGTGGGGCGCGCGGCAGACTTCGTCGCATGGTCCGTCGATACACTGGCCGAGCTTGCCTACTGGATCGGCCGTCCGCTCGCGGCGTGCATCGTGCGTGATGGCGCGCCTGTATACCGCCGGCCGCCGCTGGCCCTGACAAGGAGCACGACGTGACGCAGGCAACGCAGCACGTTCGCTTATCGTCGCCCTCGCGTTCGCTCTTCGCGCGATACGCCTATCTGCACGATGGATGGCAACGCGACGTGCTGTTTCAGTGGGACGAGCACGGCACGCTGACGAGCGTCGAGCCTTGCGCGAGCGCGACAGCAGACACGCCGCATGCCGCGGGCCCCATCATGCCCGGTATGCCGAATCTGCATTCGCACGCGTTTCAGCGCGCGATGGCGGGCCTTGCGGAATATCGCGGCGAGGGGCGCGACACATTCTGGAGCTGGCGCGATTCGATGTACCGGTTCGCCGCGCGCATGACGCCCGAGACGCTCGAAGCCGTTGCCGCCTGGCTCTATGTCGAGATGCTGAAAGCGGGTTATACCTCTGTCTGCGAATTCCACTACCTCCACCATGCGCCGGATGGCTGCCGATATGCCAATCCGGCCGAGCTTGCCAATCGAGTCATGCATGCCGCGGCGAACGTCGGCATCGGAATCACGCTGCTGCCGGTGCTTTACGAAGCGAGCGGATTCGGCGGCCGTGCTCCGCGTCCCGACCAGCGGCGATTCATTAGCAATCCTGACGAGTTGCTCGGCATGCTCGACAGCGTGCGAAGCGCTTATCCGCAAGACGGTATGCGCGCATACGGCGTTGCGCCGCACTCGTTGCGCGCCGTATCGGCGCAATCGCTGCGCGCTGTGACGGAAGGCATTCATGCACGCATTCCACACGCGCCGATTCACATCCATGTCGCCGAGCAAACGGGCGAAGTCGACGAATGTATAGCGGCGACAGGGGCGCGGCCCGTTGCGTGGCTGTTGGATCATGCCGATATCGACGCACGCTGGTGCCTCGTGCATGCCACCCATGTCGAGGAGGCGGAGACAGTCGCGCTGGCGCGCAGCAAGGCCGTTGTCGGGCTGTGCCCGACGACAGAGGCGAACCTCGGCGACGGAGTATTTCCGGCGCGACGCTACCTCGACGCGCAAGGTCGATTTGGCGTCGGCTCGGACAGTCAGATCGCGGTGGACTGGCGTGCCGAGTTACGCCTGCTCGAATATGGACAGCGTCTCTCGCGGCGCGAACGGAACGTGCTGGCAACCGTCGAGGGAAAGCCATTGGGCGAGCAACTCGTCGATGCGGCGCTGGCTGGCGGGGCGCAGGCGACGGGCCGCCTGACGGGCGTCCTCGCCGTGGGTAGTCGCGCCGACTGGCTGGTGCTCGATGCGGACCATCCGAGCATCGATGCGCGCCCTACCGGGTCGTGGCTTTCGAGCATCGTCTTTTGCGAGCAAGGCGAGACACCGATTCGCGATGTCTATGTGGCGGGCCGCTGCGTCGTGCGTGAGCGGCGGCATGTCGACGAGACGCGTTTTTACGCGGCCTATCGCGCGGCGATAGCGCAACTGATGCGGTGATCTGTCCGGTGCCAACCGGGATTCGATGTGACAAGAGTCCATTGTCAGTTGACGATTCGGTCGTTCCCCGATAATGTTCGGCCCATGGCCGATTCCGACTTCATTCACCCGGGCGCGATAGTGCGCCAGACTTGCCTCGAACGCTTCAATCTCAGCGTGACCGAGGGCGCAGCCGTGCTCGGCGTGAGCCGTCAGGCGCTGACGAATCTGCTGAGCGGAAAATCGGGTATTTCGCCCGAGATGGCGCTGCGACTCGACAAAGCGTTCGGCGGCGGGGCGGAGACCTGGCTGCAGCGCCAGCTCGTGCACGATCTGGCCAAAGCGCGCGAACGGCTCGACGAGCTCGACGTCGTATCGATGGCGCGGCAGCGGCAACGTTCGTTGTTTTGAGCGTTGCGAGGCGTTGACTCGGGCCGCCCATTCACCGCGTTCCCACCCGCAGCTCCGCAAGAATCTGCTCCGCAAGAAACTCGCATTCGGCGCGATTCGAGCGCGCGCTGCGCGCGAGCACGATCTCGAGCGGCGGCAGCGCGGGCAGCCCTTGCGCGCGGCCTAGTTGGACGAATCGATCGGGCAGTGCGCAGCGGGCGACCGGCGCGACGGCGAGACCCGCTTCGACCATGCTCAGCAAGCCGAGCAGGCTGGGGCTTTCATAGGACATGCGATAGGCGATGCGCGCGCGCTTGAGCGCGCGTATCGCGTTGGCGCGCGCCACGCTGCCCGGCGTGAAGACCGCGATCGGCAATGGGCGCTCCTTCCATAACGCGTCGCCGCGCCCCGCACCCGCCCATACCGTGGGTTCGAGACGAATGAACTCGCCGCGCACGCCTTGCGCGCGCGTCATGCAGGCGAGATCGATCTTGCTCTCCTTCACGAGCGGTACGAGCGCATGGCTCGGCAAACCGACCACCTGGATTTCGACTTTCGGATACGTTGCCGAAAATCGCCGCAGCACGTCGGGCAGGAGCGACGACGCGTAATCGTCGGGCACGCCTATCGCCACGCGCCCCTTCACGTCGGGATGCACGAGCGATGCCCAGGCTTCGTCGCGCAGCGCGAGCATGCGCCGGGCATAGTCGAGAAGCAAAAGCCCTTCGGGTGTGGGTGTAACGCTGCGTGCGCGCCGCACGAACAGCGGCTTGCCAAGCGCGATCTCGAGCGACTTCACCTGCATGCTCACCGCCGATTGCGAGCGATGCACGAGCGCCGCGCCGCGCACGAAGCTGTTGCTGTCGGCAACGGCGACCACCATCGAGAGCACGTCGAGATCGAGTGTTTTCATCGTTTTTTAGCCATCAGAAAAACTGAACGAAGCGATCAATATAACGCGTTTGTCTGAACGCGGATGCGTGGGCATACTGCTTCGAACGCTATCGCGCCGATGACGGTCGAAAGCGCCAACCCGGAACGCAGGAACGAGAGGCCCCTACCTTGAACACGTTACGCTCGGCTGGCTACGACGACTTCCTCGCGAAGCGTCTTTCGATCGACATGACGCGCGGCAAGCCGGCTGCGGCGCAACTCGACTTGTCGCACGCATTGCTCGACGAGGCAGCCACGGCGGGCTATCGCTCGCGCGACGGCATCGATTGCCGCAACTACGGTCATGTGCTCGGCTTGCCGGAGGCGCGCGAGCTGGGTAGTCAGCTGCTCGAAGTACCGCCATCGCAGGTCGTTGCCGCGGGCAATTCGAGCCTCGAACTCATGCACGACGCGCTTGCCTTCGCGATGCTGTTCGGTCTGCCTGACGGCGAGCCCTGGTGTCGGGCGGGCGAGGTGGCATTCCTGTGCCCGGTGCCGGGCTACGATCGTCACTTCTCGATCTGCGAAGCGCTCGGCATCCGCATGATCCCGGTGCCAATGCGCGAAGACGGGCCGGACATGGATGTCGTCGAGGCGCGGGTGGCCGACCCCGCTGTCAAGGGCATCTGGTGCACGCCGCTTTACAGCAACCCCACGGGGACGATCTACTCAGAGAACGTCGTGCGCCGGCTGGCCGCCTTACCGGCGGCTGCGCCCGATTTCCGGCTCTTCTGGGACGATGCCTATCGCTTCCATCATCTGTCCGAGCGTCGGCATGCGAGCCCGAACATCGTCGAGCGATGCGCGCAGGCAGGGTATCCCGATCGGGCGCTGGTCTTCGCGTCGCTCTCGAAAGTGACGATCGCGGGCGGCGCGCTGGCGTTTCTCGCTTCATCGGCGCGCAATATCGAGTGGTGGCAGCGCCGCGTGTCGGTTCGAACGATCGGCCCCGACAAGTTGAATCAGTTGCGGCATGTGCGCTACTTACGCGATCTGCCGACACTCGAACAGCTGATGGCGCGTCATCGCGCGTTGCTTCGCCCTAAGTTCGACGTCTTGCAATCGACGTTCGACACATTGTTGAGCGACGTGCCGGGGGTGTCGTGGACCCGCCCCGAGGGCGGTTATTTCGTCAGCCTTTATACGCCCGAGGGCTTGGCGAAGCGAACCGTCGCTTTAGCGGCGCAAGCCGGAATCGTCCTGACCCCCGCCGGCGCAGCGTTCCCGTATCGCGTCGATCCCAGCGACAGCCATCTGCGGATCGCGCCGAGCTTTCCTGAGCTCGCCGAGATCGAACAGGCCGCCGTTGGCATTGCGCTTTCGCTGCTGCGCGCGATCGACGAGCGCGAACAGGGCTTCCAGGCCGGGTAGCAGCGGCAGTGCGCTCGCCCCCCGCTTCGGCGCGGTTCAGCCTGTGACGCGTGTCGCGATGAATTCACCCTCGATCCGCCAGGTTTCGCCATCCCGATCGAGGGCTTCGCCGATCCAATGAAAACGCTCGGGCTTAATCTCGGTAAACCGCCAGCGCGTCGCCTGTCCATCGGGCCGCGTGCCAGTCTGCACGATATCGCGGCCCACGCGGCGACCGATCTGCGCTTCGCGATGCGCGCCGGCGGGGTTATCCCAAGCAATGCGCCAGGCTCGGAGCTGCGGGTCCCAACTCCGCAGCGTCATGCCGTACATGTTCATACCGGGTTCGGGCGATCCGCGCGAGCCTCGCGCGGGCATGATCCAGACGTCGCCGATCGCGCGGCCTTCAAGCACGCGCGCGAAGTGCGCTTCGGCCATGAGCCCCTGGCCGCGCAAATCCACACCGCGATAGTGCAGGACCTCGAGCGACCAGCTACCGATGAGCCAGCCATAGATGTCGTCTGCCTCCTCGATAGCGTCGGCGCGCTCCGATGCAATCAGTGCGCGCTGTAATTCGTGCTGCAAGCTCGTTTCGGTAGTATTCATGTTTGTCTCCGTGCAACGGACGGTCGATCGGTTCGTCGGTTCACGCATCGCCGGCGGCGGGCTGCGGTGCGTGCGATGTTCTATAACGATCCTATGGCGAAGTGAGGGGCGAATCTTGGCAAATATTGCGGCCGGACTCGATGCGGCACTGGCCTGGCGGCACCGCGCCGGGGCACGCGCGCGCACCACGCCGCGCACGCTTGCGGCGGGCGACGGTTGGCACGCGGCGGACGTGCTCTGTACGCATGGGCCTGACGATGTGCCGTTCGAGGAGCGGCACTCGCGCGTGCTCGTGGCGCTCGTCGTCGCCGGCGCGTTCGAGTATCGGACGCCGTCGGGACGCGGGCTGATGACGCCGGGCTCGGTGATGCTCGGCAATGCCGACGAATGCTTCGAATGCGGCCATCGTCACCGCGAAGGGGACCGCTGCATTGCGTTTCGCTTCACACCGGCATACTTCGAACGGATTGCGGCGGATGTGGGCGCAACGGGCCGCGGCGCGCGTTTCAATGCCGCGCGCATCGCGCCGTCCCGCGAATTCGCGCCGTTTGTCGCGGCCGCCTGCGCGGGTGTATCGATGCGAAACGCTCAAGGGTGGGACACGCTTGCCGTGGCGCTTGCCGCGCACACGCTGCGGCAAACGGCGGGTTGCCCGACGCTCGACACGCGCGGCGCGTCGAGCGCAGCGATCGAACGGGTGATGCAGGTTGTTCAGTTGATCGAGGAGGCGCCCGGGAGCGATCTCGGCCTCGAGCGCCTTGCCGCGCTTGCCGGACTCAGCCCTTACCATTTTCTGCGTACCTTCGAGCAGGCGGCAGGTACGACGCCGCATCAATACGTCGTGCGCGCCCGGTTGCGGCTGGCGGCGCAGCGTCTTGCCGATGCGCCCGACAAGATCATCGACATCGCGCTCGATTGCGGTTTCGAGGATGTTTCGAACTTCAATCGTGCTTTCCGAGCCGAGTTCGGCGCAAGCCCGCGCGCGTACCGTGCGCGGCTCACCGGCTGACAGGGCGCGATGGCACGCTTGCGTCTGAAACATCGCAACGGCGGTGTCCCGCTTGCAACGCGCGCGCTCGCCATCGCCGCGACGCTATGCGCGAGCGCAAGCGCGATGGGGCAGGTGTCGCACGATTCGCCATCGACCGTCGAATCGGACGTGCATCGCTTTATCGTGCAACGTGACGGCACGGTGGAGGAGTACGACGACACGACGTTGCGGGCGAATACATCGAGCGGTGTCGATGCGATCGCGCAGCATTACGTCTGGTTTGACAAGGACACTGAAAAGCTCACCGTGCTCACCGCGGAATCGATCGATCCGGGCGGCGGACTGCATCCGGTCGGGCCGGAGGCGATTCGCGACGTTCAGGAGCCGCGCGCAGCCGGCGCGCCGATGTTCGAGAATGGCGTCTTGCGGACGATCATTTTCCCGGGCGTCGAGCCAGGGTGGCGCATTCATGTGGTATTTCACAAGGTCCGTAGCAAGCCGATCGAGCCCGGCGCGTTCAGCTACTTCGTCGAGCCGACGCGCGAGCCCGTCGAAAACCAGCAACTCGTCTTCGACTTGCCCTCCGACATGCCGCTTCATGCCGACGCGCGCGGGTATCGCGGCGAGCCGCCGGTGACCGAAGGCGCGCGTACCCGCTACACGTTCGACTATCGGCACGGACCTTATGCGCCGACGGAGCCGGGTGCCGTTGGCTATGCACAAGACGGCGACCGGCTGATGGTCACAACCGTTGCGAGCTTCGGCGCGTTTGCCGAGCGATATCGGGCCGGGGCCGAGGACGCGAGCGTAGCGGACCCGGCTGTCGTCGCGCTGGCTCACGCGTTGACGGACGACAAGCCCGATCCGCTTTCGAAAGCGCGCGCCATCTACGATTGGATGCGCGCGAACATCCGGTACGTCGCGCTTTTCGTCGGTGAGACGGCGGCGCGGCCGCATCGGGTGATCGACGTGCTGCGCAACCGTTACGGCGATTGCAAGGATCACGTCGCGCTCTTCGGTGCGCTGCTGGCCGCCGCGGGCGTCCGTAACGAGCCGGCGTTGATCGGCCTCGGTCCGGTGTACACGCTGCCGTCGGTACCGGGCTATGGCGCGAGCGCAATCAACCATGTGATCGTCTGGATGCCCGAACTCGATCTTTTTGCGGATACGACCGCGGGTGGGATCGCATTCGGGTATCTGCCGCCCGGCGTCATGGACCGGCCCGCGCTACTCGTCGATGAAGGGCGGCTGGTGCGCACGCCCGCCGTCGAGCCGCGCGAGCGCGCGTCACGCGTACAGATCGACATCGACGCGAGCGGCGCGGCCCGCTACGCCTATCGGGTCGAGGACAGTGGCTGGACAGCCGAACTCGAGCGCAACGTATTTCGTCGAGCGACGCATGACCGGGTGCAGCAAATCGCTTATGAACGCCTGCATAACGCAGGTTTGCGCGGGAGCGCGACGATCGTTGCCGACGATGTCGAGGCCACGAGCGGACCGTTCGCGGTGTCGATGACGGGCGCGCTCGAGCACGTGATCTGGCCGGACGGGATGACGGGCATGCCGGCGGTATCGAGTCTGTCCGGTGGCATTGCGACGCAGGTGCAACAATGGCTGGCCGCCGGCGCGCGTACGCAATCGTTCGTCTGCATTGGCGGCGGATTCGACGAGTCGGGGCAGATCGTGCTGCCGTCCACCGTGCGTATGGTGTTCGTACCGAACGACGTCGAATTGAGCGCGGGCGGCTTGCGTTATCGCTCGCACTACGTGTTCGATCCGACGACGCATATCGTTCAAATCACGCGCCGGCTGCAGGCGCAGTTCGGCAAACAAGTCTGCAGTCCTGACGAATTCGCGGCGATGCACACGGCGCTCGAACGCGTGGAGCGCGATGCGCTGGCGCAAATCATCGTCGCGCCGCTTGCCGGCGAATCCACCGTCCCCCGGTGATACGATGCGACATCGCCCGCGCGGCATTTGCCGAAGGCGGGCTCGTAATCCGCTGATGAGCGGCCCATATCCCGGAGTGCCCAGTGTCCTCAACCGCCATGCTGACCTTGCCTACCTATTCCGATGTCGTTGCCGCTGCCGAGCGTATTGCGGGCGCGGCGCACAAGACTCCCGTGTTGACCTCGCGTACCGTCGACGAGGAAACGGGCGCGCGCGTGTTCTTCAAGTGCGAAAACTTTCAGCGCATGGGGGCCTTCAAGTTTCGCGGCGCATTCAATGCGCTGTCGCAATTCGACGAGGGGCAGCGCAAGCGCGGCGTCGTGACGTTTTCGTCGGGCAATCATGCACAGGCCATTGCCTTGTCGGCGCGGCTGCTCGGCATTCCCGCCACGATCGTCATGCCGCTGGACGCGCCCGCCGCGAAGGTCGCGGCAACGAAGGGTTACGGCGCGAACATCGTGACCTATGACCGCTATACGGAAGACCGCGAGCAAATCGGCCGCGATCTGGCCGACAAGCAAGGGCTTACGCTGATTCCTCCTTACGATCATCCGCATGTGATTGCGGGGCAGGGCACCGCGGCGAAGGAGCTGATCGAAGAGGTGGGCGAGCTCGACGCGCTCTACGTCTGTCTTGGCGGAGGCGGGTTGCTGTCGGGCTCGGCGCTTTCGACGCGCGCGTTATCGCCGGCATGCAAGATCTACGGCGTGGAGCCGGAAGCCGGCAACGACGGGCAGCGTTCGCTGCGCTCGGGCGCCATCGTGCATATCGACACGCCCAAGACGATCGCCGACGGTGCGCAAACCGCGCATTTGGGCAACTATACGTTCGAGATCATCCGCCGCGATGTCGACGATATCGATACGGCGACCGACGACGAACTCATTCAATGCATGCGTTTTTTTGCCGAGCGCATGAAGATGGTGGTCGAGCCGACGGGTTGCCTCTCGTTCGCGGCCGCGCGTCGGGCCGATATCAGCGGCAAGCGCGTGGGCGTCATCGTGAGCGGCGGCAACGTCGATCTGGCGCGTTACGGCGCCTGGCTGGCAGGCTGAACAGGCCCTACGCTTCCAGCGCCGGCGTCGGGGCGATCGTCTTCGCTCTGCCGGCGGGCGTCTTTCGCGGCGCGCTCGCCGACAAACGCATCATATGGCGCAGCGCCATCATCGCGCCGATCGATTCGAGCACCGCCGCCGGCACCCACATGATCAGACCGCCGAGGCTTTGATCGAGCACCGGCGGTATCGACGTGAATGCACGCCCGCAGAGGGTGAAGATCGGGTAGAGATCGCGCGACGAAAACGTGATGATCGCGCCGACGAGAATCTGCGGCGTCATGGTGATGACGGGCGAGAGCACACGCAAGCCGGGTCGTGTACGGCTCGGCGGTGCGCGGCGGTGATCGAGCAGCATCCACCAATAGGCGAGGCCGCTCACGGCCACGGACCAATTCATGAGCGTATAGAGGCGCCAGTCGAGCATCGCGACGAACTGCACGGATGGGATGAGCCAGAAAACGACCGAAACGACGAACGCAAGCGAGATGACGGTCGGGTTCAGCAAGATCGCGCCGGCCAGTCGAGCCGATGCGCTTTTCTGCCAGCGACGCAGCGCGCGGCGCCACGCGAATGGCAGCCCCGCGCGCAGAACATTGCCTGGATACGACGCCATCAGCACGAGCGGTGCAAGGTGGTGCAGCACCAGATGTTGCAACCGATGCACGAAGAACTGATGCTCGGCGTAGTAGTCGAGGCGCGTATGCAGCGCGAGATAAAACAGCACGAGGCCGGTCCAGAACGCGCCTCGACGCGCGATCGTCACGGGGGTCCGCCGTGCGCCGCGCGCATAGAGCACGGCTGTGACGAGCAGGACGGCGACCAGCGCCGGGGAGGGCTCCCAAGGGTCGAGCAGGCTGATGAGGGGCATGGCGATCAGTGATACGGCATTCGTGCGCTTTGCGGCACGACGCGCTGCATATTAACAGCATCGCGCGCGCGGGCCGGCGCTCGGCGCGAATATGCCCTCGCCTGAGCGGATACCTCATCGGTCGATATATACGTTCTCGTTCGTCATGGCGCGCTGTACGGCCGGGCGCTGCAATACGCGCCGCGTGAGCTCGGTCCAGGCGGGATAGCGTTCGCGCATCGGCTGGCCGATCCGGTTGCCCCAGCGGTAGAGCACGAGCAGGAACGGATCGACGATCGTATAGCCGCAGGCAACGGCTCCGGCGCCCGCATCGGCGAGTTGGGCTTCGATCGAGATATAGGATTGCTCGATGGTCCGCCTGCCCGCTGCGCCGATCGTTTCGGAGAGCGTTGCATCGGAGACGAACCGCAGCGGGCGCCACAGTTCGCCATAGCCGACGCCGTGCACCCAGCCGGCCAGCCACGCGAGCCATTCATGACAGCGTGCCTCGTCGAGTGCATTGTCGCCTGGCAAGAGGTTCGCTTCGGGGTGTTGTCGCGCGAGGAACGTGAGAATGGCCGGCAGTTCGGTCAGCACACGTGCTTCGCCCGCAATGGCCAACGCGGGCACGCGCGCTTTCGGATTGACTGCCAGGTATTCGGGCTGCGCGGTCTCGCCTCGCGCCACCGAGACTTCGTGCCGCTCGAATGGTGCGCCGATTTCTTCGAGCGCGATGTGAACGGCCAACGAACACGAGCCGGGCGAATAGTAGAGTCGATAGGTCATTGTGGCTTCGTCGCATACGGCAGAGATGGGGTAGCGACGAGTCTAGCGAGCGCGGCGGCACGCGACAAAGCAAGAATAGTGAGGCCCAGGCATTAGTGACTCTAATGGCCGGGCCACGGGCGCTCAGATATTCCACGACGCCCGAATGCGCTCGCGTACATCGCGCAGCCGCCCGACAGGCTCGTTGGAAAACACGAAGCGCAGATAGCGCTCGGCGCCGGGACCCCAGTTCGTCATCGGCGTGGCCGCGATCTTGCCGTGCACGAGCAATCGTTGCGATGCCTCGCCTGGCTCGATGCCGAGTGCCGCCGTATCGATCAGCAGCGACCAGCCACCGTGCGGCCGCACAACGGGAAGATCGGCCAGCTGTTCCAGGAGGACATCGCGGCGCGTCTGCCATTGCGCGACAGCCGCGGCAACGCCGTCGTCGGTTGACGTGAGCGCCGCGGCGGCACCCGGCATGGCAATGCCGACCTGACAGACCACGTTCGACAGGCTCGCCAGTCGAATGTCACGCATGATCGCGGCCGGACCGACGATCCAGCCGATTCGCCAGCCGATCATCCGGTATTCCTTCGATACCGCGCCGACGGTGATCGTGCGTTCGCGCATGCCAGGCAGACTGGCAGGATGAAGCACAGTGCGGCCGTCGAACACGATCCGCTCCATGGCGGCGTCATAGACGAGCCATGCGCCCGCTTGCCGGCAGTGCCCCGCGATGGCCTGCCATTCCTCGGCCGTGGCGACATAGCCGCTCGGCATCGACGGCGACATCATCAGAAACGCCTTCGTGCGTGGACCCACGGCAGCGGCCAGGCTGTCGAGATCGAGCCGCCAGCCGTCGGCGCCGGGAACGAGCCGCGCGAACTTCGGCACACCGCCCGCGAGGTGGACCCGATTGATGAGCCCGGCGTAGGTCGGCGTCGTCAGCACGACTTCGTCTCCGGGTTCGAGAATCGACAGAAGCACGTTGAAGATGCCGGCCAGGCCGCCGGCCGAGACGATACACTCCGTCGCGGCGTCGTAGCGGTGCCCCGCGGCGCGCCCGACCCGTAGGGCGGCTGCTTGCCGCAGCACGGACAGGCCGAGAAATGGCAGGTAGCTGTTGGCCGTGTCGTCGTCGACGGCCTCGTGCGTGAGCTGTAAGGCCGCCGCGGGCGGCCGCAGATCGGTATCGAGGTTTTCGAGCCTTAGAATGTCCGCGTCGTGCATCGAATCCGCCGCGTCGCCGACCCGGTCGACGCCGATGCCGGGGATGTTTCGCAATCTGGATACCGTCATATCGACCTCCTGGTGAGTTTTAATATATTAAAATGAAGAAGTCGGCGGATGCAAAAGTTTCTTCGACGGCGCTGGCCGAACGTATTCGCGAGCGCATTGCGAGCGGCGCGTTGCCGCCCGGCACCCAGCTGCGGCAGGACCGCCTCGCGGCCGAGTTCGGAACGAGCCACATTCCCGTGCGGGAGGCGTTTGCGCAGTTGCAGGCGAGCGGATTCGTCACGCTCGTGCCGAATCGCGGGGCGTTCGTTTCGGCCATGAGCGCAGCGGAAGCCGAGGAGCTTCAGGAAATGCGCGTGGCGCTCGAGCTGATCGCGCTCGATGCGGCGATCGACGCATTCGGCCCGGACGATGCGCGGGCGGTGCGCGCGATTCTCGAACGCGACCGGAAGGCGCGCGACGTGGAGGCCTGGTCGAAGGACAATTGGGCGTTTCACCGCGCCATCTATGCGACGGGCGGCAAGCCGCATCTGCTCGAGACGCTCGAAGTGCTCTGGCGCAAGGCCGATCGCTACCTGCGGCTGGTCTGGCAGATCGAACAGTATCAGGACACTTCGCTTGCCGAGCATGCGGCGATTCTCGAAGCCGTGATCGCCGGCGATCGCCGTACGGCGAAACGACTGACGAAGGCGCATATCACGGCGGCGGGCGCCGTGATGAAAGCGGCGTTGCGTGCGAGAAATGCTTGAGCGGGTGCATCATGCGTAAAAGACCAACGCCAAGAGCTGCCGTACGATGACCGGTTCGCATCTCCCCCCTATGCAGACGTTGCGTGCGTTCGAAGCGGCCGTGCGGCTTGGCAGCTTCACGCGCGCGGCCGACGAACTCGCACTGACGCAAGGCGCGATCAGCCAGCATGTGCGCGCGCTCGAAATGCGCCTGGACACCGTACTTTTCGTGCGCGAGCGTTTTGGCGCCGTGGCCACACCGGAGGCGCATGCCTTGGCGTTACAGGTGCGACAGGGGCTCGAAGTGCTGCAGCGTGCGTTCGAGCGCGTGCCCATGCGCCGGCGAGCGCGCGACGCGCGAAAGTCGGAGCCGACGAAGCTGACGGTGAGCGTGCTGCCATCGTTTGCTTCGCGCTGGCTCGCGCCGCGGCTTCCCGGCTTTATGCGCCGTCATCCCGATATCGCGTTGCAACTGCGTCCCGAGGTGGCACTCGCGCGTTTCGACCGGCGCGATGGCGTCGATGTCGCGCTGCGCTACGGGCCCGGTGCGTGGCCTGGCCTACAGGCCGAGCGGCTGATGGACGAGGAAATATTCGCCGTGGCAAGCCCCGCATACCGGGAGGGACGGCTGCCGCGGCGGTTTGCCGATCTGGCGCGCTGTACGTTGCTGCGCCATGCCTCGCAGCCCTGGGAGCCGTGGTTCCAGGCGGTCGGTCTCGATCTGACCGAGCCGCGCGAGGGGCCGCTTTTCACGGATGCCGGGGCCCTCGTCGTTGCCGCGACAAACGGGCTCGGCATTGCGCTCGTGCGCGCGACGCTCGTCGAAGCGGAGCTCGCCAAGGGCGCGCTCGTGCGGCTTTGGCGGCGCAGTATCAAGGATATTTACGCGCACTTCGTCGTCTGGCGTTCCGATACGGCGAAACGGGACGCCATCGATGCGCTGCGCCAGTGGCTGCATGAGGAGGTCGCGGCTGCCGCCACTCGCTACCGTCTGTGAACGGCTCGAAGGGCGCATTCAAAGCGACACGGCGCCCGAAGGCGCCGTTCGTGGTGTTGCCGCTGTTACCGCCGAAGCGTCAGAGCCCCTCGACCGTTTTGACGGTCACCCACTGGCCGCCCTTGACTTCATAGACGGTCGACGAGCCATGCTTGAGCGAGCCGTTCGAGTTGAATTCGATATGGCCGGTGATACCGTCGAAGCTGATGCTCTTCAGTTTCGGACGGTAATCGGCCGGCTTTGTCGAATTGGCCGCCTGCATGGCCTTGATGGCTGTCCATGCCGCGTCGTAGCCGAACGGCGCGTACGACAAGACGTCGACGCCGAACTTCGACTTGAATTTGCCCGCGAAGTCCTTGCCAACCGACGTGCTGTCGAGCGGACGCCCGTATTCCCATGCCATGGCGCCTTCGGCCGAGTCGCCCGCGAGCTTGATGAAGTCGACGTCCTTCACGCCGCCGCCGCCCACGTACTGAGCCTTGATGCCGAGCTGGCGCATCTGCTTCATGATGCCGGCGGCCTGCGGGTTGAGCGCCGCGACGAAGACGAGATCCGGGTTCAAGCCTTTGAGCTTCGTGAGCTGGGTCTTGAAGTCGGTCGCGCTGTTCGTCGTGTACTCGCGTCCCACGATATTGCCGCCAGCCTTCTTGACGGCCTTGTCGAACTCGTCGGCTTCGCCCTGGCCGAACGCCGTGCGGTCGTCGATGATGGCGATGCGCTTGGCCTTCGTCGTCTTGACGGCATAGGTGCCGGCCGTGCCCGCGTTTTGCGCGTCGCTCGAAATCACCATGAACACGTTTTCGTAGCCACGCCCCGTGATGATCGGATTCGTGGCAGCCGGATCGATGTCGGGGATACCCGCTTTCTGGTAGATCTCCGAGGCCGGAATCGTCGTGCCCGAATTGAAGTGGCCCACGATGACGTTCACGCCTTCATCGACGAGTTTTTGCGCCACCTGGCTGCCGGTCTTCGGATCGGCCTGGTCGTCTTCGGCGACGAGCTGAAACGACGCGGGCTGTCCGTTGATCTTGATGCCTTGCGCCTTGGCGTCATCGAGCGCCATCTGTACGCCATATTGCAGGTCCTTGCCATAGCTGGCATTGGGACCCGTGAGCGGTGCGGCAAAGCCGATCTTCACCGGGACATCGGCTGATGCGGAAAACGGCACGACTGCGAGAAGCGCTCCAACAGCAACTGCGATAGGGGTAATCGTCTTCGCAAAACGCATGTTCTTTCCTTTTGGGCGACAACATGGAAAACGGCGGTGGTGTGCGTTCCGGCATGCGCGCGCTATGCGCTTTAGCGCTGAAAGCGCCGGTGCACGACTCTTGTTCGATGGGACGGCGTGTGGCGGGACCTCCTGGGATACGTAGTTTTCGTCGATCTGTGCCGCCGGCGCTATGGCCTCGCGCGGCACCCCATTGACGCGAATATAGAAAGCCAATATGAGGCCGTCTTGACGGTTCGCGTCGTCCAGCATGCGCATTTCGGCATAGCGGCGCGGCGCCGGCAATCAGGGCAAACACGCTTGCGGCGGCGATGCGCGTTACGCTGCGCCGACGAACCACGCGCCGAGCCATTCGCGCGGGCGCGCGATATCGTCTTGCGCGGCCACCAGCTCGAGTTCATAGCGACCGGCTTCGTAAGTCGACTTGAGCACCGCGTGCACCGCCGCGGACGTATGTTCGAGCGCCGTTCGCACCGAATCCCCCGTCAGGCGCCGTGCCACGAATATGGCGCTCGTGAGCTCGGAGACGCCAACGGGCTGACGTGCAAACGGGTAGCGCGGATACTGGCTCATCCAGGCCTCGCTCGCCGTCACCGCGAGCAGGTTGATGCGATCGGCCGGGCTGTTGCGGTCCCGCAACTGCTTGACGAGAATGATCTGCGGCCCGCGCGCGATGATCTCGCGACAAGCGACGACGGCTTCGTCGACGGTCTCGATCGTGCGCCCGGCCAACTTTTGCAGCGTGTCGTGATTGGGCGCCAGACCATCGGCCGCCGCAGGCATCGCGGCGAGCAGGTAGTCGTCGACATGGGCGCCCGCGCCCGCGCCGATGACGGGTGTGGCGAAGTGCCACGCCAGCGGATTGGCCGCCTTCACCGCCTTCACGATGTCGACAACGGCCTGCACCTGCGAAGTCGAACTCAAATAGCCGGACAATATGGCGTCGCAGCGCCGCAACACACCGATCGTGCCGATACCGTCGACGAGTTCGGTCATCTGTGCGGCGTCGATGGCGCTGCCTGCCCAGTGGCCATACTGCATGTGATTCGAAAACTGCATGGTTTCGAGCGGCCAGACGTTCACGCCGAGGCGTTGCATCGGAAACACGACCGCACTGTTGCCGACATGGCCGAAGACGACATGCGGCTGTATGCTGAGGACGTTTTTCATGGTGGCTTCGCTTCACGCGGCGCGCGCGTTTCGAGGTCGACTGGCTCGCCGGCCGGCATGAGCCGCTTCGCACCGCTCGTGTGAGGGCGGGGAAACGGCGTCTATCGAAACACGATACATGACTTGCTGCGTCGCGTCATCGTTCAGGGGCCGGATACGGCACGCGGCGCGCCAAATCGTCATGCCCGTTGCAGCCTCCGCGCGACGGAATCCGGTAGTTCGCGCGCATTGCGGCACGGCTTATGCCTCGCGCTGCTACAATTGCCGGTTTGCGGCTTCGAGCTTCAGCGTGGGGGCGGGCCGTTTTTGCCACCGGAACCCCATGGGCGAGGCACCCGCGCGACCTCTACGAAGGAGCAACAACCCGTGCGAGCCAGCATTTCTTCATCCCGGTTGACCGTGGCGTGCCGCAAGACGGCCCGCCATGCGCCGCCGTCTGCGGGGCGCGTGCGGTGAGCGCGGGGGTGGCCTCGGCCCTGTCCGATTGGATGCTCGTGGTGTTCGCGTGCATCGCCGCGGCCTATGCGCTCGCGGCAGCGTTTGCCATGCCGTCGGCCCGGGCGTTCAGCCGGGCCAACCGCGCGGGACTTCCTGGCAATACGTCGGGCGTCAGCGTACTCAAGCCGCTGTGCGGTGCGGAGCCGCGGCTTTTCGAGAATCTCGCCACGTTCTGCGAGCAGCGCCATCCCTGTTACCAGCTACTGTTCGGCGTTTCGTCGCCGAACGATCCAGCCATCGGCGTCGTGCGGCGGCTGCAGACCGTGTATCCGGGGCGCGACATCGAGCTTGTCGTCGATTCGCGTGTACACGGCAAAAACCTGAAGGTCAGCAATCTCATCAATCTCGCGGCGCATGCGAAGCATCCGCTCATCGTCGTGGCGGACAGCGACATCGCCGTCGAGCCCGGCTACCTCGAAGCTGTCACGGCGCCGCTTGCCGACCCGGAAGTCGGTATCGTCACCTGCCTGTACCATGCCGAAAGCGTCGGCGGGTTCTGGACGCGCGTCGGCGCGCTGTTCGTCAACGAATGGTTTGCGCCGTCCGTACGGCTTGCGCATGCGGGCGGTTCCCGGCGTTTCGGCTTCGGTGCGACCCTTGCGCTACGCGCCACCACGCTCGAGCTGACGGGCGGCTTTGCCGCCCTCAAGGATTGCCTGGCCGACGATTACTGGCTGGCCGAGCATGCGCGTGCTCGGGGCCTCGAAACGGTGCTGTCGGAAGTCGTCGTGGCGACGGATGTCATCGAACCCGATTTTTCGTCGCTCTGGCTGCGCGAAACGCGCTGGCTGCGAACGATTCGCTCGATCAACCCGGCCGGTTTCTCGTTCCTGTTCGTCACGTTCACGACGCCGTGGATCTTGCTCGCAGCGCTTCTCGCCTATGGGCTCGCGGGCCACGGCGCACCCGTGCGCGAAGCGTTGCTGACGGCCGCCGCGGTGCTCGGGTTGCTCGCGCGGCTCGCGGTGCACGCGCGCGGCGCGCGCCCTCTCAGCACGTTCTGGCGCGATCTGCCGCTCGTGCCGCTGCGCGACGGATTGCTTGCGCTGCAGTGGCTCGCCGCTGCGTTCGGTTCGCATGTCACCTGGCGTGGCGCGCGCGTGCCCGTCGTGGTGCGCGTGGCGGAGGGCTCCGATGGCTCCTGACGCCGTTTTCACACAGTCTTCTTCTTTTCATCCGCATTCATGCAGGTTGCCGGAGCATCCATGAAATCCCTGTTCTTGCAGGCCCCTTCCTATGACGGCTTCGACGGCGGCGCCGGATCGCGCTATCAGGCCAAGCGCGAGATCCGCTCGTTCTGGTATCCGACTTGGCTCGCTCAGCCCGCGGCGCTCGTGCCGGGCAGCCGCGTGCTCGACGCGCCGGCCGACGGGCTGTCGGTGCAGGCATCGCTCGACATTGCCGCGCAATACGACATCGTTTTCATTCATACGAGTACGCCGTCGTTTCCGACGGACGCGCTGTTCGCGCAGGACCTGAAAAAGCGCAAGCCGTCGGTGCTCATCGGCATGGTCGGCGCCAAGGTGGCCGTCGATCCCCACAACTCGCTCACGGCCACCGACGCGATCGATTTCGTCTGCCGCGAAGAGTTCGATTTCACCTGCAAGGAAATCGTCGAAGGCAAGCCGTTCCCGGAGATCAAGGGATTGAGCTGGCGCGCGAAGGACGGCTCGATCGAGCACAACGAAGCGCGCCCGATCCTCGAGAACATGGACGAACTGCCGTTCGTCGCGCCGATTTACAAGCGCGATCTGAAGATCGACAACTATTTCATCGGCTACCTGAACTACCCGTACGTGTCGATCTACACGGGGCGCGGCTGCAAGTCGCGTTGCACGTTCTGCCTGTGGCCGCAGACGGTCAGCGGCCACCGCTATCGCACGCGTTCGGTCGAGAACGTGCTCGAGGAAGTGAAGTGGATTCGCGACAACATGCCGGAAGTGAAGGAGATCATGTTCGATGACGATACCTTCACCGACGACACACCGCGCGCCGAAGCGATCGCGCGCGGCCTCGGCAAGCTCGGCGTGACATGGTCGTGCAATGCGAAGGCGAACGTGCCGTACTCGACGCTCAAGATCATGAAGGAAAACGGTCTGCGCCTGCTGCTCGTCGGCTACGAGTCGGGCGACGATCAGATTCTCGTCAATATCAAGAAGGGTGTGCGTACCGATTTCGCGCGTCGCTTCAACGCGGATTGCAAGAAGCTCGGCATCATGATCCACGGCACCTTCATCCTCGGCTTGCCCGGCGAGACGAAGGAGACGATCCGCAAGACCATCGAGTACGCGAAGGAAATCAATCCGCACACGATCCAGGTCTCGCTCGCCGCGCCTTATCCCGGTACGACGCTCTACAAGCAAGCTGTCGAAAACGGCTGGCTCGAAGAGAACAAGGTCATCAATCTCGTCAGCAAGGAAGGCGTGCAGCTTGCCGCGATCGGCTATGCGCATCTGTCGCGCGAAGAGATCTATCACCACCTCGAGGCGTTCTACAAGGAGTTCTACTTCCGCCCCTCGAAGATCTGGGAGATCGTGCGCGAAATGCTGACGAGCTGGGACATGATGAAGCGGCGCCTGCGCGAAGGCGTCGAATTTTTCCGCTTCCTGCGCGCGCATGAGGCGTGAAGCCCACCTTCGTACGGATATAACCCGGTGTCTCGTCTCGGCGCACGCTCGCTGATCGTCACGGCCGACGATTTCGGCCTCGATGTGCGTGTGAACCAGGCCGTCGAACGCGCGCATCGCGATGGGGTATTGACGAGCGCGAGCCTCATGGTGAGCGCACCCGCGGCGCGCGACGCCGTCGAGCGCGCGCTTCGGCTGCCGGGCTTGCGCGTGGGCTTGCATCTAGTCCTTGCGGATGGGCCGGCGACGTTACCTGCCGCCGAGATCCCCGCGCTTGTCGGCGCGGATGGCCGGTTCGGCGATGCGATGGTGCGCGACGGTTTTCGCTTCTTCTTTCTGCCCGCCGTTCGCGCGCAGCTCGCGCGCGAAATCCGCGCTCAGTTCGAAGCGTTTGCGGCAACCGGCTTGACGCTCGATCACGTCAATGCGCATAAGCATTTCCATGTGCATCCGACGGTGCTGTCGCTTGTCCTCTCGATCGGTCGCGAGTACGGGCTTACGGCGATCCGTCTGCCGTTCGAGGCAAACGCGCCGTGGTGGCTCGCTCCCTGGATTGCGCTGATGCGATCGCGGCTTCGCCGCGCGGGGATCGCGCACAACGATTACGTCGTCGGTATCGCTCATACGGGCGGCATGGACGAGGCAGTCATGCTCGACGCGCTGGCCTCGTTGCCCGAAGGTATCGGCGAAATCTACTGCCACCCCGCCGAGCCCGGCGCACCGGGGCAGGCACCGATCAGCGCCTCGATGCGCGAATATCGCCACGCCGACGAATTGGCCGCACTCGTTTCGCCGCGGGTCGCCGCCGCGATGGCGGGGATTCCGAGAGGCGGTTTTGCCGATGTTTGCGGTGGGGGCGCCGCGCGTATCGCGCCAGCGGGCGTCGAGCAAGGCCGTCAGCTATGACGAAGTGGTTCAAGTGGGCCGGCTGGCCCATCGGTATTGCCATCCTGATCGCGCTCGTTGTTCACAACGGGGCGGGCGACGTCGTGCATATCGTCGGCGAGGCCGGTTTCGCGCTGCTTTGGCTCGTGCCGTTTCACGCGTTGCCGCTCTTGCTCGATGCGCGCGCATGGCAGCTGCTGCTGCGCGGGCGCGCGCCGCTCGTGTTTCTCTGGTGGGTTGCGATGGTCCGCGAAGCGGTGAGCCGGCTACTGCCCGTGGTGGGGGTAGGCGGGGAGATCGTCGGCATTCGCCTCGCGCGCTGGCATGTAAGCGACGCGTCTCGTGTCAGCGCGTCGGTGATCGTCGAGGTACTGATCACCATCGCCGTGCAGTACGCATTTTCGGCGCTCGGTCTGGTGCTGATTTTTGCGTCGACGGGGGCTGCCGGTGCGAAAACGGTCGCGCTTGCGCTCGCGATGTCGCTGCCGCTGCCGTTCGTCACGATCGCGCTGGTGCGCCGCGGCGGGCTTTTCCATGCCATCGAACGGTTTGCCGCGCGCGCGCTGGGCGGCGGGCACCGGTTGCTGCAGGGTATCGATGGCAAGCGGCTCGATGAAGAGATCGACGCGCTGATGCGAAAGACCGGCATGCTCGCGAGGGCGTTTGCCTGGCAGCTTGCCGGGTATGTGCTCGGCGCGCTCGAGACGTACTGGGCGCTTGCCTTGTTGGGCCATCCGGTGTCGATTGGCGGCGCCATCGCTATCGAAGCGCTGACGCAGGCGGTGCGGCACGCCGCGTTCATGGTGCCCGCCGGGCTCGGCGTTCAGGAAGCCGCCGTGGTGCTGCTCGCACAGATGTTCGGGGTCGACCGCGAAGTTGCGCTGTCGCTCGCGCTCGTGAAGCGTATGCGCGAGGTCGTTTTCGGTTGCGTGGCGCTGGCGTCGTGGCAGTGGGCCGAGCTTTCGCGGGGGCGCACTCTCGTCCGGTAGTCCGGATCGGCTCCGCGTGCCACCGCCGGCGTACCGAATATCGAAAATGCGACCGGAAATTTTCGCAATTCGCTCCTGGCCGCCCCCGCCCGCCCATGCCAGCGCACCGCACGAGCGCCGCAGGACGGGCCCCTCGATCTCGATAACGCCTATGTTGCGCTGCCGCAAAACGCCGCGCTCCATTTGCCGAAACATTTTTCGCTTGCGACGATCCGCGCCACCCCTCTGACGGAGATGCGCGTGTTTCTCTACGGTTTCGGACCCGTGCTGCTCGCAGGCACGATGAAGACGATCGAGCTGTCGGTACTGTCGCTCGCCGTGGCCGTGCTGTTGGGCCTCGCCGGCGCACTGGCCAAACTCTCGCGCCGGCCAGCCCTATCCGGCGCGGCCACGGCTTACACGACATTGATTCGCTCGGTACCCGATCTCGTGCTGATGCTGTTGCTCTTCTACAGTATCCAGATCGCGGTGAATCAGCTGACCGACGCGATCGGCATCGACCAGATCGATATCGATCCATTCGCCGCCGGCGTGCTGACGCTCGGTTTCATCTACGGCGCCTATTTCACCGAGACGTTTCGCGGCGCATTCCTGGCGGTGCCGCGCGGGCAACTGGAAGCCGGCATGGCCTATGGCATGAGCGGCGCGCGCGTCTTCGCGCGCATTCTCTTTCCGCAGATGATGCGCTTCGCGCTGCCCGGTATCGGCAACAACTGGCAGGTACTCGTCAAGGCGACCGCGCTCGTATCGATCATCGGCCTCGCGGATGTCGTGAAGGCCGCGCAGGATGCGGGCAAGAGCACGTTCAACATGTTCTTTTTCGTCCTCGTTGCCGCGCTCATCTATCTTGCGATTACCACGGTGTCCAATGTTGCGCTGATCTGGCTCGACAAGCGCTATTCCCTCGGCGTGCGCAGGGCAGAACTATGATCGAGCTTCTTTCCCAATTCGGCCGCGCATTTCTCTATTCGGATGGGCACAGCGCATCGGGTCTGGCGGTGACGCTCTGGTTGCTCGTCGCCTCGCTTGCGATCGGCTTTGCGATGGCGCTCCCGCTTGCCGTCGCGCGCGTCTCGGACAATCGCTGGCTTTCCGTTCCGGTGCGGTGCTATACGTACGTCTTTCGCGGCACGCCGCTTTACGTGCAGTTGCTGCTCATTTATTCGGGCCTTTACAGCCTCGAATTCGTGCGCGCGCACCCCACGCTCAACGATTTCTTCCGCAGCGGCATGAATTGCGCCATCCTGGCATTCGGCCTCAACACGGGCGCCTATACGACCGAAATCTTCGCGGGTGCGATCCGCGCGATCTCGTACGGCGAGGTCGAAGCGGCGCGGGCCTACGGCATGAGCCGCTTCACCATGTATCGGCGCATTGTCTTGCCGTCCGCGTTGCGCCGCGCGTTACCGCTTTACAGCAATGAAGTCATTCTCATGCTGCATGCGACGACGATCGCATTTACCGCCACGGTGCCCGACGTACTCAAGGTCGCGCGCGACGCCAACTCGGCCACCTACATGTCGTTTCAGGCATTCGGCATCGCCGCATTGATCTATCTTGCGGTATCGTTCGCACTCGTCGCGGTATTCAGACGGGCCGAACAGCACTGGCTGGCGTACCTCGCGGTCGGCCGCCGTTGAATTACTCGAGGAGAGCACGGTGCTTCAAGCGACATCCCAATCCACCGCCGTCAAGCTCGCGGCACTCGACATCCACAAACGCTACGGCGACAACGAGGTCCTCAAGGGGGTGACGCTCGAAGCCGCGGCCGGCGACGTCATCAGTATCATTGGCGCCAGCGGCTCGGGCAAGAGCACGTTCTTGCGCTGCATCAACTTTCTCGAGCGGCCGAATGCCGGGCAGATCGTCGTCGACGGAGAAGCGGTGCGCACGCGCATCGACCGCGCGGGCAACCTCGAAGTGGCCGATCACAAGCAGCTGCAACGCATGCGCACGAAGCTCGCGATGGTGTTTCAGCACTTCAATTTGTGGGCCCACATGACGGTGCTCGAAAACGTCATCGAGGCACCGGTTCACGTGCTCGGGCTTTCACGGCGCGAAGCCGAGGAACGTGGGCGCGCTTATCTGGAGAAGGTCGGGCTCGCGCCCCGGCTCGAAAAGCAGTATCCGTCGCATCTGTCGGGCGGACAGCAGCAACGCGTGGCGATCGCGCGCGCGCTCGCCATGAACCCTGACGTCATGCTCTTCGACGAGCCAACCTCGGCGCTCGATCCCGAACTGGTGGGCGAAGTGCTGAAGGTCATGCAAAAGCTCGCCGAGGAAGGCCGTACGATGATCGTCGTCACGCACGAGATGGGATTTGCACGCAACGTCTCCAACCATGTCATGTTTTTGCACCAGGGCCGGACCGAAGAAGAGGGCGATCCCTCGGTCGTGCTCGCCCGGCCCCAGAGCGAACGGCTGCGGCAGTTCCTCTCGGGCAGCCTCAAGTAAGCCGGGCATGCGGGCGTTCATATCGATCCATCGAAGGGACCCAAGCGGCATAAGCGACCGAATCGGTCCGATTGCCAGGCTGGCGCCGCGCACGCTCGCCGCGGGGATCGCGTGATGGTACGGACCGCGCAGCCTTGGCCTGGCGCGTCCGGCGCGCCGCGCACGACCGAGGTGGCAATCGTCGCGCTGCCCCCCGTTTCCATGTCGGGGGTGGGGCCGATCGTCGACACACTGCGCCTCGCCAACGAAATAGAGGGTCGTTCGCTTTACCGCTGGCAAGTGTGCTCATGGGACGGCCGGCCGGTGCCGCTCGTCGGCGGCGCGACGCTCGAGGCCGATCGTGCATTCGGCGACGGCATCGCCTGCGATTGGCTCATCGTCGTCACCGAACGCTTTCAGCAGTTCGCCGATTACCGGCTCTTTCTCGCGTCGCTTGCGCGCGTCGGGCAGCGCACCCCACTCGTCAGCGGTATTCACCACGGCGTGTGGTGGCTCGCCATGGCGGGCCAGCTCTCGGGTTATCGCGTGAGCGTGAATTGGGAAACCTATCAGCAGTTCACGGAGCAGTTCGAGCGCTCGATCGTGACGCAGCAGATCTTCGAGATCGACCGCGATCGCGCGACTTGCGCGGGCGGTCAGGCCAGCGCCGATTTCATGCTCGCGATGATCGCCCGCGAGCAAGGCCCGGAGCTGGCCGAACGGATCGCCGATGCGCTGGGGCTTGGCATCTTGCGCGCGGGCGAGGAACGGCAACGCATCCCGCACGTGACCGCGCCTGGCGAGCGCCACCCGCGGCTCAACGACGCGTTGCAACTGATGGAAGCGAATGTCGAAGATCCATTGACGACGGACGAGATCGCCGAGCTTGTCGGTATCTCGCGCCGCCAACTCGAACGGCTCTTCAAACAATACCTCGGTGCGATGCCCTCGAAGTACTACCTGGGCCTTCGTCTGACCAAGGCGCGTTTGCAACTGCAGCGGTCCAGCAAATCGATCGTGCAGGTGAGCCTTGCATGCGGGTTTTCGTCGGCAGCGCATTTTTCGAACGCCTACCGCGAACGATTTGGCGTCACGCCGCGCGAAGAGCGCCGCAACTGGATTGCGCGGCAGCATGGCGCGGGCGCGCCGTTTGCGGGCGAGCCTCGTGCGGGCGCCCTGATCGAGCCGCCCGACAGGGATGAGGGCACTGGGCGCAGCGAACCCCGATAAATCACGTCGCGGGTGCGCAAGACGTGAACGCGAACGTTTTCTACACTAACGATATCTGCAGTTGTATTGCGGCGCTGCATTACTCAAACGAGGATCTGCCATGAACGATTTCGCTGTGAACCGCCAGACGTTCGACGACGTCATGGTGCCCGTATTTTCGCCCGCCTCTTTCGTGCCGGTCCGCGCGTCCGGCTCGCGCGTGTGGGACACGCAAGGATGCGAGTACATCGACTTTACGGGTGGCATCGCGGTAACGGCGCTCGGTCACACCCACCCGGAGCTCGTGCGTGTGCTGCGCGAGCAGGGAGAGACGCTTTGGCACGTCAGCAACGCCTATACGAACGAGCCCGTGTTGCGGCTCGCGAAGCGGCTCGAGGCGTTGACGTTTGCCGAACGGGCATTCTTTGCGAATTCGGGCGCCGAGGCCAATGAAGCCGCACTCAAGCTGGCGCGCCGCGCCGCGCTCGAGCGCCATGGCCCCGAGAAGATCGAGATCGTTTCATTCGCGCAGTCGTTTCATGGCCGCACGCTCTTCACGGTGAGCGTCGGCGGCCAACCGAAATACGCAGAAGGCTTCGGTCCCGTGCCGGCCGGCATCGTGCATCTGCCGTACAACGATATAGAAGCGGCACGCCGCACGATCGGGCCGAAGACCTGCGCGGTGATCGTCGAGCCGATTCAGGGCGAGGGCGGAGTGATTCCTGCCGACCCGGCGTTCCTGAGCGCATTGCGCGAGGCGTGCGACGCTCATGGGGCGCTGCTCATTTTCGACGAAGTGCAGACGGGTGTCGGCCGCACCGGCCATCTCTATGCCTATATGGATACCGGTGTGACGCCGGATATTCTCACTACCGCCAAAGCGCTCGGCAACGGCTTTCCGATCGGTGCGATGTTGACAACGAAGGACATCGCCGCGCACTTCAAGGTCGGCGTGCACGGCACGACCTACGGCGGGAACCCGCTCGGTGCCGCGATTGCGGACAAGGTCATCGAGCTCGTCAGCGAACCGGCGCTGCTCGAGGGCGTGAAGCGGCGCGGCGCGGCGCTGACGGCGCGGCTCGATGCGATCGGCAAACGATTCGGACTCTTCAAGGAGATTCGTGGAAAGGGGCTCTTGATCGGTGCCGAGCTCGTCACGGCATTCGAGGGGCGAGCGAAGGACGTCGTGAACGCCGCCGCGCGGCACGGGGTGATGCTGCTGATTGCCGGGCCCAACGTGCTGCGTTTCGCGCCATCGTTGATCATCAGCGATACGGATCTCGAAGAAGGTCTCGCGCGGCTCGAGAAGGCTGTCGAGGAGACAGTCGCGACGGCGGCCGACGCTTCGGCCCGCTGATATCGGGTGCGCCCGCCTCGCGAGTCGCCGAATGTGCCACCGAATCTTCCACCGTATTCGCCACCGAATGGAACGATGATGCTCTTCGTACGCCCAGGAAGACTTTCCGATCTCGACGCGCTCGAGCAGATGGCGCGCGCCGCGCGGCCCGTGCTGCATTCGCTGCCGCACGATCGCCATGCGCTCGAGGCCCGCATTGCGCTGTCCGAGGATTCGTTTCGCGCCGAAGTCGACTTCCCGGGTGAGGAGTTTTACCTCTTCGTGCTCGAAGATGCGGCGAGCGGCAAGCTGCTCGGCACATCGAGCATCGTGGCCGCGGCGGGCTATGCGGAGCCCTTTTACGTCTTTCGCAACGATGCGCTGATTCATGCGTCGCGCGAGCTGCACGTGAATCGGAAGATCCACGCGTTGACGATGTCGCACGAATTGACCGGCAAGAGCCGGCTCGCGGGCTTTTATCTCGATCCAACGGTCACAGGCGACGCGAGCGCGCATTTGCTGTCGCGCGCGCGCATGATGTACGTCGCCGCCAACCGCAGACGTTTTACCCCGGAAGTATTCTCGCTGCTGCTCGGTGTCACGGACGAAGCGGGAACCTCGCCATTCTGGGAGGCCGTCGGGCGCAAGTTTTTTGCACGCGATTTCGCCGAAGTCGAAAAGATTTCGGGGGGACGCAGCCGGACCTTCATTGCAGAAGTGATGCCGAGCTATCCGCTTTATGTGCCGCTGTTGCCCGAAGCGGCGCAGCGCGTGCTGGGCGAGCCCAACGCCAAGAGCCTCGTTGCCTACGATATCCATATGGAAGAGGGCTTCGAGCCCGATCGTTTCGTCGATATCTTCGATGCGGGCCCCGTGCTGACGGCGCAGGTGGATCGCAGCGCGTGTGTGATCGGCAATGAGACGCGGGTCGTGCGCGAAGTGACCGAAGGTGCGGCCGAGGCCGCGATGGGCCAGACCGATTCGTCCGCCGCGGCTGGCGCGACGACCTATCTCGTCGCCAATAACCGGGCCGGCGAGTTCCGCTGCGCGCTGGCCGAGCTGCCGCTCTCACGCGAGGCGCAGGCGCCGCTCGCATCGTCGGTACGGGCCGTGCTCGGCGCCGTCGCAGGCGACGCCGTGCGTTGCGTGCCGCTGCATCGCCGGCCCGACGATGAAGCCGAAACCGCCGAGGCGCGGGCCGATCTCGATGGCGAGACCGCCGCCTTGCGCGCCACTCACACGGGAGTTCGTCGATGATCGTCGTTCGCGCTGTCAAGACCACGGACCTCGATGCGGTCGTGGCGCTCGCGCAGGAGACCGGGCCGGGTTTGACGACGTTCAAGCCCGACCGCGAGGCGCTCGCCGCGCGCATCGAGCGATCGAAACGGACGATGGAGGGCCAGGCCGCTCCGCATGAGTCGGGTTACTTCTTCGTGATGGAGGATACGGCGACGAACGACGTCGCAGGCGTGTGCGGGATAGAGACGGAAGTCGGCCTCGAGCAGCCGTTCTATAACTATCGGGTCAGCACGGTCGTGCATGCAAGCCAGGAACTCGGCGTCTGGACGAAGATGTCGCTGCTCAACATCTCGCACGATCTCACCGGCTATGCGGAGGTCTGCTCGCTGTTCCTTTCGCCGCGTTATCGCGCGCATGGTGTGGGCGGGTTGCTGTCGCGCTCGCGCTTCATGTTCATGGCGCAATTCCGCGACCGGTTTCCCGAGCGCCTGTGCGCGGAACTGCGTGGCCATTTCGACGCCGACGGCACCTCGCCGTTCTGGCGTGCGGTGGGTTCGCACTTTTACCAGATCGACTTCAACGCCGCCGATTATCTGAGCGCGCATGGACGCAAGTCGTTTCTTGCCGAACTCATGCCGCGCTATCCCGTGTATGCCGATTTGCTGCCCGAGGAGGCCCAAAGGGTCATCGGCATGACCCATCGCGACACGGCACCCGCGCGCAAGATGCTGGAAGCCGAGGGGCTTCGCTACCAGTGCCATGTCGATATCTTCGATGCGGGGCCCGTGCTCGAATGTCATATCAACGATTTGCGCACCGTGCGCGAGTCCGTGGTCGTGCCTGTCGTCATCGGCCCGGCCGATTCTTCGGCGCTTGCCGACCCGCTTCGATCGGGTTCGGCTGACGCACAAGCGCCGCGAGCGCTGGTGTCGAATACGCTGCTCGCCGATTTTCGCGTCGGCTTCGTGCCGGGCGGGCCGCAGGAAGGCGTCATGCGCCTCACGCCTGACGATGCCGCGGCGTTACTCGTGCGCGAAGGCGACCCGGTGCGCGTGCTCGTCTCCTCTCATACCAGGCAGAGCCAACAGTCATGAGCGAACTTTTCATCGAAGGCGAGTGGAGGCAGGCGAATGGGCCTCGCTTCGCATCGCACAATCCCGGCACGGGCGACATCGTCTGGCAAGGGCATAGCGCGACCGAAGCCGATGTCGAGCGCGCCGTCGCGAGTGCGCGCCGTGCGTTCGCCGACTGGTCGGCCATGCCGCTCGACGCGCGGTGCGATATCGTGCGCCGGTTTGCGGCGCGGCTCGTCGAGCACAAGGAAGCGCTTGCGCATGCGATCGGCCGCGAGACCGGGAAACCGCTCTGGGAAGCGCGTACCGAAGTCGCCGCAATGGCGGCCAAGGTCGACATTTCGGTGGCGGCCTATCACGAGCGTACCGGCGAAAGGCGTACGCCGATGGCCGATGGCGTTGCCGTGCTGCGGCACCGCCCGCACGGTGTCGTTGCCGTGTTCGGGCCTTACAACTTTCCCGGCCACCTGCCGAACGGCCATATCGTGCCAGCGCTGATCGCGGGCAACACCGTCGTATTCAAGCCGTCCGAGCTTGCCCCGGCGGTGGCGCAGGCCACGGTCGAACTATGGCGCGAAGCGGGTTTGCCCGCGGGCGTGCTCAATCTCGTGCAAGGCGAGAAAGAAACGGGTGTCGCGCTGGCCAATCATCGGCAGATCGATGGGCTCTTCTTCACAGGCAGCTCCGATACGGGCGCGCTGTTGCACAAGCAGTTCGGCGGACGGCCCGAAATCGTACTGGCACTCGAAATGGGCGGAAACAATCCGCTCGTCGTTGCCGATGTGGAAGATCTCGACGCCGCCGTGCATCACACGATTCAATCGGCGTTTCTTTCGGCGGGGCAGCGCTGCACCTGCGCGCGGCGCATCTTCGTGCCGAACGGTCCATTCGGCGAGCGCTTTCTCGCGCGTTTTGCCGAGGTCACCTCGCGCATCGTCTACGGCCTTTACGATGCCGAGCCGCAGCCGTTCATGGGGGCCGTCGTTTCCGCGCGCGCAGCCGCCAAACTCGTCGCGGCGCAAGAACGTCTCGTCGCGGCGGGGGCGCGGCCGCTGATCGCGATGACACAACGCGAGCCCGCGCTCGGTTTCGTGAATCCCGCGATTCTCGATGTCAGTGGAGTACGCGAATTGCCTGACGAGGAGCACTTCGGTCCGCTTGCGCAGATCATCCGTTACACGAGCCTCGATGAGGCGATCGAGCGTGCGAACGATACGATCTACGGGCTGTCGGCGGGCCTGCTCGCGGACGATGAGAGCGCGTGGGAACGCTTCAGCCGTACGATTCGTGCGGGCATCGTGAACTGGAATCGGCCGACGAACGGTGCATCATCGGCCGCGCCGTTCGGGGGCACCGGGCGCTCGGGCAATCATCGTCCCAGTGCGTTTTATGCGGCGGACTACTGTGCTTATCCGATGGCGTCGGTCGAGAGCTCGCAGCTTGCGATGCCCGCGAGCGTATCGCCCGGGCTTTGCTTTCACGACGCTTCGAACGATTGAAACGCGATTGAATGCGGTCGAAACGATAGCGCGAACGTAACGCTGAAAGATTGAACGATTGAACGACAGGGATCGACGATGCAAGCACGGGAAGCCAACTTCGATGGACTCGTAGGTCCGACGCACAACTATGCGGGACTTTCGTTCGGCAACGTTGCGTCGCAGACCAACGAGAAATCGATCGCCAATCCGCTCGCCGCGGCGAAGCAGGGGCTGCGCAAGATGAAGCAGCTCGCTGATCTGGGTTTCCTGCAAGGCGTATTGCCGCCGCAAGAGCGCCCTTCGCTACGTCTTTTGCGCGAGCTCGGCTTTTCGGGCCCGGATGCGCGAGTCATCGATCGCGCGGCAAAAGATGCCCCAGAGTTGCTTGCGGCGGCGAGCTCCGCCTCCGCGATGTGGACAGCCAATGCGGCGACGGTCAGCCCGTCCGCCGATACGGCCGATCGCCGCGTGCACTTCACGCCGGCCAATCTGACGAGCAAGCTGCATCGCGCTATCGAGCACGAGGCGACACGCCGGACGCTGCAATCCGTTTTTGCCGATGAGCGGCACTTCGTCGTGCATGAGGCGCTGCCGGGTACGCCGGCGCTCGGCGACGAAGGCGCGGCCAACCA
This sequence comes from uncultured Paraburkholderia sp., assembly GCA_966421005.1. Taxonomy (GTDB): domain Bacteria; phylum Pseudomonadota; class Gammaproteobacteria; order Burkholderiales; family Burkholderiaceae; genus Trinickia. The sequence continues at coordinate 35,266 of CBJLAJ010000030.1, forward strand.
TACGCGCTTTTGCGCCGAGTACGGTCAGCGCGGCGTTGAATTTTTCGTCTACGGACGCAGTGAGTACCGGCGCGGCCCCGAACCCGTGCGTTATCCGGCACGGCAGACATTCGAGGCGAGCCGCGCCGTTGCGCAGCGCCATGGACTTGCCGACGCGGCCACGGTCTATGCGCAGCAAAACCCCGAAGTCATCGATGCGGGCGTGTTCCATAACGATGTCATTGCCGTCGGTAACCGCGAGACGCTTTTTTGCCATGAGCTGGCATTCGTCGATCAACGCGAGGTTTGCGATCGGTTGCGTACGCAACTTTCCGGCCTTGGTGCCCAATTCAACCTGATCGAGGTGCCGAATGCGCGCGTGAGCGTTGCGGATGCCGTCACGTCCTATCTCTTCAACAGCCAGTTGCTGACGCGGCCCGATGGGCGGGACGTTCTCGTGGTGCCGCAGGAATGCCGCGAAAATCCGCGCGTGGCTGCCTATCTCGACGATCTCGCGAGCTCGGGCGGACCTATCTCGGAGGTGCTCGTTTTCGATTTGCGCGAGAGCATGAAAAATGGGGGAGGCCCCGCCTGCCTGCGCCTGCGCATCGTGCTCGATGAAGCGGAGCGGGCGGCCGTCGAGGCGGGTGTCTGGATCGACGACGCGCTTTTCACACGGCTCGATACCTGGATCGGCAAACATTATCGCGACCGGCTTGCACCCGCCGATCTTGCCGATCCGACGTTGCTCGACGAATCGCGTACTGCGCTCGACGAGCTGACGCAAATCCTTGGCCTCGGTTCGCTTTATGACTTCCAACGCTGACGAGCCGCGGACCCGCGCCGAGCCCACGGGTTTTCTGGCCGACTTCCTATCGTTCACGCTTGCCGATGGCAGCCCCGCCGCGAGCAGCGCATCCGGCGAATGCTCGGGCGGTGTGCGTTTCGAATGGCTCGAATCCGGTGTGCTGCAGTTCGAGCCAGGTCACGAGAAGGACGCACGGCCCGTCGCGAGCGTCGTCGTGTCCGCCGGCGTTCACGGTGACGAAACGGCGCCGATCGAGCTCGTCTCGCGCATGGTGGCGGACATCGCGCGCGGCGCGCTGCCCCTGGCGTGCCGGCTCCTGGTGGTGCTGGGCAACGTCGAGGCGATGCGTGCGTCGCTTCGCTATATCGACGACGACCTGAACCGACTTTTTTGCGGCGCGCATGTCCGGGTGCGCGCCGGCTATGAGAAGGCGCGCGCGGCAACGCTGGAGAGGGCGACAGCGCGGTTCTTCGAGCAAGCCGCAACGCCCGATACCGCGCCGCGCTGGCATATCGACATGCATACGGCGATTCGCGCTTCAGTCTTCGAGCAATTCGCGCTGCTGCCGCATACGAAGGCCCACGTGCCCTCGCGCGCAATGCTGGACTGGCTTGCCGACGCGCATCTCGCCGCAGTTTTGCTGCATACGGCTCCAGGGACGACTTACACGCAGTTCACGGCGCAAATCTGCGCGGCGGCCGCGTGCACGCTCGAACTCGGCAAAGTGCGGCCTTTCGGACAAAACGATCTTTCGCGTTTCGCGGCAGCCGATCGGGCCGTGCGGGCACTCGTTTCGGGTGTGGCGCCCGGACGCTGGGCGCCGATGCCACGCGTGTTCACGGTTGTCGATCAGATCACGAAACAGACCGAGGCCTTCGAGCTCCAACTGGCGACCGATGTGCCGAATTTCACCGAGCTCGTCAAGGGAACGGTGCTCGCGCGAGACGGCGACTATCGCTACGTGGTCACCCGCGACGGGGAGCGGATCGTGTTTCCTAATCCGGCTGTAAAGCCGGGCTTGCGCGCGGGGCTCATCGTCGTCGAAACGACGGCCGAAACGCTCGCATCTGCTGCGTCCGGGGCCTAGCTACGCTATCCCGGAAGCGCAAGCCTCAATCGACGCGTTGCGCAGATCGAGGCTCGTGCCGTCATAGCGGCACATGGCACCTGTATCGCTCCAAATACGCCGTTCGTCCGTCATTGCTCGGCCGGGACAGCCTGCCATCCGCCGGGGCAGGTCTCGACGTACGGATAGTACTGATCCCAATAACGACAGTAGTACCAATAATCGGTGTCATCCGGGGGCGTCTCGACGAATCCGGGAACATAGGGATCCGGATACGGATAGACCGGCGCAGGATAGAAGTACCAGGCGCCGCCGACGATCCACCACCAGCCACGTCTGCCGTCATGGTGCCCGTGATGCCAGCGTCCCGATTGCCAGACCCGTACATCGTGCTCCTGAAAGCGGCCGATATCGCCGTGCCACGGCACCCCGTTGCGGCCAGGGACGACGGCGCGTGGCGCCGCGCCCGACCGGGGCGCCATGGCATTGGGTGCCATGCCCGGTTGGGGATGGACGCCTTGCGGTGCGGGTACCGGAGCGGGTGGCGGCGATGCGACGTTTCCTCCGGCACCGGCGCCCATCTGCGGTGTCGGCACATGCGGGGCCGGCATGATGCGCGGACCGACCGCCGGTGGCGTGTGCGGGCCGATGGCGCGCGGCTGCTGCATGGGGGGCGCTGCGGGGGCAGTTGGAGCGGCCGGGGCTGCATGGCTTTGGGCGGGCGGCGGCATGTTCGGCACAACGCGAGCAGGGGCAGGGGCCTGCATGCTCGGCGCGGCGCGACCTGGAGGCGGCGCTTGCCGGGGTTCCTCGACCGCGTGTCCCGGCATATGTCCTTGGCCTGGCATTTGCGCGCGGGCCACGCCGCTTACTTCGAGCGCAGCCGCAAGCACCGACGCCGCGAGCAACGCGCTCCATGTTCCGTTCCGGATCGACATGGCGCACCTCCTCACGACGCGTCGGTTCCCCCTCCAGCATAGGCCTGTCGAGCCCGGTGCGCTGAGACTGCCTTTGCGCCATATCGTCCGAACGTTTCGGCGCTATCGCAGATCGCGTTGCGCTTCGCTGCAGAGTTCTTCCACGAGCGCACCGATGGGGCTGCCACCGAACAGGGTGAACTCGACGTTCGGCAGCACGGGCAGCCGCGAGTCGGGACCGAGCGTCCTCAATCCACTGTCGAGGCGGCTCGCCAACATGGGCGCCACAGCCAATCCGGCACGCACAGCGGCGAGTACGCCACCGCTGCTGGGACACACGAGTGCGATGCGGCTCGTGATGCCGGCATGCGCGAGCGCGGCGAGTGCCGCTTCACGGTAAGGGCAAGGCTCGGGAAATACGGCCAGCGGTAACGGTTGCGACGGGTCGACGTTCATCCATTCCGCCGCAGCCCAGACGAGCGGCTCACGCCAGAGCGGGCGGCCTGGACGGTCGTCATGACAGCGCCCGCCGAGCACGAAATCGAGTTCGCCGCGATCCATCGACTGCAACAGCATGCCGGGCACGCCAATCGTAATGTCGAGCGCCACTTCGGGGTTGCGCAGCCCGAACGCATGCAGCCGCTCCATGATGCGCGCGTGCGCGAAATCCTCCGACATGCCGATGCGCACGTTGCCATCGCTCGAACTGTGGCGCAGACGTGCGCGTGCATCGCGATTCAGAGCCAGGATCGCGCGTGCATAGCCGAGCAGCAGCTCGCCGTCGGGTGTAAGCGCGGTGGATCGCGTCGTACGCACGAAGAGCGTTTTGCCCGCCTGATCCTCGAGCCGCCTCAAATGCGCGCTGATAGCCGACTGGGTCAGGTGCAGCCGTGCCGCGGCGCGTGTGAAGCTGCCTTCCTGGGCCACCGTCACGAACGAGCGCAACAGCACAGTATCGAACATTGGATTTAGTGAGATTTGTGTTGAATGGATCAAGAATACTTCGTTTTTAATCGAAATCGCAATGTGATTAGATGAGAGCTCGATCCATATCGACCAGCTTTGGGGCCAAGCCTTCCTTCGGAGAACAACAGATGACAAGGTTGCTGCACATCGAATCCTCGCCGCGCAAATCCCGCTCTGCCTCGCGCGAAGTCGCGCACGCATTTATCGAGGCTTACCGGGCGGCGCACCCCGACGCATCGGTCGAGACACTCGATCTTTGGCATACCCCGCTGCCCGAGTTCGATGGGGCGGCCATGCAGGCGAAATACGCCGGGCTCGCCGGTACGCCGCTCACCGATGACCAGCGTGAGGCCTGGAGCGCGATTCACGCGCTCGCGAGACCGCTTCATGACGCGGACACGCTGCTGCTCTCGGTGCCGCTCTGGAATTTTTCGATTCCCTACAAGCTGAAGCATTTCATCGACGCCGTCTCGCAAAAGGACGTGCTTTTCTCGTTCGACGAGCGCGGATTCGGCGGGCTGCTGGGCGGAAAGCGGGCCGTCGTCGTTTATGCGCGCGGTCTTGACTACGGGAGGGAATCAATTACCCCCGCCGAGTGTTTTGATTTCCAAAAGCCCTATGTCGAAGCCTGGCTGCGGTTCGTAGGCATCGACGATATTGAAACGGTCGTTGTCGAAAAGACGCTGTTCGGGCCCGAAGTCGATACGGGCGCGCGCCGCGAGGCCTGGGGGGGGGGGGAGGGGGGTGGGGGGGGGAGAAAGTGGGGGAGGTTTTTTTTGGTAGCGTTGTGGGAGGGCGTTTTGTCCTCCCGGAGGGGGGTTGTTTGTGTTGTCTAGAGTTGTTATGGCTACGGCCCGCGGCTGTCGCTCGTTCGTTGGGCCTCCCCCCCCCCCGCGACCGTGAGCGCGCTTTGTCCGGGCGTCGTCGCGGCCGGCCGTTTCATCCGCCGGGAGATGTCATGTCGGAATCGTTGCACGCAGATGCAGGCCAGCGTGGCTATCGCATCCTCAGAGACCCGGACCTCGGCCTCGGGCCCGGCCCTGTCGCTTTATCGCGCGCGGAAGACGAACCCGTCCGTTCATCGACTGCGCGTCTTGCCTCGCTGGCGGACGTGCTCACGGCGCAGTCCGACGGCGCGCAACGCCGTGCGTTGATTCGCAGCTGCATCGTCGACGCTGGCTTCGACTGGCTTTGCTACTGCCGCATCATGTGCCTGGACGCCACGGTGAGCCGTGCGGCATGGTATGCGCAGTATTCGCCCCCAGGCTGGGCCGAGGCTTATTGCGGCGCCCGCTGTTTCGACGCCGACATGCGAGTCGTCAAGGCGCGCACCGCCGGCTGGCCGTTTGCCTGGGTGCTCGACGACCTCGCACGCGAGCCCGCCGCCGGGGGCAGGCAAAGCGGCCCCGCGCAGAATCTTGCGACGCTGGCGGCGCGCGCGGGCATCGGTTCGGGCGTGACAGTAGGCTTCGAGACGGCGCGTCCGTTCGAGTACTGCATCGTTACGCTGTCGAGCACGCTTGCCACGCGCGCGTGGATATCGGACGCGACGATCGGCGCGGCGCTCGTGGTGGCGGGCGAAGTGCACGCGTTCATCGAGCCTCGTATCGGTCCGCTGCTGACGGCGACAGGCGCCGATGGCTTGTCCATGCTGCAAAAGCGCATGCTCGAACTGATGACGCAGGGGTTGTCCGATCGCGAAATCGGCGAGTTACTGTCGCTCTCGACTGACCAGGTGGGCTATCAGCTCGGCGGTATCGAGCGGCGCTTCGGAACGCGCAACCGCGCGCAGCTCGCCTACGTGGCAGGGGTGCTGTCCCGGCAACCCGCCGAGCGGGCGACGGAGCCGGTCGAGGACGACGAACGACGCGTGCGGTACGCATGATCGGCGGCTGCGTCTCGCTGAGGCGCTGAGCGTTTGCCGCTGAGCGACATCGAATTGCATGTTCGATACGCCCATCCCTATCCCGGATTTTTCTGTTTTTCTCCTCCCCTCGCTAACGCGTGCGCCGCAGCGGCATAAAATGCCGCTCCCCCGCGCCTTGTGCCATGCACAAGGAGGGGGAAGGGCGTTTTGAAGGGGGTTTTGGCGCGGCGACGATGGCCCGGATTTGTCCTTTGTTTCGACCTTCTGGGTTCGGGA
>CBJLAJ010000031.1:0-40319 GCA_966421005.1 uncultured Paraburkholderia sp.
CGAAACGCGTTAGAATGCGCGTTTGGTTCCGTTTGCGGCTACCACGCCCGCTTTCTAATAATTAATTGGTTGGGTCAGGGCGATTGCGAGCCACGTCGTAGGCGTGGGTTCGATACCCCGATTCAGTCGGAGTTCGCCAGAATATGCGAGTCATCCTTGCTCAACCGCGCGGCTTTTGCGCGGGAGTCGTTCGTGCAATCGAAATCGTCGATCGCGCGCTTCAGCGGCACGGTGCGCCCGTTTATGTGCGCCACGAAATCGTCCATAACCGGCACGTGGTGGAAAACCTGCGCAGCAAAGGTGCGCGTTTCGTCGAGGAACTCGACGAGGTGCCCCATGGCGCGGTCACCGTTTTCAGCGCGCATGGGGTTGCGCAAAGCGTTGAACACGATGCCGAAAGTCGCGGGCTCGATGTGCTCGATGCCACCTGTCCGCTCGTGACGAAAGTTCATGTTCAGGGGCGCCAGTACGTGGCCGCCGGGCGCACGCTGATTCTCATCGGTCATGCCGGGCACCCCGAGGTTGAGGGGACGATCGGCCAGATCCCGGGCAAAGTGCTGCTCGTGCAAAGCGAAGCGGAAGTCGCCAAGCTGGAGCTGGCCGACGATGCGCCGCTTGCATACGTGACGCAGACGACGCTTTCGGTCGACGACACACGCGGCATCATCGATGCCTTGATGCGCCGGTTCACCGATATCGTCGGGCCCGATACGCGCGACATTTGCTATGCCACCCAAAACCGTCAGGCCGCGGTGCGGGAACTGAGCGCACATGTCGATGTGCTGTTGGTCGTCGGTGCGACCAACAGCTCGAACTCGAACCGCCTGCGCGAAATCGGCGCGGAGAGCGGCGTTGCCAGCTATCTCGTCGCGGACGGCTCGGAAGTGAAGTCGGAATGGTTTGCCAATGCGCAGACCGTCGGCATCACGGCGGGCGCGTCGGCGCCCGAGGAAATGGTCGAACATGTGATTGACGCCTTGCGCGCGCTCGGCCCCGTCGAAGTATCGACGATGGCCGGCCGCGAGGAAAAAGTCGAATTCAAGCTGCCGTCGAAGCTCGCCGAGCCCGTCGCTGCACGTTAAGTTCAAGGAGGACGCCTTGTCGATCCCACTTCTGCAGAAAGTCCGTGTGGGCGCCTATATCGCGCGCCAGCACTTCACGGGCAACAAGCGCTACCCGCTCGCACTGATGCTCGAGCCGCTCTTTCGCTGCAATCTCGCATGCAACGGCTGCGGCAAGATCGATTATCCCGATCCGATCCTGAATCAACGTCTGTCGATCGAGGAATGCCTTGGCGCCGTCGACGAGTGCGGCGCCCCGGTGGTCTCCATTGCGGGCGGCGAACCGCTGCTGCACAAGGAAATGCCCGAGATCGTCCGCGGCATCATCAAGCGCAAGAAGTTCGTCTATCTCTGCACGAACGCGCTGCTGATGGAAAAGAAGATGGACGATTACCAGCCGAGTCCGTACTTCGTCTGGTCCGTGCATCTCGACGGCGACAAGGCGATGCACGATCACTCGGTGTCGCAAGAAGGCGTGTACGACAAGGCCGTGGCCGCCATCCGCGAGGCCAAGCGCCGCGGCTTCCGGGTCAATATCAATTGCACGCTGTTCAATGACGCGCAGCCCGAGCGGGTCGCGGCGTTCTTCGATACCGTCGGCCCGATCGGTGTGGACGGCATCACGGTCTCGCCTGGCTACGCCTATGAGCGCGCACCCGATCAGCAGCATTTCCTGAATCGCGACAAGACGAAGCAACTCTTTCGCGACATCTTCAAGCGTGGCAATCGGGGCAAGAACTGGTCGTTCAGCCAGTCGGCGCTGTTCCTCGATTTCCTGGCCGGCAACCAGACCTATCACTGCACGCCGTGGGGCAACCCTGCGCGTACGGTCTTCGGCTGGCAGCGTCCCTGCTACCTCGTGGGCGAGGGGTACGCCAAGACGTTCAAGGAGCTGATGGAAGAAACGGACTGGGACGCCTACGGCACCGGCAACTACGAGAAGTGCGCCGACTGCATGGTGCATAGCGGATTCGAAGCAACGGCCGTGATGGATACGGTGGCGCATCCGTTGAAGGCATTGGGCGTCAGCTTGCGCGGGCCGAAGATCGAGGGTGCCTATGCCAAGGACATCCCGCTCGACAAACAGCGTCCCGCCGAGTACGTCTTCTCGCGCCACGTTGAAATCAAGCTCGAGGAAATCGGGCGGGCGGCCAGCGCGAAGAAGAACCCGCGGACAGCGGCTGCGCATTGATCGTTTTCAAGGCGCGGCGGTATGCGCCTTGAAAACGGAGTCGCATTCAATCAGCGATAAAACTTAAGCCCCTGGCTCGTAGCATCGAGCTCGGGGCTTATTGCTTTTACAACCAGGGACTTCGGCGAAGATGGCGTCGGCTCGACGCGATGCCCTATCGAGCCGCCCCCCTCATGTTCGATCAACGGCCGCGATACAAATCGTCGATGCTCGATTGCGCGCGGGCCAGCGAGCTATGCACTCCGCCCGATTGCACGGTTACCGCGGTACCGCCAACGTCGTTCGCGCCTGCTGCTTGTTGTTCAACCGCCGCGGCCTGTACACGCGAACCGCTTTGCGACGACGAAGTACCCACGTCAGGGCGATAAAACGGTGCCGGGCCAAGGCCACTCGCGAATACGGGCGCTGCAAAGGCAGCCGACGTTGCAATCAACAAACCTGCGATGAGTTTCGATTTCATGATGACCTCCGGTGCTTATCTGGTAACTGGAACGCGTCCGGGTTCTTCCCGTTTGACGCGCTGGTTTCGATGTCGACAGGAGGCAGTGTAGGTTTGCGGGCGACCCGGAAAAAGAGCCGAAAGTTGACAAGACTTTTTTGGAATTTCGAATAATCGTTGACTGGGCAGCTAGCGGCGCGCCTTCGTGGCAGGCACGCCGCACGAACATACTCACTGGCCGATCTGCTTGCTCACCCGGTCTTCCTGCTGGTTCAGCGTGGGCTGCTCGTGCTTGGTCAACAACACTTCCCCGCCCCCGCTCCGTATCGGGCGTTCTGCCGCTCCCTGAAAAATGACTCGTAACTCATGACCGCTCGATCCGGATGCGTGGCGCGCATATGCGCCACATAGGCATCGTAATCGGGTAACCCAACCATCAGGCGCAGCGCCTGGCCAAGATATCGGCCGGCGCTGCGCAATTCGCTTAGATTCGAAAACATCGTTAAATTAGGCGCGGTTATTGAGCTGCAGCCATAGTCTGTTCGACCCGAGGCGCCGCTTCGAACGGCGTTTCCTGCGTACTCGGCCGCTCGCTGCGACGAGCGCGGACGATCGCCAGCGCACCGTAGATCACCATAGTCAGCACCACCACGACGAAGAGCCCCGATAACGTCGCGTCGATGTAATCGTTAAAGATGACCCGGCGCATCTGCGCTATCGACTTTGCCGGCGCGAGCACCGTGCCTGCGTCCGCCGCCGTGCTCAGCTTTGCAGCGTGAGCGAGAAAGCCCACCTTCGGATTGGCCGAAAAAATCTTCTGCCAGCCCGCCGTCAATGTGCATACGAGCAACCATGCCGTCGGGACGATCGTCACCCAGGCATACCGTTCGCGCTTCATTTTGAAGAGCACCACCGTACCCAGCACGAGCGCGATTGCGGCCAGCATCTGATTCGACACACCGAAAAGCGGCCAAAGCGTATTGATGCCGCCCAACGGATCGACCACGCCCTGATAGAGGAAATAGCCCCATGCGGCCACGCAAAGCGCCGTGGCAATCAGGTTGGCAGGCAGCGATTCGGTGCGCTTGAGCGCCGGATGAAACGAGCCCAACAGATCCTGCAACATGAAGCGGCCCGCCCGCGTACCGGCGTCGACAGCCGTCATGATGAAGAGCGCCTCGAACAGAATCGCGAAGTGATACCAGAACGCCATCATCGCCGGGCCGCCAATCACGCGATGAAGAATCTGCGCCATGCCGACAGCAAGCGTCGGCGCCCCGCCCGCACGTCCGACAATCGTCGTTTCGCCCACCGCGCGCGCGGTCTCGGTCAGCATGTCGGGCGTCAGCAGGAAGCCCCAGTGCGTCACGGTCTGGGCAACGGCATCGGGCGTCGTTCCAAGCAGCGCGGCCGGCGCATTCATCGCGAAATAAACGCCCGGCTCGATCACGCAGGCCGCGACAAGCGCCATGATCGCGACGAGCGATTCCATCAACATCGCGCCGTAACCAATAAAGCGCGCATCGACTTCGTTCTGGAGCAACTTCGGCGTAGTGCCCGATGCAATCAGCGCATGAAAGCCGGACACGGCGCCACATGCAATCGTGATGAACAGGAACGGGAACAGGTTGCCAGACCAGACGGGACCGGTGCCATCGATGAACGTCGTTATCGCGGGCATCTTCATTTCAGGTGCCACGATGAGAATGCCGATAGCGAGGCCCAAGATCGTGCCGATCTTCAGGAACGTCGACAGATAATCGCGCGGAGCGAGCAGCAACCAGATGGGCAGCATGGATGAGACGCAACCGTAGCCGATCAGAATCCAGGTAAGCTGCGTGCCGTTGAACGTGAACCATGCGGCAAGCGCCGGCGTTTCACTGACATGTTGGCCGAACGCGATCGACGCCATCAACAACACGAAACCGACGATCGATACTTCCCCGATGCGGCCCGGCCGGATGAAGCGCGTATAGACGCCCATGAACAATGCGATCGGAATGGTTGCCGCGACGGTGAACGTGCCCCAGGGCGAGTTCGTGAGCGCCTTCACGACGATGAGCGCAAGTACCGCAAGAATGATGATCATGATCAGGAACGCGCCGAAGAGCGCGATCAGGCCTGGCACCGTTCCCAACTCCATCTTGACGAGATCGCCCAGCGAGCGACCGTCGCGGCGCGTGGAGATGAACAGGACCACGAAGTCCTGCACCGCGCCCGCGAAGACCACCCCCGCGAGTATCCACAGCATCCCGGGCGTGTAACCCATCTGTGCGGCGAGTACCGGTCCCACGAGCGGGCCGGCACCGGCAATGGCGGCGAAGTGATGACCGAACAGCACGAAGCGATGCGTGGGAACGTAATCGAGGCCATCGTTGTGCTTGTGCGCCGGCGTCATCCGGCGCCCGTCGAGCTGCAGCACACGGGTCGCAATGAAATGGCTGTAAAAGCGATAGGCGATCAGATAAACGCAGACGGCCGCAATGACGACCCATAGCGCGCTCACGCGCTCGCCATGCGCGAGTGCAATGGTGCCGAACGCGTAAGCGCCGGCGAGCGCCAACACTGACCAGAGCGCGACGCGCCCGAGCCGATTCGTCGGATTCATGATTGTCTCCTTCCTTGCATTGTTATGAACTGCCGATCCGGCGACCGGCCCGCAGGGGTAAAAACGAGCGAGAGGCGCGACCCGCCGATGCACGTGTAGTATTCAGATTCGTCCTGTGCCTCACAAGCGCATAACTACGTAACCGCGCTACGTAGTAGTACGTAGGTCCCGCTTTGCGTGTCGCCACCGTTTCAACGATGAAGGTCAAAACCAAAATCTTTCTGCTTGCGATCGTGCCGTTTCTCGTGGCCATCGCCGCTATCGGCATCGGGGTTCGCATGCAGGCGACATCGCTTGCGAAGGCGCAACATGCCACCGTCGAAACGGCGTACATGTCGAGCAAACAGGCGGAACTCAGGCACTACGTCGAGCTCGCGACGAGCGCCATCGCGCCGTTTTATAAAAGCGAAGCGCAAGCGCCACGCGACGACGAAGCGCAGCGCCGCCAGGCGCTCGCCGTGCTGCAAAACATGGATTTCGGCCCCGACGGCTATTTCTTCGTCTACGACATGAACGGCAACTCGCTGATGCATCCGCGCGAGCCCGGTCTCGTCGGGCGCAATCTCTGGTCGATGCGCGATCCGCAAGGGGCATTGCCGATCCAGGAGCTCATCGCCGCCGCGGCGCACGGCGGCGGCTACGTGCGATACGTCTGGCACCGGCCATCGACGAATCAGCTCGAACCGAAACTGGGCTATGTCGTGCTACTGCCGCGGTGGGGCTGGATGATCGGCACCGGTATCTATCTCGACGGCGTCAATGCCGCGCTCGCGCGCATCGACGAAAGCGCCTCGGCCAATATCCAGCGCACGATGATGTGGATCGGGGCCATTGCATTGGCGGGCTTTATTGCCATCGCGGCATGCGCCGTGTTCGTCAACGTCACCGAATATCGCAGCGCCGATGCGAAGCTCAAGCGGCTCGCGCAGCAAGTCGTCGAATCGCAGGAGCAAGAACGCGCTCGGCTCTCGCGAGAGCTGCACGACGGCATCAGTCAGAAGCTCGTGTCCGTGAAGCTCCTGATCGAATCCGCACTTGCGCGCCTCGAATCGGCCGGTCAACAGGAGAGAGGCGCACCCGATGCCCAGGCGCCGCTGACAACGGGCCTCACGCGGCTCGCCGACGCGCTGCGCGAAGTGCGACATATCTCGCACGCCCTGCGGCCCGCCATGCTCGACGATCTGGGGCTCGCCGCCGCGCTCGAGCAACTGAGCCGCGAGTTTGGCGAAGAAGCGGGCATCGATATCACGTTCACTCGGAGCTCGGGTTCCGATGTCGCCGATCCCTCGTTGTTGCCGGAGGGGCTCAATACGGCATTGTTCAGGATTGCTCAGGAAGCACTCGCCAATATCGTGCGACATGCGCATGCGGCGCATGCGACACTCGCGCTCGATGTCTCGAATCGGGCGGTCGCGCTCTCCATCTCGGACGATGGATGCGGCTTCGACATCGAGCGCGTGCAAGCCGATGCGCGCGGCGGGATCGGGCTGCGCAATATGCGCGAGCGACTCGAGCCGCTCGGCGGCACGCTGACGCTCGCGTCCGAGCCCGGCCGAACGATCGTGACGGCGCGTGTGCCGCTGCCATCGAAAAAACGGGAATCCGCTCCACTCGCCTCGCAAGGTGGCACTTCATGACCGCATCGCACCGGCCCAAAGCAAGAATCATCCTCGTCGACGATCATCCACTTGTCCGCGACGGCCTGCGTCTGCGGCTGGAGGCCGTGCCCGGTCTCGAAGTCGCGGGCGAAGCGGGCAATGCGCAAGAAGCGCTGACGCTTGCGCAAACGTTGAATCCGGATCTCGCCCTGATGGATGTGGGCATGAATGGCATGAACGGCATCGCGCTGGCCGGCATCTTCCATGAACGATTTCCGGCGGTGCGCGTGCTGATGCTGTCGATGCACGACAACATCGAGTATGTGACGCAAGCCGTGCGGGCGGGCGCGAGCGGCTATGTGCTCAAGGATTCGCCGGCCACCGAAATCGTCCACGCTATCGAGGCGGTGCTCGGCAACCGCACCTATTTCAGCGCGGGAATCGCCGCGCGCATGATTCAAGCGAGCGCGCTGCAAACACCGGTGGAGCGGCTCACGCCGCGCGAGCTCGAGATTCTCGACGCGTTGGCCGAAGGGCTGTCGAGCAAGCAGATCGCGGAACGCTACGGACTATCGGTGCGTACCGTGGAGACGCACCGCCTCAATCTCAAGCGCAAGCTCGAGATCGAGGGGCAAGCCGAGTTGATCAAGTTTGCGGTCGAACGTCGCCGCGGCTGATACGGGCTTACTCGGCCCGAGCGTTGTGCTTCTTGAGGAAGTCGATGAGCGCAGGCACGCCGCCTTGCTGCAACTGGGCCTTGAACTGACCTTGATAGACCTGGATCAGCCAGGCGCCCGACATGTCGATGTCGTAGATTTTCCAGGAACCGTCGCTGCCCTTTCCGAGCCGATAGCCGACAGTCTGACTGTCGCCGGGCGTGGTCACCGTCGAGTTGACCAGTGCATCATTGCCCTTGATCCCGCCGTCCTTGAACGTAAATTTGGCATCCTGTGTGCCCAGTTGCGCGAGCGAAGCCGCGTAAGTGCGCGTCATCAGGGTACGGAATTGCTCCGTGAGTTCCTTTTGCTGCTCGGGCGTGGCCTGCTTGAACGCATCGCCGACGGCAATGCGCGCGGTGCGATCGAAATTGGTCGCGGGAATGAAGTCCTCGCTGACGATCTTGGTGATCTTCGTCATGTCGCCGCCGCTGGCGGCGGGGTCTTTCTTCATCGCGTCGACCGTACCGCGCACCGCATGCTGCACCACGTCGACCGGCGCAGTCTGCGCCTGAGCGGCCAGGCTGACGAATGCAGCCGTGAAAAAAGCGAACAGATGACGTTTCATGGGAATCGGTTTCGAGTGGAGAAAATGCCGCGCCGGCAGGCGCAGGCGCATTGCCTGCTTCGCCACGTGGCTGAGAGGCAGTATACCGAGCAGAACCGATAGAGCACTCGTTTGATACAGCTGCTTGCAAACGATACTCGGGCGTACGAGGAGAGAGCACAGGACGTACCTGACCGGCTGGCCGAGCGCAACATAGCTCGAAAGCGCAGGCCGCCTGGCGCGCTCGCCGCGGCGCGATACCCGTTGGCCGGTATACTTGCTTATTTTGTCGATTACCCTTTTCGGGCTGGCCGATTCATGCTGATGTCCCTCATCGTTCGCCTCGTTGCCTTGTCGGTGCGCCGCCCGGTTTGGGTCGTCGCGCTTTCGTTGGTGCTGGCGGCCGCAGGCAGCTTTTACGTCGCCGGCCATTTCCGCATCAACACCGATATCGGCACGCTGATCGAGAACGATCCGCAATGGTCCGCGCTTGGCGATGCCATCGACCGGGCCTTTCCCCAACGTGGGCAAACGATCCTCGCGGTGGTCGAGGCGCCGGCGCCCGAACTCGCGGACGCCGCGGCCGACGCGCTCGCGACGGGTCTCAAAGCACCGGCGTATGCGAACAAGGTGGGTGACATCTCGCAACCGGGCGGCGGCCCGTTTTTCGAGCACAACGGGCTGCTGTTCGTCTCCACGCGAACCTTGAGCGGTACGACCTCGCAGCTGGCCAGCGCCCGCCCGCTCATCAACACGCTCGCACACGACCCGAGTCTGACGGGACTCGCGACGACGCTGTCGACCATGCTCGGCCTGCCGCTCGAATCGGGGCAGGTCACGCTGCCCGGATTGACGACTCTTTTTTCCCGTAGCGCCGATACCGTCGAAGCGGTTCTCGCCGGCAAGCCCGCCGCCTTCTCGTGGCGCGCGCTCGTCGATGAGGACTCGGCCCGCCAACCGGCCCGCGCCTTTGTCACCGTGGCGCCGGTCGTGAACTATGCGGCGCTGCGGCCTGGCGCGGAAGCCACAGCGGCCATACGGGCAGCGGCGCAGCAGCTCGAGCTGCAAAAGCGCTTCGGGGCGGTGGTCCGTCTGACCGGCGAACAGCCGCTCGCCGACGAAGAGTTCGCTTCGGTCGAAGATGGCGCGCTCGTGAACGGCATCGCGACGCTCGCGGTCGTGCTCGCCATTCTCTGGCTAGCGTTGCGCTCGAAGCGAATGATCGTCGCCGTGTTCGTGACGCTTGCCGTCGGGCTGCCTGTCACCGCCGCGCTCGGGCTCATGATGGTCGGCTCGTTCAACATGATTTCGGTTGCGTTCATGGTGCTGTTCGTCGGCCTCGGCGCCGACTTCGCGATCCAATACGGCGTCAAATACCGCGAAGAGCGCTATCGCGACGAGCGTCTCGACCATGCGCTCGTCGGCGCGGCGCATTCGATGGGCGCACCGTTGACGCTCGCCGCCGCGGCCGTCGCCACGAGCTTCTTCGCATTCCTGCCCACCGCCTATCGCGGCGTGTCCGAGCTCGGGCTCATCGCCGGCGTCGGTATGATCGTCGCCTATCTGAGCACCATGACGCTGCTGCCCGCACTGATCAAGCTGATGGCGCCGCCCGGTGAGCCGGCGCGGCCGGGCTTCGCGGTGCTCGCGCCCATCGACGAATACTTGCAGAACCACCGCAAGCCGATTCTGATCGGCACACTTATCGTCGTAGTCGGTGCGTTGCCGCTGCTGCTGCATCTTCACTTCGACTTCAATCCGCTGCATCTGAAGGACCCGAACACTGAATCGATGGCGACGCTGCTCTCGCTCAAGGACTCGCCCGAGGCAGCGGTCAACGATGTCTCGGTGCTTGCGCCCTCCGTGAGCGCCGCGGACACCACCGCGGCGCGGCTGGCGAATCTGCCCGAAGTCGGGCGCGTGACGACGCTGTCGTCGCTCATTCCCGCCGATCAACCGCAAAAGCTCGCGTCGATTGGCGAAGCCGCCCAGTCGCTCTTGCCGGCGCTGATGCAGCAGCCCGCGGCCGCCGCAAGCGACGCTCAGCGCGTCGCCGCGCTCAAGCGGGCCGCCAACCAGCTCTCATACGCAGCCGAAGATCACCCTGGGCCGGGTGCGGCAGAAGCGCGACGCCTGTCGGCATCGCTCACACGGCTCGCCGCCGCCAATCCCGCCACGCGCGATCGGGCCGAGGCGGCATTCTCCATCCCGCTTCGCCTCGCGCTGCGCCAATTGACGATGCTGCTCCAGCCTTCGGCGATTACACGACAGAGCCTGCCACCCGAGATGGTTCGCCAATGGGTCGCGCCGGACGGCCGCGCGCTCGTGCAGGTCTCACCGCGCGTGCCGCCGGGCGTGGATCCGGGTGACGACACGATGCTGCGCCGCTTCGCCAATGCCGTGAAGAAAGCGGAGCCCGGCGCGACGGGTGGCCCCATCTCGATCCTGCATTCGGCCAACACGATCATCAAGGCGTTTCTCCAGGCGGCAGCGCTCGCCGTCATCGCAATCACGGTCCTGCTTTGGATCGCCCTGGGCCGCTTCGCGGACGTGCTACGAACGATGATTCCGCTGCTGGTTTCCGCGATCGTCACACTGGAGCTCTGTGTGGCTTTCGGCATGCCGCTCAATTTCGCCAACATCATTGCGTTACCGCTGATGCTGGGCGTCGGTGTAGCGTTCAAGGTCTACTTCGTGATGGCATGGCGCAATGGTCAGACGAGCCTGCTCGCATCGAGCCTCACGCACGCGGTACTGTTCAGCGCCGCGACGACCGCCACCGCGTTCGGCAGCCTTTGGCTGTCCCATCATCCCGGTACCGCGAGCATGGGCAGACTGCTTGCGCTCGCGCTTTCGTGTACGCTCATCGGCGCGGTCGTCTTTCAGCCGATACTGATGGGCAGACCGCGCGACGCTCACCCGCCCACACAAGAATTAGAAGGAATCGATGGATAAGTTGCGGACCCTCCCTGTGGCGCTGGGCGCCGCGATAGTCCTGGCCGGCTGCGCGAGCGCACCGAATCGAACGGCGGGCGACCCGCTCGAGCCCATGAACCGGGCGATCTTTCGCTTCAACGACGCTGTCGACAAAAGCGTGGCCGTGCCCATCGCGAAGGGCTATCAAAAGATCACGCCGCATCCGCTGCGCACAGCCATCAGCAATTTTTTCTCGAATCTCGGCGATTTGAGCAACGTCGCCAACGAATTGCTTCAGCTGAGAATCACCGATGCGACTTCGGACCTGATTCGCTTTGCGATGAACACGACGTTCGGCGTGGGCGGCCTCATCGATTTCGCAACGCTCGCCCGGCTGCCCAAGCATCATCAGGATTTCGGGTTGACGCTCGGGCGCTGGGGCGTCCCATCCGGACCTTATCTCGTTTTGCCAGTTTTCGGCCCGAGTACGTTTCGCGACAGCGTCGGACTGGCTGTCGATGTCCGCTTCAATCCGCTGAACTATATCGAGCCTGCGGCGCGGACCCCGCTTTACATCCTGCAATTCGTGAGCGTCCGCTCCGATATGCTCGGCGCAACGAACATCCTCGAACAGGCGGCGCTCGACAAGTACTCGTTCGTTCGCGACGCTTATCTTCAACAAAGGCGTTCGCGGCTGAATACGGGCGGCGCGGCGGCAACGCCCGCGCTGCCGAACTATGGCGACGAGGGCGAAAGCGATTCGAGCGGAACGGCGGCCACACCCGCTGCCGCGAGCGGCGCCGTGCCCGTCCTGCCATCGCCGCCCGCGCCAGCAATTGGCACACCCGAGCCCGCGGCGCCAGCCAGCGCGCCGCAATCTAAATAACGCGGCACGACGAGACTCGACGAAAGGATCGATGGGAAATCAGGGCCGAGCGAATGCCGGCCCGAGAGTGCGGCGCGCTCGAGTCAGCGTCGCGCGTGCGGCGCGCGCATCGCCGGCCAGCCGGATCATCGCGCCGAGCTGCGATGGCGCGCGTGCGAGCGAGGCGAGAATCGGCATGAGCGCCGTCGTCCCATCGTCGCGCAGGCCCGCAATGGCGGCCTCGGGCAACGCCCGCCAAGCCGGGTCGACGATCGCCCGGCAGGCCACGAACGGCAGGCCGTGCGCTTGCGCCATCGCCGCCGCCATATGAGATTCCATATCCACGGCCAATGCGCCGCGGGCCCGGTTCAGCGCAGCTTTCTGTTCGATGCCCGTCAGCGGCGCGGTGACGCCCGCGAGCACGCCACACTGCCATGGCGCGTCGAGCGGTGCGGCGGCGAGCATCGAGACGATGCGTTCGCGCCAGGTGGGATCGGTCGGGATGCGTCCCTCGGGACCATCGATGGCGTCGGCAACGATCAGCGTACCGGCCCCGAGGCCGGCCGCAAGACCGCCCGCGGTACCGAAGCTGATGACGCCCGATGCACCGCGCGCCAATGCCGCCGCCAGTGCGCGTTCGAGCAGATCGCTGCGGGCCGCGTATACCGCTTGCACGCCGTCGCCGCGCGCGATGCGCGCTTCGAAAGCCATGCCCGTCACGGCGATCACGGGCGCCGCCGCATGTAGACCCATCGTCACATGCCGACGGATACGCGCACCTGCCGGCCGCGCACGAGGTTCCGATAGCGGGCAAGCGCCCACAGCGGAAAGAACTTGCGGTAGCCGTGATAGCGAAGATAAAAGACGCGTGGAAACCCTGTCGCGGTGAAACGCGTCTCGTCCCACAAACCGTGCTCTTGCTGCGTGCGCTGCAAATAGGCTACCCCGCGTTCAACCGCGGGATGTGCGACCGCGCCGGCCGCCATCAGTCCGAGCAGCGCCCAAGCCGTTTGCGAGGCCGTACTGGTAGCACGCTCGTAACCGCGATAGTCGAGCTTGTAGCTCGTGCCATCCTCGCCCCAGCCACCATCGTCGTTCTGGATTGCCACAAGCCATTCCACGGCGCGGCGCATCCGTGCATCCTCGTGCGACAAGCCTGCCGCATTGAGCGCGCATAACGCCGTCCAGGTGCCGTAGATGTAATTCATGCCCCAGCGTCCGTACCAGCTGCCGTCGTCTTCCTGCTCATCGAGCAGATAGTCGTAGGCGCGCCGGGCGGGTTCACTCGCGGCCGGCAACTCGCCTAGTTGCGCGAGCATCGAAAGGCAGCGGCCCGATACGTCGGCGGTGGGCGGATCGAGCAAGGCCCCGTGATCGGAGAAGGGGATGTTGTTGAGGTGGTAATGCGTGTTTTCCGGCTCGAAAGCACCCCATCCACCGTTGCTGCTCTGCATGCCGACCACCCATTCGCGTGCCCGCGCGATCGCCTCGCGGTCCACGTTCGAGCCCGTGAGCCTGGCCGCGCGCTCCATCGCCATGGCCACGACAGCCGTGTCGTCGACGTCCGGATAGTGGGGGTTCGCGTATTGGAACGCCCATCCGCCGGGCCGCACGTTCGGCCGACGCGAAATCCAATCGCCCCGCACATCGAGAATCTGCAGCGGGCGCAGCCACTGGATGCCGCGCAACGCGGCCTGTTCGGCGCGCGGCAGCTCCGTCTCCAGCAGCGCATGTGCCGCGAGCGAGGTGTCCCACACCGGTGACAGACATGGCTGGCAGTACGCCTCGTCGTCACCGATCACGAGCAGCTTCTCGATCGAGGCCCGCGCGATGGCACGGTTCGGATGATCGGGCGGATAGCCGAGCGTGTCATACATCATGACGGCGTTCGCCATCGCCGGAAAGATGGCGCCGAGCCCGTCTTCGCCGTTCAGGCGCTCATCGACGAACGCGACAGCCGCCTCGATCGAACGCTCCCGGGTGGCCTTCGGAAAAAACCGGTCGACCGCGCGCAGCACGCTGTCCGCTGCGCGAAAGAGGGCGAACCAACCTTTGCTTTGGTGCGGTGCCCGCGGCAACAGTCCCGCGTCGCCGGGAGCGCCGTGAAACAGTTCGTCGATACCGACGCCGCGCGGATTGCGCGCTTTCGGACGCCGCGCGTTGAGTACGAGCAGCGGCACGATCACCGTGCGGGCCCAATACGAGACCTTGGACAGATGAAACGGGAACCACTGCGGCAGCAGCGCAATTTCGACGGGCATCATCGGCACGGCGCGCCAGGGCATCACGCCATAAAGCGCAAGCAAAATGCGCGTGAAGACGTTGACGGCCTCGGCCCCACCCGCGGCGAGAATCGCGCGACGCGCACGCTGCATGTGATCGGCGCTCTCGGGCTCGCCGGCCATTTTCAGCGCGAAATAAGCTTTCACGCTGGCACTGACATCGAGCGCGCCGTCGGTGAAAAGCGGCCAACCGCCGTCGTCGAGCTGAATACGGCGCAAGTAACGCACGATCTTGCGTTCGAGCGCTGCGTTCGGCGTCTCGCCAAGATAGTGGACGAGCAGAATGTATTCGGCCGGAATCGTCGCATCGGCTTCGAGCTCGTAGACCCAATGACCGTCAGCGCGCTGGTCGGCGACGATGGCATCGGTCGCGCGCGAGATCGCCATCTCGAGCGCCTCATCCCCGGATGCCGCGCGTGTGGCATCGAGCGCGGCCACGGCGGCATGTGCTGCGGAAAAATCGTTCATCGGCATGTCATACATTTGATTGAAAAGCGCCCATGTCGCGCCCTTGGCACGTGGTGGCTTGCGCGTTATGGCTTTCGTCCGCCCGAACTCAGAACAATGCGTAACGTGCCACTATCCACATGAGCCGCAAGCGCGGCTTGCTCACCGGCGTGCGCGGTACATCGAACCCGCGCTCGAGCGTGCGTTCGAGCAGGAAGCGGTAGACGCCCGACATGATGCGGGGCGCACGCACGACCTTCTTGGGGGCGGCGTCCATGATCGCATCGGCTTTGCCGAAGTGGTCGAGCGCACGCTCGGCCAGCGTCGCGCAGACCCGCGGCAGCGACGGATCGTCGGCGATCGCGAGCGGATTCGTTGCCGCAATGCCTTCGCGCGCCAGTAGCTCGCGCGGCAAATAGCAGCGATTGATTGCGGCGTCTTCGTCGATATCGCGCAAGATGTTCGTCAACTGCAGCGCACGGCCCAGATGGTACGACAGAGCGCGTCCCGGCTCCTCCTCCATTCCGAAGATCCGCACCGACAGTCGGCCCGCCGCGCTCGCGACGCGGTCGCAGTAAAGATCGAGCGTGGCTTCGTCGGGCGCGCAGATATCGGCGGCCGCATCCATTGCCATGCCGTCGATCATCGCGTGAAAATCCTCGCGTTGCAGGTCGAACGTGCGGATATGACGCGTCAACGCGGCCAGAGACGGACGCGGCGTGCCCGCGTAACAGGCATCGATATCGTTGCGCCACCGTGCGAGCCCGGCACTGCGTTCCGCGCGCGGGGCGTCGCTATCCGCGATGTCGTCGACCGCTCTGCAAAACGCGTAGACCTGATACATCGCATCGCGTTGCGGCGCCGGCAAAATGCGCATCGCGAGATAAAACGAGCTGCTCGAAGTGACGGCGGCGGCGTCGGTTTCGGATTCGTCCACGACGAGATTTGAAACAGCCAAGGCGAACTCCGCTGTGGCGCCCTCCCGGGCGATTGAAAGTCGATATCCCACGCGGCATGCCGTTTCGGGCAACGCGCGGCGTCATCGGCCCGCGCGAGTCAGCCGCAATGCGCCGGCGGGAGTGCCGGAAACGCGCCAAAGTATATCAATTTTTTGGGGTAGGTCAGGCCAGCGCGACCGAGCGGTTGCGCCCTTGCCGCTTCGCGCTGTAAAGCGCCGCATCCGCCTCGTTGATGAGGACTTCGTAGCCCGGCAGACCGGGGCGCGCGGCAGCACCGCCGACGCTGGCTGTCACGGGCACCCGCATACCCTCCGCCTCCACGGGCGTATCGCAGATCGTGGTACGGATTTTCTCGGCGACGATCATGGCATCGGCAAGCGGCGTGCAGGGCAAAAGCAGTGCGAATTCCTCGCCGCCGAAGCGGCCGAAGATATCCTGCGCCCGCACCGCATCGGCCACCCGCTGCGCCATCACGCGCAGCACGGTATCGCCGACCGCGTGACCGAACCGGTCGTTGATGTCCTTGAAATGATCGAGATCGAACAACAGCACGGAAAGCTCGCCGCCATAGCGTTGCCAGCGCGCGAACTCATCGCGCAGCCGCCCCTCGAAAAACCGCCGGTTCGCGATGCCGGTCAGACCATCGCGATTCGCGTACTCGCGCAGCTTGACGACGGCCTCCTCGCGCTCGCGCTGCATCACGCTCACATGGGTGACATCGGAAATCGTCACACAGACGGCGACGACTTCGCGCCCGCGTGTGAGCGGCATGAACGTGCAATCCTGCTGCATGAAGTCGACCCCGCCGGTGATCGGCCGGTCGTGATCGAATTTGAAGAGATAGGGCCGCTGTTCCCACGAGCTGAAAGCGAAGCTGCCGAGCTGGAATACGCTCTCGACCTTGCGCGTGAGCCAGACGCGCGGCAACTCGGGAAAGCTATCGAAGATCGACTTGCCGACGACCTGCTCCGCCGACAATCCGCTGTGGTCCTGCATGAAGCGATTCCACATCAACACCTTCATCGAGCGGTCGAGCACGAAAATGCCGAAGCCCACCCGCTCGATGACGAGATCGCTGAGAGATTGCTCCATCGCTTGGTTCATAGGCTGGATAGAATCGCATTGAGCGCCTCGTTCATGCGGCGAATGGAGTCTTCGGCCATCAGCATGATGAGATGGGCGCGGAAGGTCTTGTCCTCGAGCGAGAAATTGACTTCGAGCAGCAGCGCGATTCGCCAGGCGAGCACGTCGGCCTGAAAGACGTCTTCGAGCGCGAGCTTTTCGCCAAGCAGCCCGGGTGCCGAGAAGATCGGCGTGCGATCCAGCTGGTTCATCATGCACGACACGCATGCGCCGGTCAGCACGTTCGCGACATCGAACATCAACTCGGTCTGGCTGACCGACTCATAGGCGGAGTGGACGTACGGATCGTTGACGAGCGCGCACAGATTGCCGACACCGCTGCTGCGGCAAATGACGAGTGCCTCGCCCTTGATGTCCGACCGGAAGCCCTGGCGTACGGCGATGACATGTTCGTCGATACCGGTCATATCGCGCAGCGTGCGCGCGGCATCCTCGACACGCACCACCCTCACCCGCGGCACGGACAGCTCGATGAACGTATCGAGCAGGCTCGCGAGGCGCGTGGCGGCCTGGCCCATCGCCAGATTGGCGATTTCCTGCAGTGCGTCGCGCTGGTCTTCGGTCAGGACGGTCTCACGCATACAAGCCGTACTCCTTGAGGATCGGCAGCAAGGCCTCCGAGGTCACGGGCTTGGCGACGAACGCGGCAGCGCCGAGCGCGCGAACGCGCTCCTGCGCGAGGGGTTGCACGTCTGCCGACACGACGATCACGAAGGTATTGAGATCCTCGTGCCGCAGGGCCTCGAGTACCTGATAGCCGTTCATGTCAGGCATCGTGAGATCGAGGAACATGACCGACGCTTTACCCGCCCGATAAAGCGCGAGCGCCTCACGGCCATTCGACGCGTAGGCGATGTCGACGTCCCAGTCGTCCGGCAAGGCTTTCGTCAGAACCTTGCGAGCAAGCAGGGAATCATCGGCGATCACAATCGGCAAGGGCATGGCAGGCGTGACGAAAAAGCGGATCAATCTACACCGAGTTAACGGCGGCTCGGGAACCTTCTTTAGCGAGAGGGCGAGCTGAAGGTGGCAGGCGGCAGGCTGTAAGCGCGCGATGCGGCGAGTCATGCGCTTTCCGGACAGACCGAAAAACGTGCGTCGCGGCCGCTTCGCGCGCGTCATCTCGCGGCGAAGCAGGCATGCTTCACAGGTGCGTCCCCCCCGCAGGACACGTGTTTTCTCGTAAAAGTGAGTCAAATTCTCTTGGCAAACAGACGGAAAATCAACTCCCGCAGTTTCGACAGGACAATGAAACGTCGCAGCAATTATCGATGTGAAGAAACAAAACAGATATATTTCCCCGATACTGCGTCGATTATTCTTTTGTGTACGTTTGCGCTTCGGATTTCGTCGCTGTTTTGGTGCATCCGATTGGGCGATGGGCCTCACAATGTAATCGAGGACGCATCAGGCAACGATTCAAGTCGCTTATGATTGAATTCAGGCAACCCATCCCTTTTTGGATTCCCCGACCATGACGCGTCACCGGCGGCGCGATGCACCGGCAGCGGACCCGATGCCTTCGAGCTGGCAGGAAGAGTCACCGTACCCGTCGGTGCCGGAGCCCGACTACGCGGCCCGGCGCACCACGCTGATCGTCCTGCTTGGCGCTGCGATCGTTCTCCCGTGCATCTATGCGGCGGCCATGGCCTATTCGGATTTCCGCGCCCGCGTCGCCAGCGCGACCGACGCCGCGGTCCGCACGGTGCGAATCGCGGACGAGCACGCGCTCAAGGTGTTCGATCTGAACGAAACGCTCGATGAGCGCGTGGACGACCTCGTGCGCGGACTCGATGACGACGAGGTTCGCGCCCGCGGCGCGTATATCCACGACAGCCTCGTGAAGATTGGCGGCGGCTATCCGCAGGTCGCCTCGATTTCAATCTTCGGTCCCGATGGGTTGCTCCTTGCGAACAGCCGCTATTATCCGGCGCCGCTTGCCTCGATCGCAGGGCGCGACGATTTCGTCGGCATACGGGGCGGACAAATTCTCGAGCATGTTTCGAAGGTGATGGTCTGGCATGCCGGCAGCGGCGAGGCCGTATTCAACACCGGCATTGCCCGGCACCGGCCCGACGGCACATTCGGCGGCCTCGTGTCGGTCGCGCTGCGGCGTTCTTACTTCGAATCGTTTTACCGCGAATTGCTCGGTTCGGAACGCCGTGCGCTGAGGATCTCGCTGATGCGCTCGGATGGCGCCGTGCTGGCGTCCTACCCGCCGCCGCCCAGCGGCGATGGCGCAACGCCGCCGGCGTTCGCTTCGGCGCTCGCGGCCGGCACCAAGGCGGGCGTGATCCGGGTCGGCCATTCACCGGAGACGGGTAACGGCGAGATCCTTGCGTTCCGGCGTGTCGGCGCCTATCCGGTATATGTCTCCTGTGCCTACAGCGGCGCCGCTATCTGGGCCGACTGGTCGCATCGTGCCGCGGTGCTGGCGGTCTCGATCTTCGTTCCTTCTATCGTCCTGTGGTTCGTGCTCGGGCTATCGTTACGGCGTCTTTCGGCGGAAGAAGAAGCGTGGACGCGCTGGCAAGCCGAAGCTTCGATGCGGCGCTCGATCGAAACGGCGTACCGACAATCGCGCAAGATGGAAGCGCTGGGCAATCTCGTCGGTACTGTCGCGCACGACTTCAACAATCTGCTGATGATTGTCGCCACCAACGTCCAGATCGCGCGCCGCCGCGGAGCGGTCCAGATCGAAAGCGAACTGAGTGCGATCGAGCGTGCGCTCAAGAGCGGCCAATCGCTCACGCGCCAGCTGCTCGGCGTCGCCCGCAAGCAGCCGCTGCGCAGCGAAACGATCGACCTGGCGCGTTGGATCGCGGCCAGCCGCGATTTTCTGAATGCTTCACTCGGCGCGAAGGTCAGCCTCGTCATCGATATCGCGGCCCCCATCTGGCCCATCGAGGTCGATATCGCCGAACTCGAACTTGCGCTGATCAACATTGCCGTCAATGCGCGCGATGCGATGCCGAACGGCGGCCAGTTCACGATTCGCGCGCATAACGTCCGCCTCGAGCGGGAAAGCGGATTCGCCCTCACAGGCGAATTCGTGGTGGTGTCGCTCGACGACACCGGAACCGGAATGTCGCCCGAAGTGCTGTCCAGAGCGTTCGAGCCGCTTTATACGACGAAACCGCACGGGATGGGTACCGGGCTGGGATTGCCGCAAGTCTTCGCGTTTTGCGAGCGCTCGGGCGGGCTCGCCACGATCGATAGCACCCTCGGCGTCGGTACTTCAGTACGACTCTTTTTGCCGCGCTCAACCGCAACACCCAACGCCGAGCCTCCCCTTGATGCGGCCCGCACCGGAAGTTCGGCGACCGGAAACGGTCTGCGCATTTTGCTCGTCGAAGACAACGATGAAGTCGCCGCGGGCACCGAAGCCTTGTTGCGCATGATGGGACATGAAGTCACCTGCGTATTCAACGCCGATGCCGCGCAGCAACTTATCGACCGTGCAACGTCCGCGGCGTTCGACGTGATCATTTCGGACATTCATATGCCGGGCAGTCGCAGCGGCATCGATCTTGCAGAAGCGGCGCAGACGCTCGTGCCCCCGCTTCCCGTCATTCTTGTCACGGGTTATGCGCAAGAGCTCGAACGCGCACGGAATGTCCGCGTGCGCGTGCTGTCAAAACCTTTTGATATCGCTTTGCTCGACGCAATGCTGCAGACCATCCAGAGAGAACGGGAACAGCATGCGCAGACTGAAGGCAAAGCGGACTAACGGGGCCGGCCCATTATTTGCGACACCACAATCAGCCGTGACTAAAATAGGGGAGCGCATCATGCAACACACGGTCATTGCATTTTTCGACACCTACGCCGGGGCCGAAGAAGCTCGCGACGCATTGGTCGCCGCGGGAATCGCCCGTACCTCGATTACCCTGCAGGCGCGCTGCGAGCCGACGTACGCCACAGACGCCACGACAGTCGTTGAGCCGCCCCATGTCGATGAAGGGCTGCTGGCAAGCATCGAGCGCTTCTTCGAGTCCCTTTTTGCGAGCGGGCCCCCGCGGCACGAGACGGCCCAATACGCCGAAGCCGTGCGTCGAGGGGCTGTCATGCTGAGCGTGGACACTGCCGACGACGCGCAATGTGAGGCCGTTCGGCTCGCACTCGCGGCACGAAATCCAATGGACATCGAAGAACGGGCCGCTACGTGGTCGGCTCCGGTGGACGATGCGATGCGGGAACGCTCGCCGCTCGAGGAGCTCGGCTTCAGGCGTAACACTGGGGCAAGCACGCGTGGCAACGTTCACAGCTTTGCGCGCGAAGAGCAGCCTGCGGGCGCTGCCGGCACCGCGGCGGCAGCCGGCGACCTGGCCACGAGCGAAGCCGCTGCGATGGCTGTCGCGGCGGGCGCGGCGCCCGGTATGGGAGCGGTCTTCGCCGCGCGGCGCAATGAGGCGCAGCCGCAAGATGCCGGCCCGTCTTCCACTGAGACTATCGCCCCATCGGCTCCAAGCGCTTCGCCATCATCGGTGCCCGACGAGTACCTCCAAGACGAAGAGCATTTTCACGGCAACGAGCGCGACGGCAGCTGAAAAGCCGGCCAGGTGCCGCGAGGCGATCAATGCTTCGACGCGTGGCGCTGCACCCAGTCGTTGAAGCGATCGACGAATCCTTGCAGGAACTTGCGCGTGCTTTCGTTGGCAATGTTGCCCGAAGCATCGAAAAAGCCTTCCGTGTGCTTGAGGAATATTTCGGGCTGCCCCAGGGTGGGCACGTCGAGATACGCGAGGACGTTGCGCAAATGCTGCTGCGCAAGCGCAGTACCCGTCGCGCCAACAGAAATGCCGCAAACGGCCGCGGGTTTGTCCTTCCATGAGTTGTGCCCCCACGGACGCGAGCCCCAATCGAGCGCGTTTTTGAGTACGCCGGGCATCGAACGGTTGTACTCGGGCGTCACGAACAAGAGCCCATCGGCTGCCTCTATTCGCTGCTTGAAGTCGCGCGCGGCTTGTGGGAAGTCCGCATCGTAATCCTGCGAATAGAGCGGCAAGGAGCCGATATCCAGGTACGAGAACGTCATCTGCGAGCCGGCGAGCTGGGCAAGCGCTTGCGCCAACTGCTTGTTGAACGAATCACGGCGCAGGCTGCCGACCACCACTTCGATTCGATAAGCCATCAAGTCGCTCCTTGCACGTTGAGAATCGCCGTCCGCGTGCTTCGCGGACGAGCTTTCCATGATAGTCGCCGACGAGCCGACCCTGCGGCCAATTTATGCGCAGCCCAGTCACATGGCGGCGGGCTGGGGGTTTTGGGGCTACTTTCCACAACCTTTTCCACAGAATCTGTGGATAACTTCGGTTTGCCGCTCGCTGCTTACCGATCGTCACAACCATGACGGTTCGATGACGGCCCGGCCACCGAGATCAAGCGAATAACGTACGGACTGCCTCGGGTGGCCGGCCGATCACGGCCCGACCGTTGCGCACCACGATGGGCCGCTGGAGCAGAATCGGGTGGGCCGCAAGCGCTTCAAAAAGCGCATCTTCGTCGAGCGAAGCGTCACCCAGTCCGAGTTCGCCATATACGGGCTCCGTATCGCGAATCATGTCGCGAACACTGCCGCCAAGCATGCGATGAAGCGCTTTCAGTTCCGCCGCGCCAAGCGGTTCCTTGAGGTATTCGACGATACGCACCGCTTCGCCCGATGTGTTCAACGTACTGTCGATCAATTCATAGGTGGCACGCGACTTCGAGCAGCGCGTGTTGTGGTAGATGGTGATCATGGACAAACGGCTCCCGTCTGCAGGTTGGAAATAATCGGTCGTGATTCTACGAGACGCGGGATGGCGGCGGTAGCTGCGTTCGAGGGCGCGCCGGCAGGTGAAACGCACCGAGATTGCGACACACAGGCCAGCAATGTTGGCGCAGGTATAAGGGAAGTTATTAGAAATGCAATCGCTCTTTGCCGAGTGAAATATGTTTTTCTCCTTCAACGCTGAACGCGGTGGGATGCTCGCGGCGCCGACACGTCGCGGGCGAACGGCTTGCTGGATTGGAAGGTGCCTTCCCCGAAGAGCCCACCGTTCAGGAGGCGCGCAGGTGTGAGCCAACGATGGGACGCGCAAAGAAGCTCTTTCAAAGCCCCGCTTCGGATGGAAGACGGTCACATTCGAGAAGCCGTCGTGACGGAGTTTTCCAGGCCTCTTACGTGAGCTCGCAGAAGCTGCGGCGACGCTTTATGCGCATAAAGTCCTCAGCTTCTGCGGGCGCCTTGTCCATCGTCCTTCACACGCCAGCGGACGAACTTGCGATTGGTGAGTACATCGCTAGCGAAATCCGGCAGGCCGGTCTGCAAAGTAGACCGTAGGTCTCATCTATTCAGCGACGACGACCACCATCGCCGCTGTTGACCCCTCGTTCGCTAAGGCGCGAATGAGACCGTCCGCCAGGCGTTCAATATGGTCGAGCAAACGCCATCAATTCAGCACTAGGCCCTCGGTGATGCACAGGCGCATCGAAGCCCCATAGCGACCAGACGACTCATCCTTGAACTGCCTACCGGAACGCGGCCGCCGGTTCATGCTGCAACTCGCATCATGGAGATGCCCTCGCGACTAGTCTCAGCTATCCCGATCGATGCATGTCAAACGAAAAGCCGCCGCGGTGGGCAGACCAATGCTCGAGGAGGTTTATGCGCATAAACCCATCCGCCAAACGGTCTACCGTCGTCAAAGCACCACATAAATCATTGAAATAAAAAATCTCCAAGGTAGAATTCATCGACCTGTTAAGGAGCGAATAAATTGGCAGCTGAAATCGTCGCGGTTACCCAACAGAAAGGCGGAGTCGGCAAAAGCACCATCGCTATGCACCTCGGTGCAGCCTTCCACGAAAAAGGTAAGCGGGTCCTCGTCGTCGACGCCGACGGTCAAAACACTTTGATCCATTGGTCGAGCGCGTCGTCCGACGGCGACATGGGCATTCCGTTCCCCGTTGTCAATCTCGCGGAAGCAGGAGGGCAAATCCATCGCGAGATAAAGAAGTTCATCGGAGACTACGACGTTATCGTCGTCGATTGCCCACCGTCTATTACCGAGAAAGTCTCGGGCGTCGTTCTCCTCGCGGCATCCATCGCAGTGATTCCCACGTCGTCGTCGCCCGCTGATTATTGGTCGAGCGTCGGGCTGGTCAAACTCGTCCAACAAGCACAGGTGATGAACGAGGATCTGAAGGCGGTGTTCCTGCTTAATAAGACCGAGGAGAAACGCATGCTGACGCGCGAGCTCAAGCGCGCGCTGGAAGATCTCGGCTTTCCGTTACTCAAGACGCAGATTCCAACGCGGGAGGCCTACAAGCAGGCAATGGCCCTCGGTCAGACCGTATTGCAGATGAACGACCGAGGCGCAAAGCTCGCCGCGGCAGAGATTCGCGCTTGTGCCGACGAGATCGCGGCCTTGCTTCCCTGAGTTTATGCGCATAAAGGACCCTCTATGAAACCGTCCCAATTCGCCAAAGGCTTTCAAGCGCGGCCGGATACCACGAGCAGCGAAAAGCGCACGGCGCTGGATCGGCTCAACGCAATCGATACCCTCGTCAAGAACGATGGAGCGTCATCCCCGAAGCTGACACCCAAAACGAGCTCGATTGCGGCTCCCGCTGACAATGACGATGCGAACGAGTCCCCCGAATATCGCTCCTGGCGCATTGCCCAAGGCTACATCCCTGGACAAGTCATCGAGCTCGAACTCAAGGCGATCAAGCCGAGCCCGTTCAATCCACGGCACTTCTACTTGAAGGCGTCGATCGCAGAGCTGGCGGTGAACCTGGCAAAGCAAGGGCAGCAGCAGGCGATCCATGTCATACCCGACTACGGCAACCCGGGCACCTACTTTGTCAGCGACGGCGGCCGCCGAGTCCGAGCGCTCAAGGAGGCCAACAAGGAAACGGTCAAAGCGATCGTCGTCGATCTTCCTGTCGGTATCCAGAGCTACAAGCTTGGCTACGATCTGAACGTCCAGCGCGATTCGCAAACGGTTTTCGACAATGCTGTCGTATGGCGTCGCTTTCTCGACGAAAAGCATTTCCAGAGCCAAAAGGAACTCGCCGAGCACCTGGGCCTCGACGAATCGACCGTCGCAGTGGCGCTTTCGCTTTCGAAACTGCCGGAATCGATCATGCAGGAGATGGTTTCAAGGCCCGATCGGTTCGGCTCGAACATGGCTTATCAGGTCGGTCGATACCATACGGCGCGAGGTGTCGAAGCGACGCTGCGACTGATCAACAAGATTCTGTCGGACGATCTGAGCACACGCCAAGTCGCCGACATCGTCAAAGGTCGCACCAGCCCCCAGGAAAACTCCAAGCCTGCAGGCCGGCAACGCTACGCTCAGCGTGTGGAGATTAAGCTCGACGGAGCGTCAGTAGGAGAGTTGAAATCCTACGGCGATGATCGTATCGAATTGAAGCTACGCGGGCTTGCGCGAGAAAAACGCGACGAGATTCTTCTCCAGCTCGAGGCGATTCTGCTACCCGCAAAGTAGTGCAGCGTGCCCTCCGATGCCAGCAGGAGGGCGCGGGTAGGGGGACGAGAAATAGCGCTGCGACGCTATGCAGTCGCACGCGAATGGCGCAGCGTGAAGGCGAGCAGATCGCCATCCGTCGGCTCGCCCCACGTCTTCCTGGCAAGCCAGTCGAAAAACGCCGTTTCGACGAGCTTCGAACCCAGTCCGCGGCGGCGCCATTCGTCGCGCATGTGCGCACCTAGCTCAGCCAAGGTGTCTTCCTCGAACGAGCGCCGGGCCAGCTCCTGTTCGGACTCGCCTTGCTCCTCGTAAAGCGCTTTGGCTTCCTTGCGGCGATACGCACCATACTCATCGACCAGACGTGCCTTGAGGTCGTCCGTCGGCGCAGAGATAGCCGAAGCTTTGGCCACCGCTTCGGCCGGCGTCGGGATGTCCACCGCGGGCGCATAGCCTTTTTTCAGGGCGTCCTTGAACAACGCAGCGGCGCTGCGAACGGGGGGCAGCGTGGTGCTGCGCATGCGTTGCTCCGTCATCTGCAGCGCGGCACGTATCCGATTCTCTTCGCTGTCGGCGTAGAGCGTTTGCGCTTCCTTGAGCGGAATGCCGAGCTTTACCATCCGGTCCACGAGCGTGCTGTCGAAGACGTTCGGATGCTCATCGAGCGCGAGCATCGGCTGTTTGCGCTCGGTTACTCGGAACTGTATTTCCGCGACTCGGCGGCCTTCGCGATGCTCGATCAGTTCGACGAAGATGTTGGTCACCGCATTCACTTCGGCAATAGCGGGCCGCAGGTAGTCGCGCTTAAAGTACTTGTACTCGCGTTTCGCTTCGTCGCCGGCTTCGGTATCCGGTGTACCGGAAAGAATCGGCCGCCACCACGCCCAGGATTCGCGCATCGTGAGGTGGCTCGGATTCGTCAGGTAGCGCACACAGATCTCGTACAGCGCCAAGCCCGCGCTGCTGCGCAATTGGCTTTGAAACTGCAGGCTCAGGCGTGCATACTGCACCGGATCGAGGAGCTTTTTCTTGATCTTCGGAGCGAACGAAAATTCCACCCATACGCGGCGCGTGGCGGGATCTTCAAGGATTTCCGCATCGGCAATCAGCGTCGAGATACCCCACTTGCGCCCGGGCTTCTGGCTCGACGTGCCCTGGCTCCATTCGACCTGAACGGACACCATGCGACGTAAATGTTCTTTGACAAGGGCTGTATCGTTCGAGTCGAAGGCGGAGTTCGCGACGATGTCCGACAGCAGCGCCCGATAGGTATCGCCGGAATCGTCCGCCTGCTGCGCAACGGCGAGCAAGACGTTAAACAGCTTGCGCGTGAGCAGCGTGATTTTGCCGCTCTTCGGCTGAATCGCGATGGCCTCGACCGCTTTGCGCAACTCAGCGGAGCTTGGACTCACCACATCGGTTTTCTTCGCGCGCTTCGTTGCCATGCGTCCGGTCAAGAAGAGATTTGCCAAGAGCATACCGGAGTGCGGTGAACCTCGTCTACAGTCGGCCGCTCACCATGTTGGGTGAATGCCGCCCAGAAACGGTGCCTCACCTCGGCCCGATCCCGAAAAGGCTCACCGGATAGAAAAATCGCGTCGGGCAACGCGCGTTGCCCATTGGGGCATAGCGCAAAATGACGATCGACGCGCGGCACAAAAATGTCTGCGCCGGCGTCCCGAATAAGCTCACGTTATCGATTGTCGCGATTTCACGACGGACCGCGGTTGCTCCCTGCTGCACACGATGGCATGAGGCGATGACTCATGTGCCCCAGATCGTCGACGTCGCGCACGCTCGCATTTCAATCGGCAAACGCCGGCCATCAAAGATCGGCCCGCCGCCGAAGATGGTCAGCGCCGCTCGATGCCTGGCATGGCAGAGCACGCCCGCGGGACTCGGCAGTCACGGTCTCAGCCCTGCGGATAACGACGCCACTTCCCGTAAATCCTCACCTATCCCGGCGCATGACGCCCGCCTTATGCGGGTGTCGCGGCAATGCTGAAAAAACGAGCTCGAGGATGGTCCTGGAAATGCTCACCTCAGCCCGGCCCTGACGAGAGATTGCGCTCGCATCCCCCTGGCTATATGTGCTCCCGTAAAACCTCACTTAAAGGCGACGGCCCCACAAATTTATCTGTCGCTATCGATACTTACAGGCAACTCCTCGAGAAACCTGTTTGATCGCGGCATCCCCTGTATTCCCTCACCTCAAACGCTTTACGTCCGGACGAGCTGCCTCCGCCGCCGTCTAGGCCTGTGCACCCGCAAACTCTCACCTTTGAGCAGATCGGCCAGCCCCACAAGTGCTCACCACGCAACACTGGCGCGGTCTGCCGGGAAAGTAATGACTGACTTCCCAGTCATTAGAAGAGGGCTGCGCCCGAAGCTTCCCGCAGACACTCACCTTCGACCACCGTCGAACGATTACCGCCGCAACGGCGTATCGCCCGACCATGAGTCCCGGAGACGCTCACCGTAGGAACCCGCCGCTGCCGGCAACCGCACGGGCCCCCTCAGCCGAAGGGAGACGATCCATACGCTCCTGTAGAAGCTCACCATTCATCGAAATTTGCGTTGCGAAACGCCACCTGCTCCCGAAAAGCCTCACCTGAGATCGGCTATCGCTCCCGTGTATGCTCACGTTGGCATCCGAAGAGGGTGAATCGGGCAAGGAAATTGAGGCTCGCAGCGCTCCCGAAAAACCTCACCCGCTGAATGAGGCTCGTCTTGAGTCGAGCCGCCGGGAGACTGAAGCGGCTACCGCCGAGGTCCCGAAAACCCTCACGTTTCCGTAAGAGCGCGGTTCATCCCGCTCCTGAATCCGCTCACGAACTGTCCCGCAGCGGCTCACGCTCGTCCCTGAACCTCATCACGCTGAGCTCCCGCAACGTCTCACGATTGCCCCTGCAAAAGCTCACGTTGGTCCTCGCAAACCCATGCGGGACAAGGGTTTCCGAAGTCGTTAACGTTTTTAAATAAGATTCAAGGGTGTTTACTTTTATGACTCTCAACAAAACCGTCGTGTGCTTTTCGGAAAGATCCTCCCCAAAAAAGAGGACACTCCGTGAAACATAGGCATTCCGGCGGACACCACCCTGTTATCTCTTTACAAACAAGAGCTTGCCCGAACTCCTTCGCTTTGTTTCACGGATTTCCTATCACAGCCCTATCCAGCAAGACCTCGGGCACGCTGAGCAGCTTCCCCGTCGCCAAAAAAAGACAGATCAGCCCCTCGATGTATTGGTTGCTACGTAATACGTTATGATTCGAACGAATTGAATCCCGCCATCGCCCCTATGTCCATCCTAGACGAGCAAAAACAGGTCATCCGGCAAGAGTTGGAATCGATGAAGGCGCGCGGGCTGCATCGCCGCGAGTTGTCGCTTCATGCGTGCAAGCGGTTATTTTTTGATTTGGGCATTCGGCCTTCGATGGCTGCCGTGCGCGAGCTGACGCAAACCGGCAGCGCAAGCGACATCCCCAAAGACATCGACCACTTCTGGGAGCGCATCCGCGAGACGTCGAAGGTCAGGATCGGCGCAGGAGCGATCCCTCCGTCGCTCGAAGATAAAGCTGGGGAACTGCTGGGCGAGCTCTTCGAGCAGGCACTCGCCCATGCAAGGAAGATGCTCGAGGCCGAACGTGCGGAAATGCGGACGACACTCGAAGAGGCGCAACGTCGCATGCGGGACGCCGAGGTTCGCCAGGAAACGCTGAACGAAGCACTCCAACGCAGCGAGTCTCACGCTCAGGCAGCGTGGGCACGCGTGCGCGAACTCGAGGCCGAGTCCGCCAGTGCGCAGACGCAGCGCACATCGAGTCACGAGACGTTGTCCGCCGCCGCAGCGCGGCTGCAAGCAGATAACGAGAAGCTTGGCCAAGTGCTCGAGGGCGAGCGAACGACGAACGCAAAATTGCGCGAACGCATCGACTCGCTTCATGCCGAGATGCGCCAAAACGCGGAGCATTACGCCGCTCAGATCAAAGACGCGATCGCCGAGGCCGAGCGCCGCGTCAAACCGATGCTCGTCGAACTCGACTCGTTGCGCAGCATGGCCAGCACCTATCAGGCCGGCATTCGCGATGCAAGCCGAAAGGAATTCGATTTCATTCAGCAATTGAGTGCCGCCAAGGGAAAGGCGGATCGCCTCGAAACACAAGTGCGCGGGCAATCGGATGAAATCGATGCCTTGACGCGTGAGCTGGAAGTACTGCGGGCGCGCTCCGCGGTTTCGCCGGAACTAGCCAATGTGATTTGCTCGCTTGCGTTGGCCGGTCAACTGAGCGAGGCGCATTTTGCCACGCTCGGAACGGTGCTCGACGGACATGTATTGCTGCCCGCGCGGTGCCCGAAGTGTCCGGATGGCGAACCCGAGCTCGGTCAGGTCGGCGACGGTTACGAATTGCAGTGCCCGGAATGCGACCATTCGTCGGGCATTGGCCGGTCGCGGCTTGAAGCGGTGACCCGTTTCGTGAACGGCGAAGGCCCCGCGTCGACAACCTGATCAACTGCTTGCCGGATGCCCTTTATGCCTTCCTCAGCTCAAGGTGAGTCTTTTCGGGATGGTTGAGGGTGAGCGTTTTCGGGAGAGAGTGAGCCGATTACCCGCGTGGGGTCTCGATTTGAACCGACCGATCTGGTCGTTTGCGGCGGTCGGCAGCGCATGATTTTTCCTGCGCATCTTCATAGGCTGCAACGGCAAATGCGAGCGCGGCCGGCAACGCGTTCGACCGCCCGAACGTGGCGGGGTCGTCCGTTTCCGGATAGACGATGTCCGTGGGGCGCTTGAACAGTTCGAGGATGAAGGCCTCATGCCGGCTCGCGAAACCGAGGTCGGCGAGCGCTTCAGCTTCAATGGCGTGAAGCAGGCGCCATGTCAGCGGCACCCCTTGGACGATATAGCGTGCCGCGATGTGGCGGACGATCTGTTCGAGGTCGCGGGCAGCAGCTTGCAAGCGTAAAGCAGCGAGGTCTTGTTCTCTCATGGCCGGTTCCGTTTTTCGAGATAGCTGTATAAATATACAGTATCAAAACGAAAGACTGCAGCCAGGCGAGTGTCGACATTATCCGTGGATGACGACAAGCAGCGCTTTGGCCTCGCTCTTGCCCGCGTTGCGCACGGCGTGAGCGACATCCGCGACATAGCGCGCGGTGTCCGCGGCTTTCAGGCGCTTGACGGTGCCGTCGACTTCCACTTCGACCGAACCTTGCAGCACCGTCAGATGCTCCCGCGTGCCGGGTTCGTGAGCATTCGAAACGAGCGCACCGCCGGCTTGCAGCGTCAATTCATACCATTCGAACTTGCCAGCCAGCTCGATCGGGCCCCATACGCGTAGCTGATATTTCGCTTCGTGTCCGTCGAGCGTCGGAATGTCGTGCGGACCCGCAACGATGACTGTCTCCGGCGTTTTCTGGGCTGCAAACAGCTGATCGAGGCTGACGCCGAGTGCGTTCGTCAGCCGCCATGCGACCGCAATGGTGGGGTTTGCCTTGTCGCGCTCGATCTCGGAGAGCATCGATTTCGATACGCCGGCCGCGCGCGACAGGTCATCGAGCGTCATCTTGCGGTCCATTCTGAGCCGCTGGATCTGCTCGCCGACGCGCGGCGGTGCGGCGCTCCCGGTCGAAGCCGCCGTTGCGCGCGAAGGCGCGTGCGGGCCGCGCCGGTTGGCGGTGCTTGCCATTTGGTTTTCGATCGCTTAGAGTCTTGTTCGATATATCGAACTTGTGTTCGAAAAATTGAAATCGTCCGCTAATCGGCGATGACCGACTATAACAGCTGAATGAGCGCATCCACCGGCGTTTCCCGGAGGCCGCGATCCGAGCCGACTCTCACAGGAAGGAGCAACAACGATGCGCGAAACCTATCGTGCCCATTTGCGCAAGACGATCGATCAGATCCGAGCCGACGGCTTTTACAAATCCGAGCGTGTCATCGCAAGCCCTCAATCCGCGGCCATCCAACTGGCGAACGGCGAAGACGTGCTCAATTTCTGCGCGAACAACTATCTCGGTCTTGCGAACGA
This sequence comes from uncultured Paraburkholderia sp., assembly GCA_966421005.1. Lineage (GTDB taxonomy): Bacteria > Pseudomonadota > Gammaproteobacteria > Burkholderiales > Burkholderiaceae > Trinickia. Next base: position 31,281 of record CBJLAJ010000031.1, read on the forward strand.
CGCACGGATGATTGCCGCGGCGAAGGAAGGGCTCGACAAAGACGGCTTCGGCATGGCATCGGTGCGGTTCATTTGCGGCACGCAGACAGTGCACAAGACACTCGAACATGCCGTGTCGGAATTTCTAGGCACCGACGATTCGATTCTCTACTCGAGCTGCTTCGATGCAAACGGCGGATTGTTCGAGACGCTGACCGACGAAAACGACGCCATCATCAGCGATGAGCTCAATCACGCGAGCATCATCGACGGCGTGAGGCTTTCGAAAGCCAAGCGCTACCGTTACAAGAACAACGATCTCGCCGACCTCGAAGCGAAGTTGCGCGAAGCCGATGCGGCCGGGGCGCGCTTCAAGCTGATTGCGACCGATGGCGTCTTTTCGATGGATGGCATCATCGCAAACCTGGCCGGCATCTGCGAACTCGCCGATCGCTACGATGCACTCGTGATGGTCGACGATTCGCATGCGGTCGGCTTCGTCGGCGAGCATGGACGTGGCACCCCGGAGTACTGCGGCGTCGAGGGCCGCGTCGACATTCTGACGGGTACGCTCGGCAAGGCGCTCGGCGGAGCGTCGGGCGGTTACGTGGCGGCACGCCGTGAAATCGTCGAGCTCCTGCGGCAACGCTCGCGCCCCTATCTCTTTTCGAACACGCTCGCGCCCAGTATCGCTGCGGCGTCGCTCGCCGTGCTCGATCTCTTGCAAAGCGACGAAGGCGCCGAACTGCGTCGCCGCGTGCGCGCCAATGGTGAGCGTTTTCGGGAGGCGATGAGTTCGGCCGGCTTCGCGCTCGTACCGGGCGAACATCCGATCATCCCGGTCATGCTTGGCGATGCCCAAATCGCTTCTCGCATGGCGGATGCGCTATTGCAAGAAGGCGTCTACGTCATCGGTTTCTCTTATCCGGTGGTGCCAAAAGGGCGAGCGCGCATTCGCACGCAGATGAGCGCGGCGCACACGCCCGAGCAGATCGACCGCGCAGTCGACGCGTTCAAGCGGGTCGGCAAATCGCTCGGCATCGTTTGAAAGAAGGAGCGAAACAATGAAAGCACTGGCGAAACTCGAGCGCGCTCCTGGCTTGGCGCTGACGCGTGTGGCAAAACCCGAGGTCGGTCACAACGATGTGATGATCCGCATCAAGCGAACGGCGATCTGCGGGACCGATATCCATATATGGAAATGGGACGACTGGGCGCAAAAGACGATTCCGGTGCCGATGCACGTCGGCCACGAATACGTTGGCGAAATCGTGGCGATGGGGCAGGAAGTGCGCGGTTTTTCCATCGGCGATCGCGTCTCGGGGGAAGGTCACATCACCTGCGGCTTTTGCCGTAACTGTCGAGCGGGTCGACGACATTTGTGCCGCAATACCGTAGGTGTCGGCGTCAACCGCCCGGGGGCATTCGCCGAATTTCTCGTCATTCCCGCATTCAACGCGTTCAAGATTCCCGACGAAATCTCGGACGATCTTGCTGCCATCTTCGATCCGTTCGGTAATGCGACGCACACGGCACTTTCGTTCAACCTCGTCGGCGAAGATGTCCTGATCACCGGCGCCGGCCCCATCGGCATCATGGCGGCCGCAATTGCGAAGCATGTTGGCGCACGCAACGTCGTGATCACCGATGTCAACGAATACCGCCTCGCACTCGCGCGGAAAATGGGCGCAACACGTGCCGTGAATGTCGCGCGGGAATCGTTACGAGACGTCATGGCCGAGCTGCATATGCACGAGGGTTTCGATGTCGGCCTCGAGATGTCCGGCGTGCCGAGTGCGTTCACGGGTTTGCTCGAAGCGATGAATCACGGTGGCAAGGTCGCGTTACTCGGTATTCCGCCGGCGCAAACGGCGATCGACTGGAATCAGGTCATTTTCAAGGGACTCGAGATCAAGGGCATCTACGGCCGGGAGATGTTCGAGACCTGGTACAAGATGGTGGCGATGCTTCAAAGCGGACTCGATTTATCGCCGATCCTGACGCACCGCTTTGCGGTGGCTGACTACGAGCAGGCCTTCGCCACGATGCTGTCGGGGGAAAGCGGGAAGGTGATTCTCGATTGGGCCGAGGCTTGAGCGGCTGAGCTCGTCGTCGGCTGCTATTGGGTCTCGACGTTCGCATGCCGCCCGAATTCCGCTTCGATTCTCACGCGCACATCGTCGCCTACCGCTGGGTACCACGTACCCAGTCCAAACTGCGAACGGCTGAAATGTCCTTGCGCGGAAAAGCCGAGCTTGTCTTCTTTGGTCAGCGGATCGACGCCGTAGCCATTGAATTTCATATCGAGCGTGACGGGCCGTGTGACGCCGCGGATCGTCAGATTCCCTTCGAGCCTGCTCTCGGCGTTGCCCGTGCGCACCACACCCGAACTGACGAAGCGGATGGCGGGATGGTTGGCCGCGTCGAACATGTCCGGTCCTTTCACTAGCTTGTCCAACAGCGGCACGTTGGTATCGACGCTCGATGCGTCGATCGAGACGTCCACCGTGCTCGCCTCCATACCGCCCTGCTTCCAGTCGAGCGTTCCCTGCGCCCGATCGAAACGCATCGTGAAGCGCGAGTATTTCAAATGGTCGACATCGAACGTGATGCTCCAGTGATGCGCGTCAAGCGCATAGCTACCAAGTGGAACGCGCGCCTCGTCGGTACCGACGGTGTGCGTCACCACACGCAGCGGCGTGCATGCCGGCAGGCAAACGGTGCTCACGGCGATGGCCGCCAACAGCACGGCGCGCAGGGCTTTAGCACTGGCTCTCTTCGGTTCTTTCATTGCGATGACGATGAAGGATAGGGTGTGACATAGCTTATATGCGAAACCTCAACTGACAAGGCAGAATGATCGTTCCATCAATGGCTGATTCTGTACAGGAGAAACCCATGTCAGCGCCGAATCAATCGAACGAATCGCGGCCGCCGTTCCCGCCGTTTACTCGCGAAACCGCAATTCAGAAGGTTCGTGCCGCGGAAGACGGCTGGAATACGCGCGAGCCGGAGCGGGTGGCGCTCGCTTATACACCGCAGAGCGTCTGGCGCAACCGCGCGGAATTCGTCAATGGGCGCGACGAGATCGTCGCGTTCTTGCGGCGCAAATGGGCGAAAGAACTCGACTACCGCCTCATCAAGGAACTTTGGACGCACGACGGCAACCGTATTGCCGTGCGATTTGCTTATGAGTGGCACGACGATTCCGGCAACTGGTTCCGCTCCTACGGCAACGAGAATTGGGAATTCGATGAAAACGGACTGATGGCGCGCAGATTCGCCTGCATCAACGATCTTCCGATACGGGAAAGCGATCGGTTGTATCGCTGGCCGCTGGGCCGCCGGCCCGACGATCATCCCGGTTTGTCCGATCTCGGCCTTTGAGGTCGACTGCCTTTCACGCGTGATGGCACACGTAGCGGTACGTGTGCCGTCGATTTCCGTCCGAGTATGTCCTCGGCTCGTCTTGTACGTTTTGCGCGCGTATTGCGGTACAGTGCGCGGCTGACGGCGCAAAGCCGACGAATGAGAACTCATGGCCGGCGGGGAGCCGGCGAGCGGAGCGGACATGCATGATTGGAATGCGGCGACGCGCAATGCGCAAAAAATCCTCGCGCGCGCGACATTACCGGCGGTAGCCGCCGTTGCCGCCGCGATTTCGCCATCGACCCATGCGGCCGATTGGTGCGGCGGTGGCGTCTGGGTCGACGCCATGATCGCGTCCCACCATATCCGCCCCAAGCAGTCGTTCGAAGACGTGAATCCGGGGTTGGGCGTGGAGTGCTGGCTCAACGGTCAATGGGCGCTGACCGCGGGCGGTTTCCGGAATTCGCTATCGCGTCCGTCATGGTACGGCGGGGGCTTGTGGGCGCCCGAATTTGCGCATTGGGGATTCGTCCGGCTCGCCGTCATGGGCGGGATCATTTCGGGCTACAACTACGGTCGCTGGGGCATTGGCCCAAATCGTACCGTCGGGCCGGTGGCCGCCCCGATCGTCATGGCGACATACAAGCGCGTGGGCATGAATTTCATACTCGTGCCGCCCATCCCGTCCGATAATCTGCCTTTCACCATCGGGTTTCAGTTGAAGGTGGGGTTTTAGGCGGTGGTATCGACGTAGAGCGAATTCAGGCTGGCATCCATGCATTCGATAGCTGACATCTTTGCAATGTTCATATTGGCGATCAGCATAACCGGTGCGCTCTCGGTGCTGATCTATTACTTCGTGACAGGCGTCGTTCCGATGTCGTCGAGCCGCTCGGAGGCAGCCGAGGTGGTTGCCTTGCTGAAAGAGGCCGGCGTATCGGGCAAGGCGGTTCTCTATGAACTCGGCTGTGGCTGGGGCATGCTCGTGAGCGCATTGGCGCGTGCTTTCCCCGAAGCGCAGATTCACGGCATCGAAATATCGCCATTCCCCTACTGGGTCGCATGCTTGCGCACCCGCCACTTATCCAACGTCCGTCTGCGCAGGGGCAACTTCTTCGATTGCGACCTGCGCGATGCCGACGCCGTTGCTTGCTACCTGATGATCAAGCCGATGCCTAAGCTCGCTGCCATGCTCGATAGGAGGCTGCCGCCCGGCACACCCGTCGTGTCGCTCGCGTTCGGCTTTCGCGGCAGGCAACCCGCCGTCGTCCGAAAGGTATCGGGATTGCCTGGCGTTGCTACCCTCTACTTTTGGCCCGCGCTTCGTTCCGAGACGATGACCGCTCAGCCGTAACCTCACTTTGCCGATCTGCCCGGAATATGGGACGAGGGTGAGCTTTTACGGGAAAGCGCCTCCGCAAGCCAGCGCGACGATGCGATCGCGCTGCTGAAGACGCTGATCGACCAGATCGAAAACGGTAAGGTGTGACGCATCGAGTACTGTAATTCGTAGAAAGAGGGCCGCTACAGGCGAGGTTCCCCGGGACCTCGGCTTGAATCGCCTACCGTCACCGCCTAATCTTGAGAACCCGCTGCCGGAGGTTTAAGCGCGGTACGAGAACGCGACGAACGGAGACGACTGAAGTGGCTACTGCACAGACAACAGACGCTGCGCACATGATGGAATTGACGTTGAACGTCAACGGCTGCCCGCATCGCTGTGTGCTCGATACACGCACAACATTGCTCGATGCCCTGCGGGAGCATCTCCGTCTCACGGGTACCAAAAAAGGCTGCAATTTTGGCGAATGCGGCGCGTGCACGGTCCATCTCGATGGGCAGCGCGTCAACGCGTGCATGGTGCTGGCGGCGCAGGCAGATGGGCGCGAGGTCACGACGATCGAAGGGCTCGCGCAAGGCGAGACACTGCATCCGATGCAGCAGGCGTTCATCGATTGCGATGCCTTTCAATGCGGCTTTTGCACGCCGGGGCAAGTCATGTCCGCCGTCTGTTGCGTGCGGGAAGGTCATACGAAAAGCGATGCCGATATTCGCGAGTGGATGAGTGGCAATCTGTGTCGATGTTCGTCGTACCCGCAGATCGTCGATGCCGTGAAGGCGGGGGCAAGCGCGATGAAAGGGAGGCAATGATGGAGCCTTTCACCTATGCGCGTGCCAGCGATCTCCAAGATGCACTAAGCGGGTTCGGCGAACGGACAGCCCTGCTCGCGGGCGGTACCGAACTGCTGAACTGGATGCGTCTCGGTATCGAGCGGCCCGCTCACATAGTGGACATTTCGCGTCTGCAGAACCTGAGAGCAATCGACACCATTCCTGGCGGAAGCGGGCTACGCATCGGTGCGCTCGCCACGCTCAACGACGTTGCACTGCATCCGCGCGTCGCGCACGACTTTCCCGCGCTGTCCGAAGCGTGCCTCAAAGCCGCATCCGCTCAGCTGCGCAATCTCGCTTCCATCGGCGGCAATCTGTTGCAGCGGACGCGCTGCCCTTACTTCCGTTCCGACGAAGTACTAGCCTGCAATCGACGCGCACCGGGTTCAGGCTGTGCAGCGCGCGACGGTATCAACGAAAGACATGCCATCTTCGGCTGGACCGAGGATTGCGTCGCGGTTCAGCCATCCGACCCGGCCGTTGCGTTGGCAGCGCTGGATGCCAATATCGTCATCGCATCCTCACGTGGCACCCGTCGGGTTCCCGCCGCCGAGTTTCATGTTCTGCCGGCCGATGACCGGAGTGTCCAAAAACACAGCGTCATTCAGGACGACGAATTGATCACGGCAATCGAGCTTCCCGGCGCAATGCCGAATTCGATCTACCTGAAAGTCCGTGAGCGCGAGTCCTACGAGTTTGCGATTGCGTCCGCGGCCGTGGCGCTGGAATTCGACGGCGATGGATCGATCCGGCTCGCAAGGATTGCGCTCGGGTCGGTAGCGATGCGGCCGTGGCGCTTGAATGCAGCCGAACGCAAACTGCAAGGAAAATCCGCCGCATCTGCCGAAGCGCGGCAGGCCATCGAAGAGGAGTTCGCGGCGGCGCGCCCGCTCTCGCACAACGCGCACAAGATCGTGATCGCGCGTAACGCCGTATGGCGCGCGCTTCAAGTGGCGGCGCAACGCGCCCAAGGAGGTGCCGCATGAGCATTGGCGAAGCGCTGCCCCGTCCCGACGGGCGCATCAAAGTGACGGGGCAAGCCAAATATACGGCCGATCAACGGCTCGACGGGGCACTCTTTCTGGTTCTGGTCGGCTCGCCTGTGGCAGCCGGCACGATCCGGCAGATCGACACGCACGCGGCGCAATCCCTACCAGGCGTCGTTCGCGTATTGACCGTTGCCGACATGCCGCGCTTCGCGAACGTGACGGCACCTTCGGCGATCACCTTGTTGCCGATGCAGGACACGACGATTCGCCATCATGGTCAGGCGATCGCCATCGTCGCCGCCGAACGCCTCGAACAAGCCGAGCAGGCGGCGCGACTCGTGCGAGCCGATATCGATGTGGCGCCGTTCGTTGCGCAAAACGAAGGCCGGGCTGTCATCGCAACCGAAAATCTTTATGCGCCCGCCGAGTTTTCGAAAGGCGACGTTCATCAGGGGTTATCGACCGCCACGCATCGGCACGAAGCGGACTACCTGCAACCTTCGCGACATCACAATCCGATGGAACCGTCAGCCGTGCAGGCGGTCTGGAACGGCGACGAGCTGACGATCTTCGATACGGTCCAGCACGGTTACAACGCACAATCGGTGCTGTCCACGGCGTTCGGCATCGCGCCCGAACAGGTGCGCGTCATCTGTCACCACACCGGGGGAGGGTTTGGCTGCAAAGGCTTCGTCTGGCCGCATGAACTGCTAGCCGCCGCGGCCGCCCGCGTGCTGCAACGCCCGATCAAGCTCGTGCTGAGCCGCGCTCAGATGTATTCGATGGTCGGCTATCAGCCGGACATGCGCCACCATATGATGCTCGGCGTCGGGGCCGACGGGCGCCTGAGCGCGGTGAGCCATGACGTCGAAAATGTGACGTCGATCGAGGAGCAATTCGTCGAGCATGCAACTTCTGCGTCGCAGGGTGTCTACGCGAGCCCCGCTATTCAGACGACACAGAAGGTGCGCCATGCAAACGTGAACCATCCGACCGCGATGCGTGCCCCTTGGGAGGGGCCGGGCCTCTGGGGGCTCGATAGTGCCATCGATGAAATGGCCCATCTCGTCGGCATGGACCCGCTCGACTTTCGTCTCGCCAATTATGCGGAGACGGACCCGGCGACCGGCAAGCCATGGTCGTCGAAAAAACTGCGCGAGGCCTACGCGGAAGGTGCGCGCCTCTTTGGCTGGTACGACCGTCCGCGCGCGCCGGTGCGCGACGGATCGTGGCTCGTCGGCCACGGTATGGCGACAAGCTCGATGGGATGCTTTCGATTCCCCTCCGTGGCGCGGGTGCGGCTCAACGCGAGCGGCCGGGCAACGATCGAAACGGGTTGCCACGATATCGGCACCGGCACATTGACGATTTTTCCGCAGATCGCGGCGGACGTTCTTGGCTTGCCGCTCGATCAGGTAGCGCTTGCGATGGGGGATACGGCTTTGCCGAAGGGCGGCCCGACTTACGGCTCGTCATCGACGATGGGTGTAGGGGCCTCCGTCCTGTACGCGGCGCGGGCCGTGCGTGCACAGCTTGCGGAACTCGCCGGTATTCCGGATGCGCAGGCCGAATTGGCAGATGGGCAGATCCGGCGTAGCGGCAGCGACGAACCGGGAAGGTCGATCTTCGAGCTCATGCGCCACGCCGGACGAGCGGAGCTCCGGGCCGACGGCGAGTTCAGCTTGCCGGGCGGCGCGCCGTTCAATGCGAACGGCGACGGTAGCGATGTCGCCATTTCGACGTTCGGCGCAATCTTTGTCGAGGTGGCGGTCGATCCCGAGCTGGGCTTGCTGCGGCTGCGGCGCGCGGTGGGCAGCTATAGCGCGGGGCGCATCATCAATCCGCGTACGGCGCGCGCCCAGATGATCGGCGGAATCATCTGGGGCTGGGGCATGGCGGCGATGGAAGGCACGCACTACGAGCCAACATTGGGGCGATGGCTGTCCCGAGATCTCGCGGGCGTGGCGGTGCCCGTCAATGCCGATATTCCGTCCGATATCCAGATCCATTTCGTCGACGAGTTCGATCCGCATGCGAGTCCGCTCGGCGCAAAAGGTATCGGCGAACTTGGCGCGACGGGGGTGGCCGCGGCCGTCGCGAATGCGGTTTTCGCGGCGACAGGCAAGCGCATTCGGTCGTTGCCGATTTCACCGGCAAAGCTGGTGATGGATTGAGCGTTGACCGTGTGATCGGCGCGATCGCCGAGGGTGAGTGTTTTCGGGAGTCCAATGACGGCCTATCTGATATCCGATGTCTCGCCTCGCGACGCCGAGGCGTTCGAGGCCTACAGAACGCGTGCCGCTGAATCGATTGCGTTGTATGGCGGCAGGTACATCGTGCGCGGTGGCCACGTCGACGCGCTGGAAGGGGATTGGCAACCGCGCGCAATCGTCATCGTCGAATTCCCAAGCGTGGAGCAGGCGCGCAAATGGTATGAATCGGATGAATACGCGGCGGCCCTGACGGTGCGCGACAGGGCGCTCAGCCGCAATTTGATCCTCGTCGACGGTATCGGAGCGCCTTAGAAACG